>LJNS01000036.1 GCA_001303245.1 Gammaproteobacteria bacterium SG8_30
GGACCCGACGCGTCAGCCGGCAGGCACGGTCCGGTCCCGCGCCCACTCGCGCAGCGCCGCAATGCGCTCCGCCATCACACGCGACAGGGGCCGCGTGCCGCGGATCTCGGCGAGCACGTCCCTCGCGCCCGGCTGCCTGCCCTCGGCGTGGGCCGTGTAGATCGCCGAGACGACGCTCTGCTCGAGCTCCGCGCCGGAGAATGCCTCTGCGGCGTGGGCGAGTGCCAGCAGGTCACGCTCACCCACCTGCAGTTCCCGTCGCCCGAGGTGAATCCGCAGGATGTCCGCCCGCACGGCCGCGTCCGGCAGGTCGACGAAGAAGATCTCGTCGAAGCGGCCCTTGCGGATCAGCTCGGGCGGCAGCGCCGAGATGTCGTTCGCCGTCGCCGCGGTGAAGACGCGGCGCTTCTTCTCGGCCATCCAGGTCAGGAAGGTGCCGAGCATCCGCCGCGAGGTCCCGTTGTCGCCCTCGCCCGTGGCGAGGCCCTTCTCGATCTCGTCGATCCACAGCACGCAGGGGGCCATCACGTCGGCCGTCGACAGCGTCTCGCGCAGGTTGCGCTCCGACTCGCCGTGATACTTGTTGTACAGCGCCCCGAAGTCGAGCCGCAGCAGCGGCACTCCGAAGACCCCGGCCATCGCCCGCGCCGCAAGGCTCTTGCCGCAACCCTGCACGCCGAGCAGCAGCAGCCCCCGCGGCGGATCGAGCCGCGGCGCCGAGCCGTCGAATGCCGGGCGCCGTTGCTCGAGCCAGCTCTTGAGGCGCGACATGCCCGCCACCTCGGCAAAGCGCGCCGTGTCGTGCTCGTAGCCCAGCACGCCGCCCCTGTTCAGCAACCGGTACTTGGCGGCCATCACTTCCGGCAGGTCCGACGCGGTGAGCGCGCCGTCGTCGAAGATGGCCTTGCGCGCGAGGCGCAGCGTGTCCGCGGTCGCCAGCCCCGCGAGGTTCTCGACCAGCATCTCGGCCGCCCGGGAGTCGACGCGCGCCCGGCGGCCGTTGCCCCGCTGCCACTCGGCGGCGACCTGCTCGACGATGCGGTGACGTTCCTCGCGCGACGGGAAGGAGAGCTCGAAGCGCGCCGCGAAGTGCTCGAGTTCCCGGGGCAACCGGATCTCGTGACTGACCAGCATCACCGTCCTCGCCGCCTTTTCGTAGCCGAGGCAGATGTCCTTCAGCAGGCGGATGTGCATCGGGCTGTCGAGGAATGGATGGAAGTCGAGCAGCAGGTAGACGCCGCGTCGATCGGTCGCGCGGACGTGGCCGAGCAGGTCGCCGGGCTCCTGATTGTGACGCTGCGGGGCACCGAGATCGACGTCGAGGCGTCGCAGACCTTCCGTCAGCGTCCAGCGGAAGACCGGCGTGTGCTCCGGGGTCGCGAGCTGAGTCGCCAGCGAGGCGACGAGGTCGACGACCCGCGGCTCGTCGCGGGTCTCGACGACGATCAGGGGCACGCGACTGCGCAGCAGCGCGAGCAGTTCCGAGCGTGCATCCGGGACCTTCGGCATGCGGCGGAATCTAACAGATGGCCCGTGCCGCGGGCCGTGCGCGACTCGACAGGGCCGGCCCGCGGATCAATGACCGCCGCGGACGAACAGTCCCTCGTCGCGCAGCGCCTCGGCCAGCTGCTCCTCGATGCGCGCCGCATCCGCGCGTCGAACGCCCTGCAGGTGGCTCGTCGGGCCGGTGAGCACCTCGAGGCCACGGCGCAACACGGTGCCGGCGGCGCGAATGCCGGCCTTGTGCTGGTCGAAGCGCTCGAGCGGCGGGTAGCGGCTCATGCCGACGTAGACGCCATAGGGCTCGTCACGGCTGTCGCGGTAGTCGAGCAGGACGAGGTAGAGGTTGCTGCGGCCGCCGCGCTCCGGCCGGAAGCGGCCGCAGACCTCGTAGGCGGAGGGCAGCCAGTCCACGTAGCGCATCGGAAGCCAGTCGGGAACCGTTGCCGCGGCATGACGCCACAGCCGCTCGAGGCATGCCTCGACGTTCATCGGCGGCTCGCCGCGCATCCACAGCTCGTGCACGCAGTGTGCGCCGGCCAGGCCGTCGGCATCCGCCAGCGCTGTCTCGAGCCGCGTGCGCAACACCTCGGTCGCGAGCGGCAGCAGCGGACGCTCGCGCGGAGGCGTCGCGAGGGGCAGGCTACCTGGCGTAGGCCACCTCGTTGCGGTACTCGTCGAGCTCGCGCTCCCAGCGCAGCTTGTCCTTCTCGAGCTGCTCGATCTCGGACGCGAGACGGCCATGCCGCTCGGCGAGCTGCGTGGTCTCGAGCAACGCCTGGGCGCGCTGCTCGGGGCTCGCCTGCGGGTCGATGACGGCGAAGCCCGTGCTCGTCATCCGGTGCTCGATCCGCTCGATGTCCCGGCGCTTGGCGGCGAGCTGCGAGTTCGCGTTGTTCACTCGATGCTGCCGTACGTACAGCTCGCGTCCCGACTCGTACGCCACCGCGAA
Organism: Gammaproteobacteria bacterium SG8_30; assembly: GCA_001303245.1. Classification (GTDB taxonomy): domain Bacteria; phylum Pseudomonadota; class Gammaproteobacteria; order Steroidobacterales; family Steroidobacteraceae; genus SG8-30. The sequence continues at coordinate 2,453 of LJNS01000036.1, forward strand.
GGGAGGCGCAAGGTCAGCCGGGCAGGCGCCTACGTAGGTCGCTCCGCTGGCGCCGACCCGGAAGCCGTTCTGCGGCTGGCAGTACTCACGCAGGCCCTCCGCGCGACCGGCCTGGTAGGCCTCGAAGTCGGGCGTCACGCCGTACTCCGCGCAGGCCTTGCGATGCTGCCCGATGCGGTCTCCGTTGTAGCCGGCGACGCCGTCCTCGTAGCCGACCGTACGCCAGTCCACGGTGAGGCACTCGTCCTTGCTCAGGGTATTGGTCGAACAGCCGGACACCAGCGCGGCCAGCAGAGCGAAGGTCGTAGCGATCCGTCTCATGCGACACGTGGTCGGGCCGGCACCGCGGCCCGCTCCGCAACGGGGACACGAGCGCACCATATGCCCCGCCACCTGAACGGCAGATGAGCGCCGTCACGTTTTTCGTGACTCAGCGCACGTCCCGGCCGCTCACGAGGTCCTCGATCGACGGACGAGGATGGTCCGGGCCCATCCGTCCGGTCTTCAGCCGCTCGACGTAGTTGTGGTACGCGAGCATCGCCTGCCGGCCGAACAGCCACATGATCGGGACGTTGGCGAGCAGCATCACGCCGGTGCCCAGGCTGCTCAGGTTGTCGAGTTCGGCGTCGGTGTTGATGAACCCCATCGTGGCGACGATGATCAAGGCGCAGTACACGATCTTGTACGGCAGCACCGACTTGTCGCCGGCCAGGTACACCATTCCCTGTTCGCCGTAATAGCTCCACGAGATCATGGTGGACACGGCGAAGAGCCACGCCGCGACGGTCACCAGCCACTTGCCCAGCCCAGGCTGCGCGCTGTCGAAGGCCTTGGCGGTGAGCGTCGCGCCGACGTAGGTCGCGTAGATGCCGGGCCCGGAGAGCTCGGGCTCGACCTGACTGGCGAGGTTGCCCCACTCGACGACCGGCTGTCCGCCGACGATGTGCACCACCCCGTCGAGGCGATGCAGCTCGTTGCCGGTCTCCCGGTTGGGATGGGCCCGCATGATGGTGTACACGGCATCGCCGTCGATCCACTCGACCTTGCTGTTGATCGGCGGCTTGCGGGTCTCGATGGTCCAGAGGCTCTCGCCGACCGACTGTACCTCCGGCAGGGTGACGTAGGTGGCATCCGGACCCCGGTTCCAGACGCCCGAGGTCAGGATCACCATGGCCGTGAAGGTGCATACGATCAGCGTGTCGATGAAGGGCTCGAGCCCCGCGACGATCCCCTCGCGAACCGGCTCGTCCGTCTTGGCTGCCGAGTGCGCGATGGGCGAGGATCCCTGGCCGGCCTCGTTCGAGAACAGCGCGCGCTTCATGCCGAACAGGAACGCATAGGCCGCGGTGCCGCCGATGAAGGCGCCCGACGCCTCGGTCGGCATGAAGGCACTGGTGACGATCAGCGCTAGTGTCGCCGGGATCGCCTCCATGTTGACGGCCAGGACGTACAGGCCGCCGGCGATGTACAGCGCCATCATCACCGGCACGAGCCGGCCGGCCACGGCGCCGATGCGCTTGATGCCCCCGATGATCACGAGCCCGACGACGATCGCCAGCACGATGCCGGTGAATACGCTGGGCACGCCGAAATAGGTCTCCGTGATCTCTGCCACGTTCCAGGCCTGGAACATGTTGCCGCCGGTGACGGTCGAGACGAGCAGCGTGATGCAGAAGATCCCGCCGATGAGGCTGCCGAGCCACGCGAGCTTCGGGTTCTGCCGCGCGAGGGCCTTCTTGGCTACCCACATCGGGCCGCCGTGGGGGTTGTCCGGGTCGTCGGTGTTGCGGTAGAGCATGGACAGCGTGACCTCGGTCAGCTTGATCGCCATGCCGACCGCTCCGACTACCCACATCCAGAACACGGCACCGGGCCCGCCGAGGGCGATGGCGAGCGCGACGCCACCGATGTTGCCGAGGCCGACGGTGGCGGACAACGCGGCGGACAGTGCCTGGAAGTGGTTGATGGCGCCGGGATCCGCCGGGTCGTCGTACTCGCCGCGGATCACGCGCCAGCCGTGCGAGAGCGCCAGAATCTGGGAAAACCGGCTCCAGACGGTGAATAGCAGTCCCGTCGCAAGCAGCGCGTACAGCACCGTGTTGTGCCACAGGATGCCGTTGATCGTGCCAAGGACCTGGTTGAGTGCGTCCATCCGGTTCCCCCCTGATGCCGGCGCTACATGATGTTGCCGGGCTGCCCGCATGGCAACCGTGGCAGGCGTCGGCTCAGGCGGGCAGCATGTCCACGGCGACGTGACGAGGCTGCGCGCGCGCCCTGTCGAGCGACGCGTACTCCGCCGCCGGCGCTTCAGGAGGCAACGGCTGCCCGCCCGCCGGACTCCACGACGGACTTGAGCCCGGAGATCAGGAACTCCCATCCGCCGGCGACGTGCCTGCGCACCGCGGACCCGGCGGGGAACCGGTCGTGCACGACCCTCAGCCGGGTCTGGCCGCGGACTTCCTCGAGTTCGAAGGTCACGCGTGAGGGCACCTCCGCGGCGAGCCCCTCGTCGTAGAGCGGATGCCAGGTGTAGGACAGCCGCGCCGGCCGGTCGGCCTCGAGCACCTCGCCCTCCACGGCGACGCGCCCGTCCTCGAACAGGAATCGCACGGGCGCGCCCGCCTGCCAGGATGACTCGATCGACGTGGCGAACCAGTACTGGCGGGTGAAGTGACCTTCGGTCAACGCTTCCCAGACCGCATCACGCTGCGCCTTGATGTAGATCTCGTACACGTATTCGGGGTCCTGCATGGGCTCCTCCAGCCGCGACTTCAGATCGACGAGCGCGCGGCTGCGTCGTCGGGCGAACCGGTCCATCCAGCGCGCGGCGATCCGGGCGAGCGGAACGGGGTTGAGGTAGTGCAGGCGCTCGCGGCCCCTCCAGTCGACCGTCACGAGCCGAGCCTCCACCAGGAGATCGAGGTGCTTGGTCACGGCCTGTCGCGTCATGTCGAAGCCCTCGGCCAGTTCGAGCAGGGTCTGCCCCTCCCGGCGCCGCAGCCGGTCCAGGAGCTCGCGGCGAGTGGGGTCTGCAAGCGCCCGGAACACCTCGTCCATGGCCGTTTTATATGCAACTTATGAGTTGCATGTCAAGACCGGCCTTGCCGCGCTCGATCGGCACTCGCAGACTCGGCCCTGCGTCGGCCGCAGGGCCGGAAGGAGCGGCGCACATGAACTTCGCCATGATCGGACTGGGCCGGATGGGTGGGAACATGGTCCGCCGGCTGGCCCGCGCCGGCTTCCGGCTGGCCGTTCACGACCGCTCGGCCGAGGCACGCGGCGCCCTGGCCCGCGAGTGCGATGTGCTCGACTGCGACAGCGTCGGGTCGCTCGTGGCAGGGACGTCGCCCCCGCGCGTGGTCTGGCTCATGCTGCCGGCGGGGGCCGCCTCGCAGGAAGTCATCGACCAGCTGCTCGGACTGCTCCAGGCAGGCGACGTCATCGTCGATGGCGCCAACGCGCTCTACAAGGACAGCATGGCTCGCGCGGAACAGGCCGGGGAGCGTGGCATCGGCTACGTCGATGCCGGTGTCTCGGGAGGCGTCTGGGGCCTCGAGAGCGGTTACGGGCTCATGGTGGGCGGCGGTGGCGAGCACGTCCGGCGCGTCGAGCCCTACCTGCGCGCGCTGGCTCCTGCTCCCGAACGAGGCTGGATCCACTGCGGCCCGGTCGGATCGGGCCACTACGCGAAGATGATCCACAACGGCATCGAGTACGGGATGATGCAGGCCTACGCCGAGGGGCTCGCGTTGCTCGACGCCAAGTCGGAGTTCGCGCTGGACGTGGCGGCGATTGCGGAGAGCTGGCGCCACGGCAGCGTCATCCGGTCGTGGCTGCTCGACCTCACCGCGGGGTTCCTCGCCGAGGATGCCGCCCTCGAGGACATCGCGCCCGTCGTGGCCGACTCCGGGGAAGGCCGCTGGACAGCGGTCGAGTCGATCGCCCTCGGCGTGCCTGCGCCGGTGATCGGGCTTTCGCTGATGCAGCGCTTCGCGAGCCAGGGCCGGGGCGATTATGCCAACCGGCTCCTGGCCCGGATGCGACAGGCCTTCGGCGGCCACGCCGTTACCGCCGCGGGGGACCGGTCGAAGGACCCCGGCTAGCTCGCTCCCGGTCCGGGTGGCTCGCCGCCGGCATACCAGCGGCGCAGCGCCAACGAGCGGAACGGCAGGGCTGCCAGCAGCGTGAAGACGATCACGCCCCCGAGGATCACCGCGAGCCTCAGCCAGGGCTCGCCCGCGGCAGAGCGCTCGCCGACCAGGTCGACGAGTGTGCGGAGCCACTCGGCGGCCGCCAGCAGCAGCGAGCCGATCGCAAGGTAACGTACCCAGGGAACCCGCACGAACAGCAGCACCGCGGCGCCGATGCAGGTCGGAACCAGCGGCACGAGGCCTGCCCGGTAGAAGTGTGCGGCCAGCAGCGCGAGCGCCACGACCGCCGGCAGCAGGCGGGCCAGGGCAGGACCGGGGCGCGCCTCAGCCACGTTCTTCGAGGCGTCGCGCAGGCGTCAGGCCGGTGCCAGGAAGCTCTCGCAGGTCGTGCGCGCCGAATCGTCCGCCGGTATGCCCGCGCAGATGGCCATCGCGCCCTGGCGGATGCGGCCGATCGCCTCGGCGTGCGCGCCTCCCTCGTTCCACTCCTCGAGCCTCTTCTGCAGGCGCGCGAGCTGGGCCTTCGGGCGCTGGTGGAAGGCGCGCGTGGCACCGAGCTCGCCTACGACGCGCACGGTCTCCGCGGCGATGCGCTCCTCGTCCTCGGGCGTCATCTCGAGCAGCCCGACGATGTAGTACGTTCCCCACTGGAAGCGGGTCGCCGGTCCACGGGCCTCGTCGTAACCGCGGGCCAGCCAGCCGATCGCCGCCTCGTGGTTTCCGGCCTGCTGCTCGATGTCGGCGAGGCCGGTCATGAAGTAGTAAGGCTGCTTCGAGCGCTCGAGCTCGGCGAGCAGCATCGTCTTCGCCTCCTCCTTCATGCCCGCCATGTCGAGGATGGCCGAGGCGACGTTGATGACGGACTGACGCTCGTAGGGATCGGTCGTGGCCGCGTCCGCCTCGGCCACCGTCCTGCGGATCTCCTCGCGAAGTCCGGCGGACAGCGGTGCCTCGGCATCGCCGATCCGCTCGAAGCGCATCTTGCCGAGCAGCGCGTACAGGCGCTCCGAGCGGAACAGGCTCTCGTCCTTGCCGAGGCGGTCGATCCAACTCGCGAACTTCGACTCGAGCTCGGCACGTTCCGGTGAACCGGCGTCGGTGACCGCCGAGGTGATGCGCGCTCCCGCGATGAGCACGCTGTACAGGTTGGCGCGCACCAGCGCCTCGTCGTCGAGCATGGCCCTCACGGTCTCGAGCGCCTCGCGCCGGAATTCCGGAGCGAGCTCGGCCGGCTCGGAAGACCCGGGCGGCGGGGCGATCGCCGCATGGATCCCTGCAAGCCGCAGTTTCGTGCGCTCGAGCTCGAGTTCCTGCGGACAGGCGGCGGCCAGGCGCTCGAACACCTCCGCCTGGTCCCGGCCTTCGAGCAGCGCCGGATTCTGCTCCCAGGAGTAGTAGGCCATCAGCCGGCACTCGGCGGGGTCCAGCGCGGCGTCCTCGTCGAGCACACGACCGAGCAGCGCCGGGACCGGCTTCATCGTGCCGATCGCGAGGTCGAGCACGTTGGCGTAGGCCTGGATGTCGATCCCGCCCGGGATGCGCGTGATCTCCTCGCCGGCCGGCGAGAACACGACCATGGTCGGATAGCCGCGCACGCCGAATCGCTCGCCGATCGCCTGGGCGTTCTCGGCGTCGCCGTCCAGGTAGACCGGGATGAACAGGCGCGAGCGCTCGATGAACTCGCGCGAGCGGAACACCGTGGCCTTGATCTCGTGGCAGGGCGGGCACCACTCGGCGCCCCAGTAGAGAAAGATGGGCAGGTTGCGCGAGGCGGCCTCCGCAAAGGCCTGATCGACGCTGCCCGCGTACCAGTCGATGCCGTGTGCCTTCGCCGCCTGCGCCGGTGCGACCTCGGACGCGCGCTTGCCGCACCCGCCCACTGCCAGCAAGGCGGCCATCGCCCCGGCCGCGAGCCTCAGCGAGGTCATGGTCTCTGCACTCCAAGTACCCGGCATGCCTTCACCTCCCGGACCGAAGCTGGCGATTCTAGCCTCTCGAGCCGTTGCGTAGCGGCCCGCCGGCACAGGATCTGCCCATCCCGAGCCCTTTCGCGCACCGGGTCGGCAGCCCCGTACCGAGGCGTTAACCCGAGCGAGCGCGCCGGGACGTTCAGTTCTCCCGAGAGACACGCTTACCGGAGACCGACCATGCGCCGCACCCTGTTCCTGATCACCTGCCTGCTCGCGGGGCTCGTCCCGCTCGCCGCCTGCGCGAAGGCGCCGGCGGACGTCCGCGTCTACGACCGCACCGCCGGGCGGCTGCTCGACGTCCACGTGCACGAGGGACGGCACTACGTCGTTGGCGAGCCGGGCCACGAGTACGAGATCCGCGTCCGCAACCGCACATCCGGGCGGCTGCTGGCCGTCACCAGCGTCGACGGCGTCGATGTCGTCACCGGTCGCACGGCCGACGTATCGCAGGGCGGGTACGTGATCGACCCCCGGGGCTCGGTGGCGATCGACGGCTGGCGCAAGAGTCTCGGCGACGTCGCTGCCTTCTACTTCACCCCACTGCCCGATTCCTACGCCGCCCACACCGACCGGCCGGACGACGTGGGCGTCATCGGCGTGGCGTTGTTCCGCGAGCGGCCCGCACCGTGCTGCGGGAAACGCATGGACCGCGCGCAGGCGCCGGCACCCGCGGAAAGCGAGGCCGCCGGCGCCGCAGCCGACATCTTGCGGGAGTCCGCAAGGCTCGGCACCGGCCACGGCAGTCGCCTCGATTCGCCCGCCCAGTACACGGCTTTCGACCGGGCCTCGGATGCGCCGGAGGCGATCGTCGCGATCTACTACGACTCCCGGCGCAACCTCGTGGCGCAGGGCGTGCTGCCGCGGCCGCACTACGCCCGGCGGACACCGGACCCGTTTCCCGGCGGCTTCGTCCCGGATCCGTGACGCTCACCCTGGCGGCCCGCTACCTCCGGTCCTTGAGCAGCGATGCGAGTGACTCGAACGGGCGGTGCGTCGAGGACTCGTCGCGCGCCTCCTCCTTGCCGGTCTCGGCGACGAACCGCGCGTGCTCGTTGTCGTGGCAGTAGAGGCACAGCAGCTCCCAGTTGCTGCCGTCGGGCGGGTTGTTGTCGTGGTCGTGGTCGCGATGATGGACCGTCAGCTCGCGCAGGTTCTCGCGCGTGAACTCCCGCCCGCAGCGTCCGCAGACCCACGGAAAGAGCTTCAGCGCCTGCTCCCGGTAGCCCTGCTCCCGCAACAGCCGGGCGCGCTGCGCCTCCGCGACGATGCGGTCGAGACGGGCGGAGCGATCACCCGGATCATCGGAGGCCATGTTCAATATCCTAGCCGCGCCGGGCAGGTGTCGCGATCCCGCCGCGACCGGATTCGGGCTGTGCCGGCCGTCGGCCTGTGGTTAACTCTCGTCCATGAATCGTTCCGCCGTTGCCGCATTCTGCACGCTGCCGCTCTTCGCAAGCCTCCTGGCCGGCTGCGCGGGGAAGGGTTCTCCGGAGGACGAGGTCCGCGCGGCCATCGGTGCGGCGGAGGAGGCGGCCGAGGCGCGTGACGCTTCCGCGCTCCTCGACCTCGTGGCCGACGACTACCGGGATTCGCGCGGAAACGGGGCGGAAGAGATCCGCCGCAACCTGCGCGGATACCTCGTCGCGTACCAGTCGATCACGCTGCTGACCAGGATCGACGCCATCGAGTTGCCGGCCACCGATCTCGCCCGCGTGCAGGCCACCGTCGGCATGGTCGGCAAGGAGGCCGAGGCCGCCGGCGCCTGGGATCTCGCCACCGACCTGTACGAGCTCGACGTCACCCTGGCCCGGGAAGACGGCGAGTGGCGGGTCACCCGGGCCGACTGGGGACGAGCCATCGGCGACTGATCGCGTCTTCGAAGGACGGGCAAGGGGGACGGCCATGCTGGGGCAACTGCTGGAGGGTGCGCTGCTCGCGGCGCTGTCGGTGGCGATTCACGGCCTGATCCTCGGCTGGATCATCTGGCGGCTGCAGCAGGCGCCGGTCGTGTCGCGCTCGATCGGGCTGGACATCCTGCTGCTCGTCCGGATCGCAGTCTGGTGCCTGCTGGCACACGTCTTGGAGATCGCCGCCTGGGCCCTGTACTACCGGTGGCAGGACGTCATGCCCGACTGGGAGCTCGCCGTCTACTTCAGCGCCGTGACCTACGCGACGATCGGATATGGCGACGTCACGCCGCCCGCGGACTACCGCCTGCTGGCGTCGATCGAAGGACTGACCGGCATCCTCATGTGCGCCTGGTCGGGCGGCTTCTTCTTCGCCGTCGTCACGCGCGTACAGAAGTCCGCCGTCGCCGAGGGCGGCCGCTGACGGCAGCCGCCTCGCCCGCTGCGCTCAGGCGAGGACGTCGCTCCAGAACGCCTTCATCTCCTGCCAGGACTCGCGGTCGACGCTCTCGTTGTACTCGAGCGGCAGGCTGTACTTGCGCCCGTTCTCGGTCGCATCCGGGTTCGTGAACCCGTGCTTGGCGCCCGGGTAGGCGACGAACCTGTAGTCGACGCCGAGCTCCTCCATCTCCTGGCGGAAGCCTGCCTGCTCCTCGGCCGAAACGAAGCTGTCGTCCTCGCCGTGGCACACCAGCACCCTGGCCTTGACGTCCCCCTTGTGGGCGGCGTGCGTCTTGCCCAGGGAACCGTGGAAACTGGCGACGCCACGCAGCTCGAGGCCGAGGCGGGCGGCGTGCAACGACAGCGCTCCACCGAGGCAGTACCCCATGACGCCGAGCCGCGAGGCGTCCACGCCCGGCTGACGCGACAGCTGGTCGACCGCCGCGCGCACGCGTGCGCTCGTGCCTTCCATGTCGGCGAACAGCCCGTTCATGAGCGAGCCCGCCTCGTCGGCATCCGCGGCTACCTTGCCGTTGCCGTACACGTCCGCCGCGAGCGCGACGTACCCGAGGCCCGCGAGTTCCCGCGCCCGTCGCTTCTGGTAGTCGTTGAGTCCCCACCACTCGCCGAACACGACGATGCCCGGGCGCGGCTCCGTTTGGGACGCGTCCCACGCGAGGTAGCTGACCAGGGTGGCGCCGCCGGCGTTGTAGGTGACCATCTCCGTCTTGATGTTCGCTGTCATGGTGGGCTCTTGGTTCTGGTTGTACGGGTGGTCCGGGCAGTCAACCCGCCGCGGCCGGCGCTGTCAACCCGTCTACGCGCCAGGGCGGGAAACGCCGGTTTTCCCCTGCGGAATACAGCACCACGACGTTGCCCGCGGGGTCCCGCAAGCGCGCCTCCCGCCACAGCCAGGGCTGGTCCTTCGGCGGATGCTCGAACTCCAGGCCGCGGCGCATCAACCGCTCGCAGATCTCATCGAGCGGGTCGCACTCGAAGTAGATCTCGGACCGCTCGCCGGGCGACAGGTCGTGGGACAACTCGACCGAGAAGGTGGCCTCGCCCTCCGGGCACTCGAAGCGCACGTAGCGCGGCCTGCTGTCCACGATCAGATGGAATCCGAGCCGTTCGTAGAACTCGGTACAGGCGCCCACGTCGCCGGCCTTGAGCGTGACCTGGTTCAGTCGCATCGGTGCCTCCCGGTCGTCGCAGCAAGTATCCCACGCGCGCGCTGCGGGACGGGACGGCGCATGCGCGACAGGGATGCGCAGCGACGACGGCCGGCGGCAACCGCTAGAATCGCCGGGCCGCCGCCAGGGAACCGCCGATGCGATCCGAACCCCGCCATCACCACCCGTCATGGATCGCCGCCACCGCAGCCGCCCTGGCGCTGACCGCGTGCCAGCCGAGCGCAGTGCGCGAGGCGCCGGCGAGGAGCCCCGCACCCCATGCCGCCGCCGTCGCCGGTGTGGCTGCCGCCAATCCCTACGCCGTGGAGGCCGGACTCGACGTCCTGCGCGCCGGCGGCAGCGCCGCCGATGCCGCGGTCGCCGTGCAGGCCATGCTCGGGCTCGTCGAGCCGCAGAGCTCCGGCATCGGCGGCGGCGCCTTCCTGCTCTACTACGACGCGCAGACGGCCCGGGTCACGGCCTTCGATGGCCGGGAAGCCGCGCCGGCGGGCGCGACGGCCGGCATGTTCCTCGGGCCGGACGGTGCGCCGCTCGGCTATCGTGACGCCGTGACCAGCGGCCGCTCGACCGGCGTCCCGGGCGTCATGCCCATGCTCGGCGCGGCCCACGAGCAATTCGGCAGGTTGCCCTGGAGCCGGCTCTTCGATGCCTCCGTCCGTGCCGCGGCGGACGGCTTCACCGTGCCGCAAAGGCTCGGTGCCTACGTCAACGGCCAGGTACCCGGGTCGGGGGTCAGCCGGCAATTCCCGCAGGTGAGCCTGCCGGATGCTCTGGCACTGTTCACGCGCCCGGACGGCTCGACGATCCAGCCCGGCGACCTGCTGCGCAACCCGGACTACGCAGACACGTTGAGGACGCTGGCCGACCGCGGCCCGCGGGCGCTGCTCGAGCCGCCGATCGCCGACCGGATCATCGCCCGGACTCACGACGAGCCGCTGCCCGGGACGCTGTCCCGCCCGGATTTCGCGACCTACGAGCCGCGCACGGGAGAGCCCGTGTGCGGGCCGTTCCTGGTCTACGTGGTCTGCGTCCCGCCGCCGCCTTCGAGCGGCGTCTCGTTGCTGCAGCTGCTCGCGATCCTCGAGGCGACCGACATCGCCTCGCGCGGACCGGAGGATCCGCAGGCCTGGTTCCTGTTTGCCGAGGCCAGCCGCCTGATGTACGCGGATCGCAACGAGTACATCGCCGACCCGAAGTTCGTGGAGGTCCCGGTGCACGAGCTCCTCGAGCCGGGCTACGTCGCCGCACGCGCCACGCTGATCGGAGGGCGTGCCGGCCCGGCACCCGAGCCAGGCCGGCCGCCCGGTTTCGCGCGCGGCGCGGATGCGACGGTCGAGGCCTCCGGCACCAGTCACTTCGTCGTCGTCGACGCCGAAGGCGACGTCGTGTCGATGACCACCTCGGTCGAATCGTTGTTCGGCTCAGGGCGCGCCGTCGGCGGCTTCTTCCTGAACAACCAGCTCACGGACTTCTCGTTCCGGCCGGAGACGGAAGGCAAGCCGTCATCGTGCTGGACGGCGAAGGAAAGCTGCTCGCGGCGCTCGGCTCGCCGGGCGGCTCTTCCATTCTCGCCTACAACGCCAAGACGCTCCTCGGGCTGCTCGCCTGGAAGATGCCGCTGCAGGAGGCAATCGACCTGCCGAACCTCGTGGCTTCCGGCGGGAACTTCTACGGCGAGGCGGGCCGCTTCCCGACTGCCGTCGCCAGCGGTCTGGCCGATCGCGGCATCGAGGTGAAGTCCGGGCGGGGCGAGAATTCCGGGCTGCACGGCATCGTCGTGCAGCAGGATGGTCGCATCGAGGGCGCCGCCGATCCGCGCCGCGAAGGCGTGTGGCGCACGGTTCGGTGAAGCCATGACGCTCACCGCGCAGGTCGCGCTGTTCCTCGCGGCCACGGTCATCGTGGTGCCGCTTTTCAAGTGGCTCAGGCTCAGCGCAGTGCTGGCATACCTTGCCGCAGGCGTGGTGATCGGCCCCTGGGTACTCGGGCTCGTCGACGACGTCGACGCGATCCTGCACTTCGCCGAGCTCGGCGTCGTGCTGCTCCTGTTCGTCATCGGCCTCGAGCTCCAGCCATCGCGCCTGTGGGCGCTGCGGCGCAGCGTGTTCGGCACCGGCGGGCTGCAGATGACCCTGACCACGTTCGTGCTCGCGGCCGCCGGGCTCTGGCTGGGACAGCCGCCGCTGCAGTCCGTGGTCATCGCGTTCGCGCTGTCGCTTTCCTCGACCGCGCTCGTGCTGCAGGTGCTGGCGGAGCGCAACGAGCTGAAGGCGCACCACGGGCGCTCGGCGTTCGGCATCCTGCTGTTCCAGGACATCGCCGTCATGCCCGCGCTCGCGCTGCTCCCGCTCGCCGCTGCGGGCGGCGGCACGCTCGAGCTCGGTACGCTCGGCTTCGGGGCCCTCGTGTTCGCCTCGGTCGTGGTCGGCGGGCACTATCTGCTGCGGCCCGTGTTGCGGATCGTGGCACTCACCCGCGTACCGGAAGCCTTCACGGCGGCCGCGCTGCTCGTGGTGCTCGGCACGGCGCTGCTGTTCGAGGCCGCGAGCCTGTCGATGGCGCTCGGCGCATTCATCGCGGGCGTCCTGCTCGCCGACAGCGAGTACCGCCACGAGCTCGAGGCGAACATCGAGCCGTTCAAGGGACTCCTGCTCGGGCTGTTCTTCATCGCGGTCGGCATGTCCGCGAACCTCGGGCTGCTCGCGGAACGGCCGCTGTTCGTGCTCTCGCTCGCGATCGCCTTCCTGCTGCTCAAGGGCCTGACCATCTGGGTCGTGGCGCTGCTCAGCCGTCATCGAGGCGCGGCCGCACGCAAGCTCGCCGTCACGATGGCCGGCGGTGGCGAGTTCGCCTTCGTGCTGTTCAGCATCGCCGCGCGCGACAGCATCCTCGACCCCGAGATCGCGGACCTCTTGCTGATCGTCGTGACCCTGACGATGATCGTCTCGCCGCTGCTCATGTCGCTGCACGCGCGGATCGAGGAGCGGCTGGCCGGCCCCGTCGCCGGGCCGGCGTTCGACGACATCCCGGCCGAGGAGGAGCCGCGCGTGATCATCGCCGGCTTCGGCCGCTTCGGGCAGATCGTCGCGCGCGTGTTGCGTGCCAAGCGCATCCGGTTCACGGCGCTCGAGGCCAGCCAGACACAGGCCGACTTCGTGCGCCGCTTCGGCAACAAGCTCTACTACGGGGACGCCTCGCGCATCGACCTTCTGCGGGCGGCGGGCGCCGGCAAGGCGGAAGTGCTGGTGCTCGCCATCGACGACGTGGAGGCCTCGGTGCGCACCGCCGAGATGGTCCACCGCGAGTTCCCGCGGCTCAGGATCCTCTCCCGCGCACGCAACCGGCAGCACGCCTTCCGTCTCCTGGACATCGGCGTGCAGGTCGTGCTGCGCGAGACCTATTCCTCGAGCCTGGAGATGGCCGAGCACGCGCTCGTCGCGCTCGGCATCCCGCGCGAGCAGGCCGTGGACGACGTCCGGCGTTTTCGGGCGCACGACGAGAAGACGCTGGCGGCCCAGGCTGCGATGAAGGGCGACGAGGACAAGATTCTCCAGACTGCCCGCGAGTCGGCGGAGCAGCTCGAGCGGCTGTTCGAGGCCGATCGGGAGCCGTAGTTCGGGGCGGAGATGGGCATGGTCCCCAGTGGATGGCGCGAAAGGGACAGTCCCCTTCGGGGACAGTCCCTTCATTCGTCAGCGCCCGAAGGCCCAGCTCCGGACCGGAGGATCCCCCGCCTCGAGCAGCTGCGAGAACTCCTGCGACAGGGCGTAGGCTTCGGCGAAGCCTCCGGGACCGAGCTCGGCCTGCAGCCTGTCCTCGAGGTTGCCGCCGGTCGCGCACCGGGTCTCGCCGGACGGGCAGCGAAGCGCCTCGTTGAGCTCGTTTGACGCCGAGCAGTCGTAGCCCTTGCGGCAAGCCACCAGCAACCACGCCGCGCCCCGCAGCGGATTGCGGCCCACCGTTGCGCTGGCGATCGCGAGGCCCGCGTTGAAGATCGCCTCCGGATCGCCGGAAGCGATGGCGCGCCCGGCGCGCGACTGTGCTGCGGCCAGCGACATGTTCCGGTCCGTTCCGCCCATCGGGTCGCACGCAGAGCCGTCCACGCAATGCAGCGCCGCGTATCCTAGGGCACGCGGCTCACCCGCCCTGACAGCCTCGCCGAGCATCGTGACCCAGGCGTCCCCGGGCTGTCCTGCTCCCAGGCCCGGGAGTCCCGGATGCGCGAGGATCTCGCGACAGGCCCCCCTTGCCACTTCCGGCACCCCATCGGCGGAATCCCCGAGGCTCCGGCAGAAACGGACCGTCCGCGCGACGTGGTACTGGGCCGCGGCGTCACCCGCGCGCGCATCCCTGACGGCTTCCGACAGCGTCTCGGCCGCCGCTTCGAGCTGCGTGGAAGCGCTCTGCCACCTTCCCCCTGTCTGCGGTCGCTCCGGGACGCCCGTGACCTCCGGTGGCGGCGTCGGCATGGTCGGCACGGCGATGGTGTCGGCTCCGGTGGGGGCCTTCGCATCGACCTGCGGTACCGAGGGCGTGTCCGGAGGAGGGCGGCGGGACAACAGCAGCATGGCGCCGAGCATGAGGGCCGCAAGTGCGATCACGCCGAGCACGGCCGACAGCGCCGGCCGGTGCCGCAACCATGCCATCATGCGGGACGGCGTCCTGCCACGGTCGTCACGTGGCGACTTCCCGCAGCACCGGGCCCGTCGATGCCCGGATGTCGTGCCCGCGCCAGACAGCACTGGAGCAGTGCCTCGGCGGTGCCTCGCTCGCGAGCGCACTCACGGCCCTGGCGATCGGCCGCGAGGTCACGCTGCTCGGCGTCCCCGGCCCCCAGCAGGTCCGAGGCCTCCTTGCCCCAGCCGGCGAGCCAGGCTTCCAGCGGGCTGCAGGACAGCGCAATCAGGCCGCTCGCCAGGCAATGGCGGGTGGCGTCGTCTACCTCGCGCGGCAACCGGTCGCGAATCGCCTCCCGCATGCAGGCGAGGCTCGAAGGCGCCGGGCGCACCGCGGCGTTCCCGACCGGCGTGCACCCCTGCAGCAGGCCCGCCGAGACCAGCAGCAACGCGCCTGCGGGAGCCATCGGCGCGGCCGGTCGCGTCATCCGGGGCATGCCTGCGTGGCGATCATGCTGTACATTCTCGCGCGAAACGGCCGGCCTGCAATGCGCCGGCCCTGGGGGAGTTCCGATGAAGTGCCCTGCTTTCCTGGCCTCGTGCGTGGCCGCGCTGGCGCTTTCGACCTCGGCCGCCCGGGCCGAGTCGCCGCCGGCCGACTTCTGGCACGCCGGGCTCGTCGTCGCGGACCTCGACACGATGGATGCCTTCTACACGCGCGTCGTCGGCCTCACGCGCGTCACCGACCTGCGCATCGAGGACGCAAGCGCGCCGCATCGGTGGGACGACGCCATGCGCGTAGCCGCGCTCGACGTCCTGCTCGACATCACCGGTACCCAGGTCGAGGTCAGGCACTACCAGGGCCCGGGGGCACCGATGGCATTCGAGCTACTCAAGTACCACGGCCGGCCGGCCGGGAGCGTCGAGCGGACGATCACGAGCCCGCTCGGCCTGACGCACGTCGGCTTCACGGTCGACAGCCTGGACCGGGTCGTCGAGGCCTGCCGTCGCGAAGGCCTCGGCTCGGTGGTCAGCGAGCCGCAGGCGCTGCCGGACTTCGGCGGGCGGTTCGTCTTCCTGCGCGACCCGGAGGGCAACTACGTCGAGCTCATGGAGCCGGTGCCGGCCGAGGCCGAGGCAGAGGCAGAGGCAGAGGCAGAGGACGAGTGAAGCACGGACTCCTTGGCGCAGCCACGACGCTTGGTGGGCTGCTGCTGGCCCTCGCCGCCGGAGCCGCGGCCCCGCCGCCGACCGAGAAGCCTTCGGCCGAGGTTCAGGCGCAGATGTCAGGCCAGCAGGGCGGAAGCGAGGCGGACCCGGGCGCCGCGCTGTTTGCGGAGCACTGCGCCTCCTGCCACGACGGCCTGGTCGAACGGGCGCCCCACGTCTCCTTCCTGCAGATGATGGCCCCGGATGCGATGCTCCAGTCGCTCGACACCGGCGTCATGCGCCAGCAGGCCTCGAAGCTCTCCGCCGAGCAACGCGGCCAGGTCGTCGAGTTCCTGACGGGCGGGCGCCCGCAGCCTCCTGCGTTTCCCCCGAAGAACTGCGCACCCGACCGCATGGCCTTCGACTGGGACGACCCGCCGTTCCAGGCCGGCTGGGGAGTGGACCACTCGAACCGCCGCTTCATCCCGGCAGGCGTCGCCCGGCTGTCGCCCGCGGCCGTGCCGCGTCTGGAGCTGAAGTGGGCGTTCGCGTTTCCGGGAGCGACCCGCGCGCGCTCCCAGGCCTCGTTCGCAGGCGGCGCGGTGTACGTCGGAAGCCAGGACGGCACCGTATACGCCCTCGATCGGGAGACCGGCTGCGTGCGTTGGCGTTTCCGCGCCGGGGCCGAGGTGCGCACCGGCATCACCCTGACGCCCTGGCAGCGTGGCCGGCGTCAGGAGACCGCCCCCCTCGGGTACTTCTCGGACCTCGTCGCACGCGTGTATGCGGTGGACCTGCGCACGGGCGAGCTCGTCTGGGTCACCAAGGTCGACGATCATCCCAACGCGACGGCAACCGCCCAGCCCGTGCTGTACGGCGACCGGGTCTACCAGCCGGTGTCTTCGCTCGAAGTGGTGCCCGCCGCGGACCCCGGCTACCCCTGCTGTTCCTTCCGTGGCTCGATCGTGGCGCTGCATGCGCTGACCGGCGAGGTCGCCTGGAAGCGCTACACGATCGCGGAGAGCCCGGCAGAGGTAGGAAAGAACTCCCACGGCACGCCGATCCTGGCGCCTTCCGGCGCGCCGGTCTGGAACACGCCGACCGTGGATGCGAGTCGTGGCCTGCTCTACTTCGGCACGGGCGAGAACTACTCGTCGCCTGCCCAGGATACGAGTGACGCCATCCTGGCCATCGACCTCGCGACCGGCGTGCGGCGCTGGGTTTTCCAGGCCACGGAGGGCGACGCCTGGAATCTGGCCTGCATGCCTTTCATCCCCGACAAGGCAAACTGCCCCGAGGAGAACGGCCCGGACGTCGACTTCGCCTCTCCGCCCGCCCTGGTGGATGACGACGGCCGCGAGATCCTTGTGGCCGGGCAGAAGTCCGGAGACGTCTGGGCCCTCGATCCCGCCACCGGTAAGCTGGTCTGGCACCGCCGGGTCGGTCGCGGCGGGAACCAGGGTGGCCAGCACTTCGGGCTCGCCGTCGAGGGCCGTCGCGTCTTCGTCCCGATCTCCGACTACGACGACTCGATGCTCCCGGTCGCCGAGGCCCGACCCGGCCTCTATGCGCTCGATGCCTTCACCGGCGAGACCCTCTGGGCGACCCCGGCCGCAAACGTCTGCGGTCAGCGCAAGGACTGCGACCCCGGCATCTCGCAGGCCGTCACCGCCATCCCGGGCGTCGTATTCGCCGGACACATGGACGGTCGACTGAGGGCTTACGACTCCTCGACGGGGAAGGTGCTCTGGGAGGTCGACACGGACCGCGAGTGGCCGACGCTGTCGGGCGAGCCCGCGCGGGGCGGCTCTTTCGGCGGCGGCGCAGGCCCGATCGTCGTCGACGGACGCGTCTACGCCCTATCCGGCTACGGACTCTACTTCCACATGCCGGGCAACGTGCTGCTCGTCTTCGGAGCGCCGTAGGGCACAACCTCGCACACGCGTGGCGTGACGTCGGGCCGGATAGCCACGATTGCCCACCGCTGCGTGCCACTGGACGATGTGGACATCCTGCATGGAGTCTCGACATGACCGCTCGGCACGCCGTGTCCCTCACCACCGCGACATTCCTCGCCTTCGTCGCGACGTCCACCGCCGCGGCCGCGGACCTCGCCAACGGTCAGCGCATCTTCGAGACCGTCTGCGCGGCCTGCCACGGGCCGGGCGGGCGGCCCGATCCGGACAGCCCGGTGGTGAGCGCCTTCGACCCTCTGCCGGCGGACCTGTCCGATCCGCTGTTCAACAGCCGCGAGCCGGCCGGCGACTGGGAGCTGGTGGTGAAGAACGGCGGCCACGCGCTGGGCCTGTCGGCGCAGATGCCGGCCCAGGGCGACGCACTCTCAGAGGCCGACGTCCGGGACGTGGTCGCCTACGTCAAGACGCTCGCCGACACGCGCAGCTACCCGCCAGGCGAGATGAACTTCTTCCTGCCCGTCCGGACGAAGAAGGCCTTTCCGGAGGACGAGATCGTGTGGAAGTCGCGCTGGGATGGCCGCGACGGCGAGGACGTGTGGCGCAATGTCCTGGAAGTCGAGAAGCGCCTGGGCAGGCGGGGCCAGGGCCTGGTCGAGGTGATCCACGAGGACGACGGCGCGACCAGCGAGATCACCGAGGTCGAGATCGGCTACAAGCACGCCCTGCGGTGGAACGCCGCAACCCAATCGATCCTCTCGGGCGCGCTCGTGGTCGCGATTCCCACCGACAGCGATGAGCCCGAGGAAGTCATTCCGTATCTGGCCTACGGACGCGCGTGGTCGGACCGCTGGGTGTTCCAGGGCAGCCTCACGGCGGCATTCCCGACCGACGACGCGGGCTCCGGTGAGGCCGCTGTCGCCGGCGCGGTCCACTACCGCTGGACGCCCTGGCCGCGGCGTGTCTTCCCCGGACTCGAGTTGACCGCGACCATCCCCTTCCGCGACCCGGGCGGTGACCGCGTGCAGTTCACCGTAGTGCCGCAGCTCAGGTTCGGCCTGACGCGCGGCGGTCACGTGGCGCTGAACCTCGGCCTCGAGCTGCCCCTCAGCGACCAGAGCTGGGACTACCGGGCACACGTGAACCTGCTCTGGGACTTCGCCGACGGCAGCTTCTTCAAGGGCTGGTAGGACGCGGAGCGCGCAAGCGACGGACTCGACAACAGCTGCGCGTGGCAGACGAAACGGAGATCTTTCGATGCAGGAAGCGCTGGGCAACGCGGAAAAGCAGGCCATCCTGGAAGCACTCGATGACGAGCATCGTGCCTGGGCGACCTACGACCAGGTGATCCGGGACCACGGACCGGTGCGGCCGTTCATCAACATCCGTGATGCCGAGGCGCGCCACATCGGCGCGCTGGCTTCGCTGCTCAGGCGCTACGGCCAGGAAGTCCCGGCCAATCCGTGGTTGGGCCGGGTGCCGAGTTATTCCAGCGTGCGGGAGGCCTGCGTCGCCGGTGTCGACGCCGAGATCGCCAACGCGCAGCTGTACGAGCGTTTGCTGGCCACCGCTCGGCACGAAGACGTCAAGCAGGTGTTTGGCAACCTGCAGGAGGCCTCGCAGGAAAGGCATCTCGAGGCGTTTCGTCGCTGCGTGTCACGGCAGCGCGCCTGAGGGCCGCGCGCCGGACCCCGGTTCAGGCCTTGCGCGAAGTCCGCGCTTCCGCCTCCTTCTTCTCGCGGAACCGGATCATGAACCGCTGGAAGGCGCCGGGAGCGAGACGCTTGAAGCGCCACAGGTAGCGATAGCCGGTCGGGAGCACGATGTGGCCGGCGCCGGCCGCCGCACGCGCGAGGATCTCGAGCGCGACCGGCTCGGCCTCCAGGTTCGAGGCCTGCATGATCTTGCGCGCCGTCGTGAGCGCTTCTGCGGGCGCCCGCGCGTGCTCGAGGAGACGCGTGCGGAAGAAGCCAGGCATCGCGACTGCCACCTGGATGCTGTCCCGGCTGTGCTCCTGTTGCAGCGTCTCGGACAGCGCGACGACCGCCGCCTTGCTCGCGTTGTAGGCGCTCATGTCCGCACCGCTGACGAAGCTCGCGGCGCTCGCCACGTTGACGATCAGCCCGGAGCCGGAGGAGAGCATGTGCGGCAGCTCGGCGCGGCAGCTGTTGGCGACGCCGAGCAGGTTGACGCGCAGGATCCACTCCCAGTCCTCGACCGGAGTCTCGAGGAAGCGCCCCGCCACCGCGACGCCCGCCGCATTCATCGCGAAGTCGAGTCCCTCGTGCTGCGAGGCGAACCGGTCGACGGCGGCCGTCACCGACACGGGGTCGCTCGTGTCCACGACATCGGTCGACACTTCCGCGGCACCGTCGGCGGACAGCATCCGGGCGGAGGTCCCGAGCCGCTCGGCATCGCGGTCGAGGAGCCCTATCTTCCAGCCGCGGCGTGCGAGCCACGCGGCCGTGGCGAAGCCGAGGCCGCTGGCGCCGCCGGTGATCACCGCTCGTCGGTGGGGAAAGCGCGCGTCGAGGCGGGCGAGGTTGCTCTCGTTCATACGCGGATTGTAGGAAAGGTCCGTGCCGTCCGTCGCTCCCGGCGACGAATCCGGCTGCCCGCGGTGGGTCGTGGGGTCCGCAGGGCTTGATTTGGGCCGTCAATTGATTCATCTAGCCTGCGGGGAAGCATCGATGGGATCGCCGTGAACCTCCGAGACCTTCAGTACGTGGTCGCTCTGGCCGAGACCGGCCACTTCGGCGAGGCGGCGGAACGCTGCCACGTCAGCCAGCCGACGCTCTCGGCGCAGATCAAGAAGCTCGAGGAGTACCTCGGCGTCGCCCTGTTCGAGCGCCAGCCCCGCAACGTCACGCCGACGGAGGTCGGCACGCAGATCATCGAACGCGCGCGGCGCGTCCTGCAGGAAACGGCCGACATCCGGGAACTCGCGCGGGCGAGCCGGGACCCGCTGACCGGCCGGCTGCGGGTCGGACTCATACCCACCATCGGACCGTACCTGCTGCCGCGGGTCGCCATGAAGCTCAAGCGCAGCCTGCCGACGCTGTCGCTCATGCTCTACGAGTACCAGACGGGGCCGCTGGTTGCGAAAGTGCGCGAAGGCGTGCTGGACCTGGCGATCCTGGCGCTGCCCGCCGACACTTCCGGACTCCAGACGCGCTCCCTGTTCGCCGAGGCCTTCGTCCTGGCCATGCCTCGCCACCACCGGCTGGCCGCGCGCAAGCGGGTGAAGCCGGCCGACCTCGAGGGCGAGACGCTGCTGCTGCTCGAGGAGGGGCACTGCCTGCGCGACCAGGCGCTCGAGGTGTGCGGGGCGGTGCCGGTCAACGAGGAGCAGGACTTCCGCGCGACGAGCCTCGAGACGCTGCGCCAGATGGTCGCGGCGGGTCTCGGCATCACGCTGCTGCCGCGCCTCGCCGCCGAAGGCCCGATCGCCGGCGCGCGCGGGCTCGAGCTCCGGCCGTTCGCACCGCCCTCGCCTTCCCGCATGGTCGGGGCGGCCTGGCGGCCGTCCACGACGCGAGGCGCCGCGATCGACGCCGTGTGCGAAATCGTCGCCACGGCCGCAGGCTGATGAAGGCCCTGGGCGTCGACGACCAGCCGCCGTTCCGGGCGGCTTTGCGGCAAACCCGACCGCGAAACCGGGCCCGGGCGTCGCGCGTGTTCCTCGGGCTCGACACCAGCGACACGGCCCAGCTATTACTGGAGTGAGCCCTCGGCGGATGCGGCCGCGGCCATGACGAAGGCGTCCATGGCCAGGACTCCGTACGTGAATCCCCCCGGGACGCGCAACCCCGTCGCTCCCCTGCCAGCCGCGCCGAGCGCGACCAGCAGCGGGAGAAAGTGCTCCTCGGTCGGGTGATTCTGTGCGGCATGCGGCCCGAGTTCACGGAACGCGGCGAGCGCATCGGCGTCGCCCGCCTCGAGCCGCGCCGCGGCCCAGTCGGCGAACCCGCTCACCCAGTCCGGCGGGCGGGCATCCGCTGCGCGGCCGTGAATCTCGCCGAGATTGTGCGTCAACCCGCCGGAGCCCAGCACGAGGACGCCTTCATCGGCGAGCGGCCGCAGGGCACGCCCGAGATCGAGGTGCCAGGCGGCCCCACGCCGCGGGACGACGGAGAGCTGCGTCACGGGCAGGGCGGCCTCGGGGTACAGGTAGCGGAGCGGCACCCAGGCGCCGTGGTCGAGCCCGCGGTCCTCGGATACGCGGGGCTCGAGGCCCGCGGAGTCGAGCAGCGAGCGCGTGCGTTCGGCCAGGGCCGGTGCGCCGGGTGCGTCGTAGCCGAGCTCGTAGAGCCTGCGCGGAAATCCGGAGAAGTCGTGAATGATCGGCGATCGTGCCACCCGGCTGACGGTCGGCGAAGTCGTCTCCCAGTGCGCCGAAACGACCAGAATCGCCTCCGGCCGCGGCAGTCGCTCACGCGCGAGCGTGCGCATCATCGGGCCAGCGGTGGCGGGCTCCAGGGCGAGCATCGGGGAACCGTGGGAGACGAAGACGGGCGGGATGCGAGTCATGTGTGGCCTCTGGGGCGCGAAGGGCGACGCCCGTACCCGGCGTGGTGCCGGGCACGGGTGGATCGCAACTCAGGCGGCCTCGGCGGCATAGTCCGCGCGCCCTGCCGGACGACGCTCCGGGAGCAGCGCCAGGCGCCCGTCGCCGAGCAGGACCTGCACTACGGACGATACGGCGAGGAACGCCGGGTACTCCCAACCGCCGTTCGGCGCGGAGAACACCCACCCGTTGCCCCAGTGCACGAAGGCGGCGCCCAGCAACACGGGGAGAAGCGCCCCTGCCACGACGCGGGTGCGAATGCCCAGGATCAGCGCTGCGCCGCCGATGATCTCTGCGGCCGTGACGGCGTAGGCGGTCCAGCCGGGGAAGCCGACGGACTCGAAGAATCCGACCGTGCCGGGCAGGGTGAAGACGAATACCTTGAGCAGCCCGTGCGAGAGGAACATCACGCCGAGCGCGAGGCGGTTGACGAAAGCGGCGGTGGCAGCCTGGTTGGGGGTCATGTCGGTCTCCTCAGGATGTCGCGCGCCACCATGGCTGCGCGTTGTCCGGCAAGTTACTATCCCGTAATTGACTGATAAATGACCTTTCCGAGAACAGACTGATCCTGTAGTCGGTACAATCTGCCTTTCGCAGGGAAGGAAGCCGCCATCGACCTCATCACCCGCATGCGCGCGTTCGCTCGCGTCGCCGAGGAGCGCAGCTTCACGGCGGCGGCAGAGCGACTCGGCATCACCCGCGGCATGGCGACGCGCTACGTCGCCCAACTCGAGGAGCATCTCGGCGCCCGGCTGCTCAACCGCACGACGCGGCGCGTCAGCCTCACCGAGGCTGGCGCCGCCTATCTCGAGCGCTGCAGCCAGCTGCTCGCCGACCTCGAGGAAGCGGAGGCCGTTGCCACGGCGCATGTCGCGGAGGCTCGCGGCACGCTGCGCGTCACCTGCGCGCTGGCTTTCGGCGTGCGCTACGTGGCGCCGCTGATTGGCGACTACATGCAGGCGCATCCTCGCGTCGTGGTCGACCTGTCGTTCAACGACCGCACCGTCGACCTCGTCGAGGAGGGCTACGACGTGGCCGTCCGCATCGGCGCGCTGCCGAACTCCTCGTTGAGCGCCCGACGCCTGGCCTCGACGCGCATGGTCGTTTGTGCCGCGCCGGCTTATTGGCGCCGCCGCGGCCGGCCCGCAACTCCCGAGGACCTCGCCGAGCACGATGCCCTGCACTACGTGTACTCCGCGACCAGCGACGAGTGGCGCTTCGCAGATGCGACGGGCGCGCCGCGCAACGTCCGCATCAGGCATCGCCTGCGCGCCAACAACGGCGACGCGCTGCTGCGCGCGGCGATCAGCGGCCTGGGCGTTGTGCAACTGCCGTCGTTCATGGTGCACGATGTACTGACCCGCGGTGAGCTCGAGGCGGTGCTGGGGGAGTTCTGCGCGCCCGAGCTGGGCGTCCACGCCGTGTATCCGGCGCGGCGGCTGCTGGCAGCCAAGGTGCGATGTTTCGTCGACTATCTGGCCGACCGGTTTGCCGGTGCCAGCTGGGACGACGATCGAGGAAGGCCGCAGCGCCGCAGGCGGAGCGGTTCCCGGAATGCGTGAAGGAGGTGCGAAATGGTGAGCCTGCCCATCGACCTGCGTTCCGACACCGTCACCCGGCCGACCGACGCGATGCGCGCCGTCATGGCCGCAGCAGAAGTCGGCGACGACCAGTACGGCGAGGACCCGAGCATCATCCGCGTGCAGGAACGCACAGCGGAGCTGCTCGGGAAGGAGGCGGCCCTGTGGTTTCCGACCGGCACCATGACCAACCAGGCGGCCTTGCGACTGCTGACGCGGCCGGGCGACGACGTCGTCGTCAGCCGCGAGGCGCACGCCGTGTGGCACGAGGCCGGCGCCTCCGGGCGCAATGCCGGCGTGCAGTTCACCGAGATCGGCGAGCGCGGTGCCTTCACCGCCGGGGAATTCCGTACGGCGTGCAAGCCACAGGGCCACTTCATGTACCCGGGCACGACGCTCGTGGAGATCGAGAACACGCACAACCGGGCGGGCGGCATCGTGTTCCCCGTGGGCGAGCTCGAGCGGATTTGCAGCGCCGCTCGCGAGCTCAACGTGTCGAGCTATCTCGACGGTGCACGGCTGTGGAATGCGGCAGTCGCGACCGGGCTGCCGCCCGCGACGATCGCCGGACCGTTCGACCTCGTGTCCGTATGTCTGTCGAAGGGGCTCGGCGCCCCCGGCGGCTCGCTGCTCTCCGGATCGCGGGAGCTCATTGCCCGCGTCGTGAGGGAACGGCGCATGCTCGGTGGCGCCATGCGCCAGTCGGGCGTGTTCGGCGCCGCCGGACTGCACGCGCTCGAGCATCACTACGAGCGACTGGCCGAAGACCATGCCAACGCCGCGCTGATCGGCGAGACGCTGTCGGCCTGCCCGGGGATCCTGCTCGATCCGTCGACCGTGCAGACCAACATCCTGGTCTTCGACCTCGCACCCGGCGCACCCGATGCCGCGACGCTCGTCGCGCAGGCTCGTGGGCACGGTGTGCTGCTGAACGCGTTCGGCCCGCGCCGCGTGCGGGCGGTGACGCATCTGGACGTGACGACGGCGCAGTGCGAGCACGCGGCGGGCGTCATCGCCTCGCTTGCGGAGGGCCGGACGCTCTGATTGGGATCGGTCGCGCGGGTTGCTCCTTCGGGATCGTCCTCGCACGGGCCACGCGCGCACCGGACTCGTCCATGAATGGTTCTCATGAAGACGCCGCGCGCCTTATCCTGCGCGCTTTAGCGTCCTCGGGACAGCGCAACATGCGTCTCGCTGTCGGTTTCCTGGCTTCCTGCGTCGCCGCCTGCTCCGCGTCTCCGGGTAGCGAGCTACCCGCACTCGCTCTCGCAGCCGACAGTCTGACGGTGTCGGGCGTGTCGTCGGGTGGCTACATGGCCGTGCAGTACCAGGTCGCCTACTCCGGCTCGGTCGCGGGCGCGGGCATCGTAGCCGCGGGGCCCTGGTACTGCGCGCAAGGGTCCGTGTCGATGGCCCTCGGTGCCTGCATGAAGGGCGAGGACCCGGCACCCGACGTGTCGGCGCTTGTCGCGGCGGCCCGCGAGGCCGCCAGGAAGGGCTCGATCGACGACATCGCCGGACTCGCCGACGACCGGGTGTGGATATTCCACGGCACGAAGGATGACCGCGTGAGGCGCCCCGTGCCCGACGCGCTCGTCGCCTTTTATCGCGGCTTCGTCCCCGAGTCGCAGATCGCGTACGAGTTCGACGTCCCCGCGGCGCACGGGTTCCCGACGCTCGACGAGGGCGTCGCCTGTGATACGGCGAGCGAGCCGTGGCTCAACGACTGCGAATTCGACGCGGCGGGGCAGCTCCTGCAGCACCTGTACGGGCCGTTGAAGCCGCCGGCGGGCTTCCCCGAGGCGAACCTCCGCGAGTTCGACCAGGGCCGGTACGCCGCCGGCGAACTGCCGTCTATGGCGCGGACCGGCTACGTCTACGTGCCGCGGCGTTGTGCGGAAGGCGCTCAGTGCCGCGTGCACGTGGCATTCCACGGCTGCCGCCAGGGCTCCTCGTTCGTGGGCCGCGCCTTCGTCCGCAACGCCGGCTACAACCGCTGGGCGGAAGCCAACGACATCGTCGTGCTCTATCCGCAGGCCGCGAAGAGCCTGGTCTCGCCGCTGAACCCGCAGGGCTGCTGGGACTGGTGGGGCTACACCGGCCCGGACTACGCCACGCGCAGCGGCGCACAGCTCGTTGTCGTGCACCGCATGCTCGAGGCGATCGGCCTGAAGGAGTAAGTCCTGCGGGACGTCGGTCGCAGGACGCCTGCGACAGCCCGTTCGGCCGGCCTGCCGGTTCATCGTAGCTCTCATACGGAACAAGGACTTGCGTCGAAAAGGAAAATAGGAATGTCCCTATTTTCCGAATTCGACCATCTTGCGGGCGCCTTCGGCGAATCGACGTGCCGCGTCTGTATCGTCGGCGCGGAAGGAACGGGGCGGGATGTCGATGCCGCGGGCGCAGGCCGGCCGCGCCGCGAGCGCATCGAGCCAGCGCCGCAGGTGGGGCATGTCGTCGACCGTGATGCCGGACCACTTGTGCGTACGCACCCAGGCCCAGTTCGCGATGTCCGCGACGGAATACTCTCCGGCCAGGTACTCGTGATCCGCCAGTCGGCCGTCGAGCACACGGAACAGGCGCCGCACCTCGCCCTGGTAGCGGTCGATCGCCGGCTGGATCTTCTCCGGGAAGTAGCGGTAGAAGACGTTGGCCTGCCCCATCATCGGTCCGATGCCGCCCATCTGGAACATCAGCCACTGCATGACGAGCGAGCGCCCCTTCGGGTCCCCCGGCATCAGCCGCCCGGTCTTCTCCGCGAGGTAGACGAGGATCGCGCCCGACTCGAACACGACGAAGTCGCCTTCGTCGCGATCGACGATCACGGGAATGCGGCCGTTCGGATTGAGTGCGAGGAACCAGTCCTGCCTCTGCTCGAGCGTGGCGAGGTCGACCACGCGCACGCGGTACGGCAGGCCGAGTTCCTCTAGCGCTATCGAGACCTTGTGGCCGTTGGGCGTGGCGGCGGTGTAGAGATCGATCACGGGTTGCTCCGGCGGCGGCGCCTCTTCGACCGACGATGATACGCGGCCGGCGCGGCGCGGAACGACCGTCGCCTTGTACTAATGTAGGAAGAAGCCCCGGTCCGAAGCCATTAGCTTGCACACTTCAACGGGGCGCGCAGCATCGCGCGCTTGAAACGGAGAGCCACATGATTCCCGGCCCGCTGCCCCTCATCCCGGACATCATCCGCCTCAATGGACGCTGGCGGCGGCGTCAGCCGGCGGTCGGCTGCGGCGACGAGGCGCTCGACTGGGGCGAGTTCGACCGGCGGACGGAGCAGGTCGCCAACGCACTCGCGGCCCTGGGCCTCGGCCGCGGCGATTCCCTGTCCCTCCTCATGAACAACGGCATCCCGATGGTCGAGGCGATGTTCGGCGCGATGAAGGCCGGCGTGTGCGTGGTGCCGATCAACCTGTCGGTCAACGACGAGGGCATCGAAGGCATGATCCAGGACTCCGGCGCACGTGCGGTCGTGGCCACACCGCAGCAGCGGGGCCGCCTGGACCGCCTGCGCGGACGGCTTGCGGCAGTCGCCGAAGGCGGCTGGATCTGCGTGGCAGGCGGCGAGGGCTGGACCGACTTTGCCGCGTGGCGCGACACGGCCGGATCGGGACCCTGCCCGGTGGAACCGGACCCGGACGAGCCCTGCAACATCATCTACAGCTCCGGCACGACGGCGCTGCCCAAGGGCATCGTCCACTCCCATCGCCGGCGGATCGAGTGGGCATACGACTGCGGCATCGCGCTGCGCTACGGCTCGGACGCCGTGACGATCTGCCCGGTGGGACTGTTCTCGAACATCAGCTGGCTGGCGATGCTGTGCACCTTCCTCGCCGGCGGCCGAATCGTGGTCATGGAGCACTTCGATCCGGCCAACTTCCTGGCCACCGTCGAGCGCCACCGCTGCACCCACGTGGCGATGGTGCCGCTGCAGTTCCAGAAGATCGTCGAGGACCCGGCCTTCGGCCGGCACGACGTCAGCTCCATGAAGCACATGTGCACGGTCGGCTCGCCGATGCACGTCGATCTCAAGCTGCGCGTGGCGCGCGACTTCGACTGCCAGCTCACGGAGCTGTACGGACTGACGGAGGGCATCATCACGACGCTCGACCCCGAGGACGTCGTGTCGAAGACCGCCTCGGTCGGCAAGCCCATCCCGGGAACCGACCTGCGGATCGTCGACGAGGAGGGCCGCGAGTGCCCGACCGGGGAATCCGGGGAGATCTGCGGCTGGTCGCGGTTCGTGATGAGCGGCTACCACAACCGGCCGGAGGCCACCGCCGAGGCCCTCTGGGACGACGAGCAAGGCCGGCCGTGGCTGCGCACCGGCGACATCGGCCGGCTCGACGAGGACGGCTACCTGTATATCGTCGACCGCAAGAAGGACATGATCCTCTCGGGCGGGCAGAACATCTACCCGGCGGACATCGAGGCCGTGCTGAAGACCCACGCGGCCGTCTTCGACTGCGCCGTCATCGGCATCCCGCACGAGAAGTGGGGCGAGACACCGCTGGGACTGGTGGTGCGCCGGCCGGGACACGATGAGGTCGACGCACAAGCGCTGCGCGTCTGGGCCAACGGGCAGCTGGGCAAGCAGCAGCGCCTGGCGCGCGTCGAGTTCCGCGACGACCTGCCCCGAAATCCCAACGGCAAGCTGCTCAAGCGCGAGCTGCGCAAGCCCTACTGGCAGTAGCCGGTGCGGCTCAACCCGGCGGCCCGTAGACCCGTCCGTCGAGGTCGCGGAAGCGCTGCGTGCTCCTGCGGCCGGGCTCGGGGCGGCGCAGCACCTTCTCCTGCCGCGCATAGTCGACCAGCGCCTGGGCATAGTCGAGGAAGGTGTCCTCGCGCCGCGACTCCTCGATGCGCGCCATGCTCGCGTAACCGTCGCGGCCCGCCGCGATGAAATTGTTGGCGACGACCCGGTAGGTACGCGACTCGTCGAGCGGCTCCCACGCTTCGCCGTTCCAGAACTCGATGCCCGAGAGCCTGCCCTCGTCGCGGCTGCGCGCCAGGTCCACGTTCCACCTGAGACCCGCCGCGTAGGGATAGGCCCCGGAGTTCGCGCTCAGGTCCCTGATGAAGTAGTCGACTGCTTCCTCGAGCACCCGTCGGATTTCCGCACCGGTCATCTGCAATCGCACCAGCGTGTTCTTGTACGGCAGGGACAGGTAGGCGTCGCCGACCGTGAACGCCCCCTCCGCCATGCCGTTGCGCACGCCGCCGCCGTTCTGGATCGCGAGATCCGCCCCGCCAAAGCGCTGCGCCTGCGCCAGGAAGGCCTCGGCCGCAAGCGCCTGGGCGTCGCCGCCTTGCGCGTCCGTCGACTCGGCACAGCCCGGGGCTCCGTCGCGACTGCGGTCGTGGCTGCCCGGCACCCGACGCAGGCACAGGCGTTGCGGAACGTCCGCCAGCTGCTCGCCGGTGAAAGTCCGGATCTGGTTGCGATAGACGTCGAGGACCCGCTCCGCGTGCGGGTCCGGCTCGAAGGTCCGCAACACCTCGCTCGACTGCACGGCCCGAAGGACCCGCTCGCGCGCGGCACCCGCCAGCGCCTCGCCGTGACGACGGTAGTCGTCGCCGACGAGCAGCACCGGCGTCCCCTCGCAGGACAGCACCCGCCCTGCTTCGTCGAAGCGCAGGTCCAGCACGCCGAGCACCCAGGTGTACTGCCACGCCTGCACGACGCAGACGGTGTCGCCGTCCGCATTGGCGAGCCGGGTCGGATACGGGCCCTCGGGGCTCAGCCCGTAGCGCCCGAACTGCTCGCCCAGCAGCGTGTGCGAGTCGCCGCCGACGATCGCGTCCACACCGGACAGCCGCCGTGCGAGCTCCAGGTCCGCGCGATAGCCGACATGCGTCAGCAGCACGATGATGTCCACGCCCTGCGCCCGCAGCACGTCGATCTGCGTCTGGGCGGTGGCCGCCTCGTCGAGGAAGCGGGTCCCGGCATCCGGATTGGAGGATGCCTTGGTCTTGACGGCCACGTCGATGCCGACGATGCCGATGCGCCGGCCACCGCGCTCCAGTACGACGTGGGGAAGCAGGTAGTCGTCCGCGTCGAAACGCGCCAGTGGCGACACGCCGACCTCGGGCTCCACGTTCGCGCCCAGCGACGGGCTCCTGCAGTCCCAGGTGCGCTTGCTCAGGTAGTCGAGGAAGCGCTTGAGGCCCGCGTCGCCCGCGTCGAACTCGTGGTTGCCGACGGCGAAGGCGTCGAAGCACACCTGGTTCATGAGGTCGGCGTCCGCCTCGCCGTGAAATAGCGTGAAGTACAGGTCGCCGGTGATCGCATCGCCCGCGTGCAGTTTCAGCAGGTTGTCGGCGCCCCGCTCGAACTCGGCGAATGCCGAGACCAGCTGCGGAAAGCCGCCGAAGCTCACGTCGGTCGGCTCCCCGTCGAGCCGCAGGCTGCCGCCGTTGTCCGGAGCCACGCGCGAGTGGTGGTCGTTGATGTGCAGGACGCGGAGCGAAAAGGGCTCGGCTGCGGCCGGCTCGGGGCGATGCGCCTGCGTCTGGCAGGCCAGGAGCAGCGGCGCGACGAGGCACGCGATTGCGGCGGACCGCAACCGGCAAGGGAGTGGCTCCAGCATCCGGCTATCTTACTTTCGTCGGCCGCTACTGCGCAGCTGCGCAGCACCGCCGCTCGTGCGGCGGCCGCCTGCCCCGTCCGCCCCGGGCGTGCTATAAGTCGCCGAGCCGCGTGAGGGGGGACAGGGCTTCGCGCCGCGCAAGCCCGGAGGAGCCGGTGACGACCGAGACCCGGTGGCCGATCGAGCCCGACGTCGAGCGGCGGCTGCTCGCACCCGTCGCCGATCCCGACCTCGACGATTACTTTGGAGCTTCGCATCATGCCGAGCTGCGCGCGCTCGCGCGCGCGGCCCGCAGCCAACGCGGCGGCGAGGGAGTGCTCATCCTGCCGGGCCTCATGGGCTCGACGCTCGGGCGGCTTCGCGGCAATGGCCGTCGTGACGTGAAGTGGTTCGACCCGGTCGAGATCGCGCTCGGCGGCCTCGTCCAGCTGGCGCTGCCGTCCACGCGGCGCATCGAGCCGCTCGGCGTGCTGCTCTTCGCCTACCTGCGGCTCAAGCTGTCGCTGCGCGCGGCCGGCTTCGACGCAGCGTTCCACCCCTACGACTGGCGCCGGAGCGTCGCAGCGGCCGGACGACTGCTCGGCGAGCGCCTCGAGGCCGGGCGCGGCCGCAAGGTGCACCTGGTCGCCCACAGCATGGGAGGCCTCGTCGCGCGCGCCGTGCTCGCCCACCCCGGGGCAGCGAGGATCGACCGCATCGTGCAGCTCGGCACGCCGAACCGCGGCGCTTTCGCCGCCGTCAAGGCCCTGCGTGGGACCTACCCGCTGGTTCGGCGCCTGGCGATGCTCGATCTGGCGCACGACGCGCGGGAGCTCGCCCGCGATGTCTTCACGACGCTCCCAGGCCTCCTCGAGCTGCTGCCCGACCCCGCCGACTGTGACGCCTTCGACCCGTTCCGCGCGGGCGACTGGCCGCGCGGTCCGCGGCCGCGCGCGCAGGTCCTGGCCGAGGCGAGACAGGCCGTACTGGACCTGCCGTCGCCGGACGACCGCTTCGCGCTCGTCGCCGGCGACGGCAGGGAGACGCTGACGGGCCTGCGGAGGCGGGACGGCCGGCTCGAGTTCCGGCGCAGCGTCGAGGGCGACGGCACGGTGCCCCTGCGGCTCGCCCGGCTGGACGGGTTGCCGACCTGGATCAGCGGCGCAGCGCACGGCGCCCTGCCCGGCGACGACGCCGTGACCCGCGCCGTCATCGAGCTGCTCCGCCAGGGCGACACCTCGATCCTGCCGCGCGAGCCGGCCTCGACGGTGCGCAAACGCGCCCGCTGGGTGGCCGAGGAGGAGCCCGACACGCGGGCCGACAAGATCTTCTGGGACGACCTCGCCGTCGAGGAGCGACGGGACTTCCTGGGCGAGTTCGTACTCGGACCGCAGGAAGAGGTACGCGGCCAGGGGCAGGCCCGATCGCCCGTCGAGCTGACGCTCGAGGCCGGTAGCATCACCGAAGCCTCTGCCGAGGCCATCGTGCTCGGCCTGTTCAGCAACGTCGAGCCGGCCGGTGCCGCGCTCGCCGTCGACGCGGCGCTCGGGGGCGCAATCGGCGACCTCGCGCATCGCCTGCGCGCCCGCTACGTGGCCTTCGCGGGGCTCGGCGGCTTCGGCCGCTACGGCCCCGACGTGCAGAGCCTCGCGGCAGCCAACGTGGTTCGCACCCTCTCCCTGGCCGGCGTCCGCGACATCGCGTGGGTCCTCTGGGGGACGGCGTCCGGCGTGGCCCCTGGGCAGGCCGCCCGGTCCCAGCTCTCCGGCCTGCTGGCCGCGCTCGCGGAGCTCGATCCGCGCCACAGACCCCGGCGCGTGACCCTCCTCTCCCGCAGCCTGCGACGGCTCGGCGCCGCGCGCTCGGCCATGGAACTGCTGCTGCGGACGGATCCGCGGTCTGCACTCGTCAGCCTGGCGCGGACCCCGGCGCGCGCGCCGCGCAAGTCCCGGCCTGTGGCGAGCGCGGACGGCGCGGCGTCCTACCTGTTCGTCCAGGAATCCGGCGGAGAGCTGCACGCCGCGCTGCTCGGCCCGACGCCGAAAGGCACGGCGCTCGCCGCGACGCGCAGGCTGGACGAGCGGCTGCTGGACCAGCACCTCGAGCGGCTGGCCGAAGGCCTGTCCGCCGACGACGTGCCCGGCTTCGGCGATCGCCTCGGCGAGTTGCTGCTGCCGGCAGCGACGCGCATGGCGCTTGCGACCCTGCGCGAGGCGCCGCTCGTCGTCGTGCACGACAGTGCCGCCTCGCGCTGGCCCTGGGAGACGCTTGCACTCGAGGGCTGGGCACCTGCCGCTGGCGCCGGCCTCAGCCGGCGCTACGCCGCGAACGGCATGTCGGTCGCCAAGTGGCGCGAGGAACGGCGGCTCACGACGAGGCTCGAGGTGCTGCTGGTCGCGAATCCCACCGAGGACCTGCCGGGAGCCGACGAGGAGAGTCGCCGGGTGCGCAAGGCACTGGATCGCGACGATGCACGCGTGACCGTCCTGCGGGGCGGCGAGGCGACCCGTGCACGGCTTCTCGAGGAGTTCCGCTCAGGTGCCTACGACGTCCTGCACTTCGCCGGGCACGCCTTCTTCGACACGTCCTCTCCGGCCTCGAGCGGAGTTCTGTGCGCGGGCGGGCGCGTGCTGTCGGGCTCGGACCTCGCTTCACTGGACGCGCTGCCCGCACTCGTCTTCTTCAACGCCTGCGAGTCGGGGCGCGTCCGGCAGATGGGCCGGGTCTCGCGCGCGCTGGCGCGCGGCACCGGCCTGGCCGAGGCCTTCCTGCGTGGCGGCGTGGCGAACTTCATCGGGACCTGGTGGCCCGTCGCGGACGTCGCTGCGTCCCGCTTCGCGGTCAACCTCTACCAGCGGTTGACGCAGGGCGAGACCATCGGCTCGGCGCTGCAGGCCGCTCGTACGGCGGTCCGCCGGCTGCGCTCCGCCGACTGGGCCAACTACCTGCACTACGGAAGCTTCGACTTCGCGCTCAAGAAGCCCGGCCGGCGCCGACCGCCGGTCAGGCTCAGGCGTTGGGAATGAACTCGTCGTCGCCCTGCTGCTCGCGCTCGAACCTGAGGAACTCGTAGTAGCCGCAACGCGACGCGTGCGGGTACTGCCTGCAAACCCCCGGGCGCGCCTGGTACACGGTGCAGCGCCGGGTGTCCCGGTCGAGGAAACGGCACACCGAGTCGAACACGTCGTCCTTGCGATGCCGCAGGATGCGCTCGTCGACTTCCTTCGTCCGGTAGCGGTACGTGAACTTCTCCCTCGCCTGCTCTACGGACAGGCCGTGGTGGCGCGCGAGGCGCGCCACGTCGCGCTCGGTCACCGCGATGCGGGGGTAGGAACAGCAGTAGCCGGGGCACTTCGAGCAGTCGTAACGCAGCCTCATCGCCGCATTATAGGCGGCGCCGGCCCCGACTCCGGCGCCTCGCCGCACCTCGCGCGGCGTCCTTCCGGCTTCACCAGGTGTAGCGAACCCGGTAGGTAAGGACCGCCTCGCCGTCCTTCGCAACCTTCACCGGGATCTCGATAGTTCGCGCGTCCCGCTTCTCGTAAGGCAGGGAGCTCGACAGGACGCGCCAGTCGCTCCAGCGGTAGAGGTTCTCGCGCACGAGCACCTCGACGGCCTCGTCCTTGTGGTTGCGCACGCGAATCTCGAACGCCTCTTCCATGACCCGGCCGCGCGTGTCGATGGAGAAATCCGTCTGGCGTCGCTCGCCCACCACGTCGAAGGCCGTGCCCAGCCGGACGCGCACGTCCTCGTCCTTCGGCGTGTGGCCGATGCTGTCCTCGCCTATGAACTCTAGGCTGCCGTCGGCCGGATCCTGCTGCGACACGCGCACTCGTCCAGCGGGCAAGGGCACACCCAGCCCGGACTTCTTCTCGTTGCGGAACTCGAGCCACACGTCGACCTGTCTGTTCGAGACCGGCCCGAAGTCGCGGTCGATCTGCGGCGAGCCGCCCCAACCGAATCCGCTGGCGCCGTAGTAGACGAGTTCCTTGCGCGCCGGCACGCGGCGCGCGGCGTCGAACAGCTCGATCTGCTTGGTGGAGTTGTTGGGCAGGGTCGTCGGCCGGCCGAGCGTGTACAAGTGATACTCGAAGAACGACTTCTCCTCGAAGCCGGCGACGTCGGCCTCCATCGCCATGGCCCGCATCGCCGCCTCGGGATAGGGTGCCGGCGCCGCCCGGGCGCGGTTGACCTCGCCCGCCACCAGCTTGAGGGTCGCATCCTCGTAGCGGGCTCCGGACTGGTTGATGATGCTCACCCACGCGCCGACGTCGACGAAGCCCGAATTGGCGTCGGCTCCGGGAACGAACAGCAGGTTGTAGTCCGCCCACCAGGTGATGCCGCCCGTCTGGTAGCTCACCCGCGCGCGGTGCTCGCCCCCCTTCGCAGCCGCCACGTCCCACTCGAGCGTCGGCTGCGTGATCAGGCCGCCCGGCAGTTCCCCGAAACGGACGCCCGACCACTGGTTCAACGCGTGCACCTGGCCGTCGTCGCTGCGGACGACCAGGCCGTCGTGCGCCGACAGCAGGATGCCCTGCAGAATGGACACGCCGTCACCCTGCGGGCTTTCCACCGTCACCTGCCGGTCGACGTAGCGCGACAGCAGCTTCTGCGTGCTGACGAGGTCGAACTGGAAGTTCTGCTCGACGACCCGCGTGCCGGCAGGGTCCGTGAGCGACTGGAACGTCACGGTGGTCGGGTCGATAAGGGCGGCGACGTCCGTGAACTTGAGCACCGAACGTCCGCGCTCGAGACCGATGTCGCGGTCCACCCGCACCACCGCATAGCCTGGCAGGTTCTGGGCCGGCGGAGATCCCCGGCCCGGCAGTGGCCGGTACCAGTCCGCCGGGATGGCGCCCGGCTGGGCGGAACTGTAGACCGTCAGCGCAGTGCGGCCCGGCTCCGCGGGCACGCTCATGCTGGCGATGGCCATGCCGAGACCGGCAGCCACTGCGGCGGAGCCGCGCTTCGTGAAACGCATGGGATTCTCCTGTCGTGATCGACGCATAGAATAAACGTCGCTCAGGTGAGCCGCGGGTTAACGGATCGCGCCATGACGGAAACGACGGATGAACGGCGGCTTCTCGCCGCCCGGTACCTCGCCGGCCTGCTCTCGCCCGACGACGCGCGGCGCTTCGAGGACGCGGTCCGCGAGCACCCGTCGATGGCGGAGGAGCTCGGTCTCGCGGTACAGCTTGCCCGCGTCTCCCGGCTGCTGGACGCCGAGCGGCTCGGGGAAAGGCCGCCCTGGTGGCACGACCGGCGCGTACCCATGGGCGCCGCCGTCGTGATCGCCCTCCTGGCGGTGGCGACCGCCTGGTCAGCCGTCAGGGCCGGCATCGCCGAGGACCGCATGGCCCTGCTGGAGGCCAGGGCGGCGGAGGGCTTCCTGCTGCCCCCCTCGACGACACGGACGGCGCTGGCCGACCCGGATCGGGGCGGTCGCGTCGCGCTCGGGGGTCGTGATGTCCCAGAGCGGGTCGAGCTCCGCATTCCGGTGCGCGGCAAAGACTTCGAGCTGTTCCGCATCGCGATTGCACGGGAGGACGGCACCGCGGTGCTGCACGCGGAGCGGCTGCAGCGCGACTCGAACGGCGAGCTGCGCCTCGCCCTCAACTCCTCGCTGCTGCCAGCAGGTTCCTATGTCCTGCGGATCGAGGGCTACACGTGGCGCGGTGAGACCGTGGCCGTCGGGCACGTCGGCCTCTCGGCGCTCGGGCGATGAGACCGGTGCACGGGCCGCAGCCCGGGCGTCGCGCGCCTCAGTCCGCCGTCAGGACCCGCTGCTTGAGCGTCTCGAACTCCGCATCCGTCAGGATCCCCTTCCGGCGCAGCTCGTCGAGCTTCATGAGCTGGTCGTAGATTTCATCCACTTCCGGCGCCGTGCCGGCTGCGGGAGCCACGGCGCCGCCCGGGTCGACCGGCCCGTCGACGCCCGTCGTCGCAGCTGCCGCCACAGCAGCACCAGACGCAGCGCCGGCGGTCGCCGGCGCCGAACCGGAAGCCACGGCCTTGTCGGCGGCCTGTGCCGGCTGCGACGCCTGTGCGGGCGCGGCGGAGGCCGTCGCCGCGGGCGCGCCGCCGGGCCCGTCGACCAGGCGGAACCGGTATTCCCACGAGTGCGTGCCGTAGTACTCGTTCAGCAGGTGCTCTTCCTCGTCGAAGGCGATTTCCTCCGCGAGCTTGCCGCGGCTCTCCGCGAACTCGCGGGCGTCGTCGACGATCTTCTTCTTCTGTTTCGACACGCTGCCGGCCTTGTAGATGGGCCGCTCGTCCCGCCGGATCACGTAGGTATCCTCGGACAGCTGGACGATGTCTTCCGGGACATCGGCCGCGCGCCCGGGCCAGGGCAGGCCCACGAGCAGCGCCAGCACACCCGCCAGTCCCAGTCGACTCACCATGTCGCCCCCCTTCGCATCGCGCACCCTCGACGGGAGAACATACGACGAAAACGGGGGCGTGGCCAAGGAAAGCGCGTCGATCGCCCGTTGCCAGGGAGATCAGCGCGAGAGGTATTGCAGCGGGTCGACAGGCTCGCCGTCGCGAAGCACCTCGAAGTGCAGGTGGGGTCCGGTAGAACGCCCGGTCGAGCCTAGGAGCGCGATGGTGTCGCCTTGCCTGACCGTCTCTCCCGGCTGAACCAGGATGGACGCGTTGTGCGCGTAGCGGGTCACATAGCCGCCACCGTGCGTGATCTCCACGAGCATCCCGTAGCTTCCGCCGTGGTCGGCGTAGCTCACGATCCCCGTCGCGGCCGCGAGGACCGGCGTGCCCGGCGCCGCCGCGAGGTCGAGGCCCTCGTGCGGCTCCTCCGAACCGGTGAAAGGATCGACGCGGCTTCCGAAACCCGACGAGATGTAGCCGGACTCGACCGGCAGGCCGGTCGGCAGCAGCAGGCTTGCCAGCCGCCTCGAGCGGATGACCGTCTCGAGCGCGCCGAGCTGTCGCTGACGATCCTGCACCGCGAGCTCCAGCCCGCCGAGCAATTCCTCGATCGGCGCCACCGTGAATCGTCCCGCAGTCGCCGGTCCCGACTCGGGACCTCCCAGCGCCGGCGCTGCGTCGAAGTCGAACTCGCCGCGACGCAGGCTGGCCACCTCGGTCAGGCGCTTGCCGAGCGCGTCCAGCCGCGTGATGCGCGCCTGTATCCGGCCCACCCTCGAGGCAAGTGACTTCACCTGCTCGTTCGCGACCTGTTGCGCGCGCTCGATCGACTCCGCCTGCTCGGACACCGAGGCCGACAGCGCAGCGAGATCGTCGAGGGATGCCCTGCGCGCCTGACTCCATCCGGCCCAGGCCCCGCCGATGAAGGCCGTCGCGACCAGCAGCACGAGGCCCGTCGCGAGCGCGCCGGTGCGCCACCGCGCAGTGCGGGCGCCACGCGCCGGTTCGCATGTCCTCGCCATCGGCTTGTCGGTCGCTCGTCCCATGTCCATCCCGGTCCCCGACATTCCTGCGATATGTGGTACACAGCTACCGGCCACGGTGTGAATAGCCCCGTCGTACTAAAAGCAGTGCCAGCGGCCGGATCGGGCCGAAAGCATCGCCAGAAACGCCCGTATTGAAGGGAAATCCTGAGCAGGAAAGGGCGGCCGGAGCGGCGCGGGAGACGTCGAGGCACTTCCGCGAACGGCCGCCGCCGGACGGCTCAGACCTGCCGCAGCGTCGACACCGGCGGCTGGCGGATCACCGAACGCGCCGCCAACGTTCCCGTGCCGCCCACCAGCACCGCACCGAGTACGGTGCCGACCAGCCACACCGTCGGGTCGAAGTGGTACTTCAGGTTGAACAGCTCGGTGGCCAGCACCCAACCGCCGACGGTGGCGCCGACCGCGGCCAGCAACCCGGACAGCACGCCGAGCGCCGTGAACTCGGTCGCCACGCCGGCGAGCACGACGCGCCTGCTCGCGCCCAGCGTGCGCAGCATGGCGCTCTCGTAGGCCCGCTCGTCGCGCGTGGACTGCACGGCCGCGAGCAGGACCGTGACGCCTGCGAGCAGCGTGAACAGGAACACGTACTGCACCGCGAGCGCAGCGCGGTCCATCACCTGCCGGACCTGCGACAGGATGGAATCCACGTCGAAGATCGAGACGCTCGGAAACTGACGTACCAGTTCGACCAGCGAGCGCCGCCCTGACTCGTCGAGCCTGAGCGCCGTCAGCCAGGTGCCGACCATGCCGTCCAGCGTGCCCGGCGAGAACACCAGGAAGAAATTGGGACGGAACGAGTCCCACTGTACCTCCCGGATACTCGCCACCTGCGCCTCGAGCGGCTCACCTGCCACGTCGAAGGACAGCGTGTCGCCGACGCCCACGCCCAGCGCCTCGGCGTACTCCGTCGACACGGAGACCAGCTTCCGGCCGCGGTCCGACTCCGTCCACCAGCGGCCCGCGACGATCTTGTTGTCTGCCTGCAGCCGCTCCGCCCAGCTCAGGTTCTGCTCCCGCTCGGCGAAGTTGCGGCCCTCGTCGGACCCGAGCGGCAACTCGTCCATGGGCGTGCCGTTGATGGCGGTCATGCGCGCGCGGATCATGGGGAAGAGCGTCGGCTCCTCGAACCCGCGCCTGACGAAGAACTGCCTGAACTCCTCCACCTGGTCGCTGCGGATGTTGATCAGGAAGTGATTCGGGGTGTCCACGGGCAGGCTGGTCTGCCAGGTCTCGAGCAGGTCCTGCCGCACGACGGCCAGCAGCAGCAGCACCATCAGCCCGAGACCGAAGGCCACTACCTGCACGACGCTCTCGCTGCCGCGACGCGAGAGGTTCGCGATGCCGTAGCGCCACGCCACGCCGACCCCGCCCCGCAGCCGGCCGGCGAGCCGGACGAGCAGCCATCCTGCGCCGGCAAGCATGCCGAGCGTCCCGACCGTGCCGAGTGCCACGAACAGCACCAGCCGGGCATCGCGGATCAGCCAGAAGAGCATCGCGACGATCGCCGCGCCGGCGATGAGGTAGGCGGCCGCGTAACGCAACGGCGGCGGCTCGAGGTTGCGGCGGAGCACCCGTGCCGGCGGCACGCGCTCGAGCTGCAGCATCGGCGGCAGCGCGAAGCCCACGAGGATGGTCATGGCGGTGACCAGACCGAGCAGGGCCGGCGCAGCGGTCGGGTCGGGCAGGTCCGTGCGGATCAGGCCTCGCAGCAGCCAGGCCAGGCCCGATTGCGCCGCGTAGCCGAGCGCCGTGCCGACCGCCGCTGCCAGCAACGCGAGCACGAGCAGCTCCAGCACGGTCACCTGCAGCACGAAGGCCTGTGACGCCCCCATGCACTTCATCAGCGCCACGTTGTCGAGGTGGCGCCTGACGTAGCGGCGCGCGGCCATGGCCACCGCGACCGCGGCGAGCAGGACGGTGATCAGCGCCGACAGGTTCAGGAAGCGTCCCGAGCGCTCCATCGACGACTGGATCTGCGGGCTCGCCTCGGCGACGTCGACGAGCCGCTCGGACGGCCTTTTCAAAGACTCCAGCTCGGCCTTGAACGCGCGCACCGCGGCGGGCTCGCCGGCGAAGAGGATCGCGTAGGTCGCGCGGCTGCCGGGCTGCAGCAGCTCCGTCCCGGGCATGTCCTCGATGTTCATCAGCAGCGAGGACGCCAGGTCGACGAATGCCGAACCCTGGTCGGGACGGTAATCGAGCACGCGGGCGACGCGGAAGGTGGCGGCGCCGACGCTGACGGTGTCGCCGACCGACGCACCGAGGCGTGCCAGGAGGCGCGAGTCGGGCCAGATCTCGCCCCGCGCCGGAGTGTCGCGGGTCTCCCGGGCCGGGGCGAAGGGCTCGTCGGCGATCTTCACGACGCCCCGCAGCGGGTAGTCCTCGCTGACCGCGCGGATGGATGCGAGCGAGGAAACGTCGCCGAAGAACACGACACTCGGGAAAGTGAGCGTTCGCGCGGTCTGAAGTCCGCGGCGCGCCGCGAGCCCGAGGTAGTCGTCGGGCAGCGGCCTGCTGGCCTGGAGGCGCAGGTCCGCGGCGATGACCTCGGCGGCCTGTCGCCCGACCGCCTGGCCGATGCGGTCGGTGAAGAAGCCTACGCCGGTGAGCGCCGTCACCGCGACGAGCAACGCGGCGAGGAGCACCACGAGCTCGCCCGACTTCCAGTCGCGCGACAGGGCCAGCAGCGCGAAGCGCAGCGCGCGCACGTCAGGAAACCAGCCGGCCGGCGTCGATCTCGATGACCCGGTCGCAGCGGGCCGCGAGCTCGCGGTCGTGGGTCACCAGCACGAGCGTGGTGCCGGAGGCCTCGTTGAGGTCGAAGAGCAGCCGGCTGATGCGCTCGCCCGTGACGGTGTCCAGGTTGCCCGTGGGCTCGTCGGCGAACAGGACGGACGGGCTGGTGACGAACGCCCGCGCGATCGCCACGCGCTGCTGCTCACCGCCGGAGAGCTGGCGCGGGTAGTGGCCGAGGCGTCCAGCCAGGCCCACCTTGCCCAGCACCTCGCGCGCGGCCTCCCTGGCGTCCCTGCGACCGGCCAGCTCGAGGGGCAGCATGACGTTCTCGAGCGCCGTCAGCGACGGCACGAGATGGAAGGACTGGAACACGAACCCGACGTGCTCCGCGCGCACCGCCGCCCGCCCGTCCTCGTCCAGTACAGAGAGCTCGCTCCCGTCCAGCCATACCTCGCCCGCGCTCGGCTGGTCGAGCCCTGCGAGCAGGGCCAGCAGCGTCGACTTGCCGGCGCCGGAGGCGCCTACGATTGCGACGGACTCGCCCGCCCGCACCGCGAGGTCCACGCCGTCGAGGATGGTCAGCGTTCCTTCCGGGCTGCTAACCTCCTTGCGCAACTTTTTCGCCTCGAGCACCGTCCTAGGTTCCATGCGTTCGTTCCTGTTCCTGGCCCTGCTGGGGCTGTCCCTTGCCCTGCCCGGCACGGCCGCGGCGGACGACCGGCCAGTGATCCTGGTGCTGGGCGACTCGCTGTCCGCCGGCTACGGCCTGCGGCCCGGCGAAGGCTGGGTGTCCCTGCTCGGGCGGCGACTGGACGCGCAAGGTTACGAGTACCGGGTGGTCAACGCCAGCGTGTCCGGGGAGACCACCGTAGGCGGACTCGAGCGGTTGCCGCGCGCGCTGAAACTGCATCGCCCCGCCGTCGTCCTCATCGAGCTCGGCGGCAACGACGGCCTCCGGGGCCTGCCGGTCGTCGAGCTCGAGGCCAATCTCGCCTCCATGGTCGAGCAGAGCCGGGAAGCCGGTGCCCGCGTGGTGCTGACCGGCATCCGGATCCCCACCAACTACGGCCCGCGCTACACGGACGAGTTCTTCGCCGTATACGCCAGCCTTGCAGACCGCTACGGGGTCGCCCTGGTTCCCTTTTTCCTCGAGCGCGTGGCCCTGCGGGACGACATGTTCCAGGACGACGGCATCCATCCGGCCCCGGAGGCCCAGCCCGTCCTGCTCGACAACGTCTGGCCGGTCCTCGAGCCGCTGCTCGGGCGCTGAACCAGGGCTCCGGGGAAGGTCGCGACTGCGGCTCCGCCCGATGCGCGCCGCGCGCCGTGGCGATAGCTTGGGCGCGGTGATATAAATCGAACGAGCATGGACGGGCGCGCCCCACCCAGGCGGCGGCGTGCCCGATAGGACACCGCGGAGACGGTCGAGATGAACAGGCATATCTGGCTGAAGCACTATCCGGAGGGCGTTCCGGCGGAGATCAACCCCGAGGAGTACCGCTCGCTAAAGCACATGTTCGAGGAGTCCTGCCGCAAGTACGCGGCGCACCCGGCGTTCACCAGCCTCGGGCGCACGGTGTCCTACGCCGAGATGGACGAGCTGTCGCGACGCTTCGGCGCCTGGCTGCAGAAGGAGGCGGGCCTCGCGAAGGGCGACCGGATCGCCATCATGATGCCCAACCTCCTCCAGTACCCCGTCGCCGTGTTCGGCGCGCTGCGCGCCGGCCTCACCGTCGTCAACACCAACCCCCTGTACACGGCCCGCGAGCTCGAGCACCAGCTCAACGACTCGGGCGCGAAGGTCATGCTCATCTACGAGGGCGCCTGCGCGACACTGCAGGAAGTCGTCGGCCGCACCCCCCTGAGGAAGGTCATCGTCACGGGCATCGGCGACATGCTCGCCTTCCCCAAGGGCCTGATCACCAACCTGGTGGTGCGCCACGTCAAGAAGATGGTGCCGGCCTGGAGCCTGCCCGGCGCGGTCCGGTTCGGCGGCGTACTGAACAAGGGCGCCTCGCTGCGTCTCGACCCCGTCGACGTGGACCCGGAGGACGTGGCGTTCCTGCAGTACACCGGGGGCACGACCGGTGTGGCGAAGGGCGCGGTCCTCACCCACCGCAACCTCGTGGCCAACACGATCCAGATCGTCTCCTGGGGCAACCTCGGCGAGATCGACCGGGCGGTGGTCATCACGGCGCTGCCGCTCTACCACATCTTCGCACTCACCTCGAACTGCCTCACGTTCGTCTACACGGGCGGCGAGAACGTGCTGATCACCAACCCGCGCGACATGGCCGCGTTCGTGGCGGAACTCGCCAAGGTGCGCTTCACGT
This sequence comes from Gammaproteobacteria bacterium SG8_30, assembly GCA_001303245.1. Classification (GTDB taxonomy): domain Bacteria; phylum Pseudomonadota; class Gammaproteobacteria; order Steroidobacterales; family Steroidobacteraceae; genus SG8-30. Next base: position 45,008 of record LJNS01000036.1, read on the forward strand.
TCATCACCGGCGTCAACACGCTATTCAACAGCCTGCTCAACACGCCGGGGTTCGAGCGCCTCGACTTCAGCGGCCTGAGGGTGGCCCTCGGCGGCGGCATGGCGGTCCAGGCCGCCGTCTCCGAGCGCTGGCGCCAGGTGACCGGCCGCGACATCTGCCAGGGGTGGGGCCTGACCGAGACCTCGCCCGTGGCGACCTGCAACCGCGTCGACGAGCTGTCCTTCACTGGCTCCATCGGCTACCCCCTGCCGTCGACGGAGATCTCCATCCGCGACGACGACGGCAACGAGCTGCCGGTCGGGCAGGTCGGCGAGATCTGCGTGCGCGGACCGCAGGTCATGCGCGGCTACTGGAACCGGCCGGAGGAGACGGACAAGGTCATGCTGGAAGGCGGCTGGCTCCGGACCGGAGACATCGGCCGGATGGACGAGCAGGGCCTGACCTACATCGAGGACCGCAAGAAGGACATGATCCTGGTCTCCGGCTTCAACGTGTACCCCAACGAGATCGAGGGCGTGGTGGCGAAGATGCCGGAGGTGCTCGAGGTGGCCGCCGTCGCACAGGACGACCCGAGGTCGGGCGAGGTCGTGGCGCTGTTCATCGTGCCGAAGGACGCTGCGCTCACCAAGGATCAGGTGGTCGCCTTCTGCAAGAAGGAGCTGACGGGCTACAAGGTCCCGCGCGCCGTGTACTTCCGCGACGAACTGCCGAAGACGAACGTCGGCAAGATCCTGCGGCGCGAGCTGCGGGACGAATTGCGCAAGAAAGTCGCCGCCTGAGCCGGCGCGCGGCAGCCGGCGCCGCGCCCTGGCGGCCGGTGATCAGCGCCGCCGGGCACGGCGGCGGGACCGCCCCGCCACGAGCCGTGAGGCCACGGCGTCCCCCTGGTCGGCCGCACGCCCGATGCCGCTCGTGATCATCCGCTCCGCCTGTTGCGGGCCGACCCAGTTCACGATCGTGACCCACTTGCCCTTCTCCAGGTCCTTGTAGTGCTGGAAGAAGTGGGCGATCTGCTCGGTGAGGATGAGGGTGCAGCTTGTCGACCGGCACGGCCACGATCTTCTCGTCGGGACCGGCCTCGTCCTTCATGAGCAGCGCGCCGACCGGCCGGCAGCGGATGATGGCCCCGGGCACCACCGGCACCTGGCCGACGACGATCACGTCCACGGGGTCGCCGTCCTCGGACAGCGTGTGCGGCACGAAGCCGTAGTTGCCGGGGTAGTACATCGCCGTGTGCAGGAAGCGGTCGACGCGCAGGACGCCCGACTCCTTGTCGAGCTCGTACTTCACCGGCACGCCCCCCTGCGGGATCTCGATCAGGACGTTGATGTCGCGCGGCGGGTCCTCGCCGATCGTGATCTTGTCGATGTCCATTATTGGCAGGCCCCTGTGGAATGGGTGAGTCGTGAGCCGTGAGTCGTCAGAGGACCACGATCTTGCCGCTCACGGCTCACGGCTCACGACTGACGACTCACGATTCACTTCCCGGATGATACTGCGGGCTCAACTCGTGCACCGCCGCGACCATCGCGCCGGCATGCTCGGGTTTCACGTCCGGGTGGATGCCGTGCCCGAGGTTGAACACGTGGCCGTGTCCGGGCCCGTAGCTCTCTAGCACCCGGGCCACCTCCTCGCGGATCACCTCGGGCGATCCGTACAACACGCAGGGATCGAGGTTGCCCTGCAGGGCCACCCGGCCGCCGGTGATCCGCCGCGCCTCTGCCAGGTCGGTGGTCCAGTCTACGCCCAGCGCGTCGGCGCCTGCGTCGGCCATGCGGTCGAGCCACGCCCCGCCACCCTTGGTGAAGAGTACTACCGGGACGCGCCGTCCCTCGCGCTCGCGGGTGAGCCCCTCCACGATGCGCGCCATGTAGTTCAGCGAGAATTCACGGTAGCGCGCCGGGCTCAGTGCGCCGCCCCAGGTGTCGAAGACCATCACCGCCTGAGCGCCGGCCTCCACCTGCGCGTTCAGGTAGTCGATCGTGGCGCGGGTCACGACATCCAGCATGCGGTGCAACAGGCCGGGCGCGTCGTAGATCATTCCCTTGATGTGCGCGAAGTTCTTGCTGCTCCCGCCCTCCACCATGTAGGTCCCGACGGTCCACGGCGACCCCGCAAAGCCGATGAGCGGCACGCGTCCGCCGAGCTCGCGGCGGATCAGCGACACCGCGTCGACGACGTAGCGAAGCTCCCTCGACGGGTCGGGGACGAACAGCGCGTCGACGTCGGCGGTGCTGCGTACGGGCCGGCGGATCTTCGGTCCCTCGCCCGCCTCGAACTCGAGGCCGAGCTCCATCGCGTGCGGGATCGTCAGGATGTCCGAGAACAGGATCGCCGCGTCGAGTGGGAAGCGGTCCAGCGGCTGCAGCGTCACCTCGCAGGCGTACTGCGGGTTCGTGCACATGGCCAGGAAGCTGCCGGCCCGCGCCCGCGTGGCCCGGTACTCGGGGAGGTAGCGCCCCGCCTGGCGCATCATCCACACGGGCGTACGCTCGGTCGGCTGCCGGAGAAGCGCACGGAGCAGCAGGTCGTTCGCGAGGGCTGCGGTCATGGCGCTGCTCCGAACAGGCCGGCGATCGTCGACTGCATGGCTTCTGCAGCGGCACGGGGATCGGCCGCGTCGCGAATCGGGCGCCCCACGACGATGTGGTCGGCACCGTTGGCGAAAGCCTGCTCCACGTTGACGACGCGCTTCTGGTCGTCGACCGGCCGGTTGTCCACCGGGCGAATACCGGGCGTCACCACGATCAGCCTGTCGTCCACGCCCGCGCGCAGGAGCCTCGCTTCGAGCCCGGAGGAGATGACGCCGTCGCAGCCGGCCTCGAGCGCGCGGCGCGCGCGGGACAGCACGAGCTTCTCCACGTCGCATTCGAAACCCAGGTCGTCGAGGTCGCCGCGGTCGAGACTGGTGAGCACCGTGACGGCCAGGACCTTGACGTCGCCCTTGGCGGCGGCGGCCGCCTCCATGATGCCCTGGTTGCCGTGAACGGTGGCATAGGCTACGCCGCGGGCGGTGAGGTTGCGGACGGCTGCGGCAACGGTGGCCGGGACGTCGAAGAACTTGAGATCCACGAACACCTTCTTGCCGCGGCCGACCATCCAGTCGAGCAGCTCGAAGTAACCTCCCGCCATGCAGAGCTCCAGCCCGAGCTTGTAGAACTGCACGGAGTCGCCGAGCCGTTCGGCCAGCCGTCGCGCGGCATCGGGATCCGGGACGTCCATGGCGAAGATCAGGCGCTCGCGCACCGGTACCGGAATACGGCTCACAGGGACCTCCTGGCTCAGGGAGCGCACATGCTACTGGATCGGCCCCGGCCGAGGCGACGCGGTTGACCGTAGCACGAGCCGGGCCGGTCGGCGTCAGGATGCCGCGGTAGCGGCCCGCGGCGGAAGCAGGTCAGATCTGCGGGTCCCCTGCCGGATCGGCGGCGGCCGGTGTGCGCTGCACGAGGAGCTTGTCGATGCGCTTGCCGTCCATGTCGACGACCTCGAAGCGCAGGTCCTTCCACTCGAAGGTCTCGGCGGTGACCGGGAGGCGACCGAGCTGGGCGAGCACGAATCCCGCGATCGTCGTGTAGTCGTCGCCGGAGGCCAGGTCGCTGCGCTTGAGCAGGCGCTCAGCCTCGTCTATGGGCAGGCGACCGTCCAGCAACCACGAATCGTCCGGCCGGCGCACGGCCTCGGGCGTGTCCACGTCGCCGACGTCCGGCAGCTCGCCCGCGATCGCGGTCAGGACGTCCGTGGCGGTGACGATTCCCTCGATCGAGCCGTGCTCGTCGACTACGACCGCGAGGTGAACCGCGGCCTCGCGGAACAATTCGAGCAGTCGCAGGACCGTCGTGGTCTCCTGCACCACGAGGGGCGCCTCCGCACGCCTCGCCAGATCCGAGCCGTCCGCCTCGCCCGCCCATTCGACCAGCTCCGTCATCCGCACCACGCCCACGAGCTCGTCGACCTCGCCACGGCAGACCAGGAAGCGCGAGTGGCCGCTGCCCTTGACGAGCTTCCAGATGGTGTCCCGCGAGTCCTCGACGTCGAGCCAGACGACGTCGCCGCGCGGGACCATGACGCTGCGCACGTTGCGATCGGCGAGCTTGAGCACCCCCTCGATCATGCGGTGCTCCTCGAGGTGGAACACGCCCTCGCGCGTTCCCTCGGCGATCATCGCTCGCACCTCCTCCTCCGTGATCGCGTGGCGCGTGGTCCTGTGGATCCTGAGCAGACGCAGCACGAGCTCGGTCGACCGCTGCAGCAGCCAAACGAGCGGCGCGCTCACGCGAGCGAGCCGCTGCATGGGCGGGGCGAGCGCGGCCGCGAACGACTCGGGGTGGCTGAGCGCCCAGCGCTTGGGTACCAGCTCCCCGATGATCAGCGACAGGTAGGTGACGCCCACGACGACGACCACGTAGGCGACGGTGTCGGCGGATTCCGGCCAGGGCATCCAGCTGGAGATCCAGGCCTCGAGCGGCTCGGCAAAGTTCGCGCCGCTGTACACGCCGGCCAGCACACCGATCAGGGTGATGCCGATCTGGACCGCGGACAGGAAACGGGTCGGCTCCTCGAGCAGCCTTAGCGCCGCCCGCGCTCCCTTGCTGCCGGCGTCCGCCATCTGCTTGAGCCGGATCCGGCGCGAGGAGACGACCGCGAGCTCGGCCATGGCGAACAGGCCGTTGAGCGCAAGCAGCAGGAGCAGGATGAGGAACTGGGCCAGCATCTTTGGCCGGGTCGCCGTGGCCCCGATGGCGGGATTCTAGCAGCCGCGGCCGCCATTTCGTCCCCGCTCTTGCTGCGTGGAGCTGCCCGTGCAGCGGAACAGCACGTCGAGGAGGCGATCGTTCGCCGTACGCGTCACGAGGCAGGCCCGACGCCCAGCGGCCGGCCGTCCTTGCGCCGCAATGCGATGAGGCTCGGACGCGGCGCGTGGCCGGGCCCGTCGGGCCAAGCGCTGAGAGGTCGCGACAGCGTCCCCCCCTCGCCGGGATGCTGGATCGTCAGGAGCAGCGCCCGGCCGTCCGGCGTGAATTCGCAACCGCAGACCTCCGAGCCTGCCGGTGCCGCCAGCACCTGCCATGCACGTCCAGCGTCGGGACCGACGGTCGCGATGACGAAGCAGCCATTGTTGCCGCCGCCCGGCTGCGTGCCGTCGGTCACCAGCCACAGGTTGCCGGTATCGTCGAGCGCCACGTTGTCAGGGGAGCCGAAGGCGGCCCCGTCGGCCCGTCCGCCTCCGAACGCCAGTATCTTCCAGGTGAAGTACTCGGCGGCCGTATCAGCGCCGTTCTCGACGAGCTCGACGATGTGCCCGTAAGGATTGGGGCCGCGCGGGTTGGCCGCGTTAGGCCCGAGCTCGACTTCCCTCCCACGGAACACGCCGCGGACCTGCTGCGGGCGTCGCTCCTCGTTCTTCGTCAGCGCGACGTAGACCGTTCCCGACGTTGCGTCGGCGGCGATGTCCTCCGGCCGGTCCATCGGGGTGGCACCTAGCAGGTCGGCGGCGGCGCGGGCCTTGACGACGACGTCGCCCTGGTCGGCGAAGCCGTTGCCGGATGTCAGCGGTTCCACGCCGTGCCGCAGCGGCAGCCAGTTGCCGGTGCCGTCTTGGTCGAACCGCGCCACGTACAGCGTCCCCGCGTCCAGCAGATCCCGGTTCGCAGCGCGATCGGCCGGATCCACGCGACCCGCGGTGACGAACTTGTAGAGGTACTCGAATTTCGCATCGTCGCCGAGGTACACGGCCAGTCTGCCGTCCTTCGTCAACGCGGGCGTCGCCGCCTCGTGCATGAAGCGGCCGAGTGCGGTCCGCTTGCGCGGCGGCGACGACGGCTCGTACGGATCGATCTCGATCACCCAGCCGAAGCGAAGGCACTCCCCCGGCTCCGAGCCTGCGTCGAAGCGGCGATCCACGAGATCCCAGGCGTGACGGCTCGTGCGCCAGGGCCCCAGTCGCCGGTACGCCTCCCGCAGCGCGGGGCCTGCCCGCTCGAGCGCCTCCGCGTTGCCGAAGTAGTAGTCGACGTTCTCCTCGGCCGACAGGAAGGTTCCCCAGGGCGTGCGGCCGCCCGCGCAGTTGGCCACGGTGCCTAGGACCCGTGCGCCGTCCGGATCGGCATTCGTGCGCATGAGTGGATGGCCCCGGGCAGGACCCGTGATCTCGCAGGGCGTCGAGGCCGTAATGCGCCGGGCGTACTTCGACCCCGGCACGTGCCGCCAGCGGCCCGCGGCGTCGCGCTCGATGACGGCCATGCTGACGCCGTGCATGGCCTGGGTCAGCCGCACGACTTGCGGGTGCTGCCGGACTAGTCTCGCGACGCGCTCGGAGGCCGGCGTCTCGAGGTCCTCGAGTCCCGGCAGGAACAGCTCCTCGTTCGTGAACTCGTTGTTCACGCAGACAATGCCGCGCGCTGCGGAGCCCTCGATCGGAAAGAAGTGCACTGCGTCGCAGTTGTAGCCGAACTGGCGCGCCGCCCGCTGCGGGTCGTCACGCAGCAGAGCGCCTTTCTGGACGGCGCCCGCATCGAGGGCGTCCGCCGGATCGAACAGAGGATCGCCCCAGCGCAGGACGAGGTCCCAGGCGTAGCCGTCCGCGACCACGATGCCGTCGCCACGGTGTGCGGACAGCACGGCGGCGCCGGCCTCGCGGCCGAGGCAAGCCGGAAGGGCCAGGGCCAGCGACAGCGCCGCCCCGCCCTTGAGAAGACCGCGACGGCTGAGCATCGGGCGGGCCATCTCCTGCGCCGCCGGGGCGCGGCTGCACTCCGAATCAGCCATGGATCTCCTTGGCGACATGGTGACTTCAGGTTCCGATCGGGATTCTCGCCCGTCCCGACGACAGATCGATGACGCCGGCCGCGCCGTCGGCACGGCCCTCTCAGGCGCCGAGGAACATGCGATAGGCAGGGTTTTCCGTCTCCTCCACGTAGCCGTATTGCAGATCGTCGAGGTGCCGGAAGAACTCCGCGACC
>LJNS01000037.1 GCA_001303245.1 Gammaproteobacteria bacterium SG8_30
CCCGACCCGACTGATGGAGGCCTATCTCGCCAGCACGATGCCGGTGGGACACAACGCCCACGTGCTATGAGGATCACGCTGAAGCTGTTCGCGACCCTCGGACAGTTCCTGCCGGCGGGCGCGAAGGCCAACGCGGTCGAGGTCGAGGTGCCCGACGGCACGACCGCGCACGCGGTGTTCGACCAGTTCGGAGTACCGCGGGACAAGCTGCACCTGGTGATGCTGAACGGCGTCTACCTCGACGCGAACGCCCGCGACGAGCAGATCGTCGAGCCCGGCGACGCGCTCGCGGCCTGGCCACCGGTGGCAGGTGGCTGACGACCCGGCGGGCAAGCCCCGCAGCGAGCCTCGGGTCTTCGTCAAGGACATGTCCATCGCCCATGCGGACTTCTTCCGCACGGTGCAGCCCCTGCTCGGAGGCGAGGACCACGATCTGCACGTGGGAGGCGTGACGATCCGGCGCGGCGATGCATGCATAGACATCGTCCTGGGCCCGGAAGAGACCCGCTCACTCGGCAACTTCCATTTGCCGCGTACGCGGGTCGAGATCCGCTTCGTCGGCTGCGAGCCGGCGGCGGTCGAGGTGTTCCTGGCGCGCTTCGACACGCGCTTCCGGCGCGGCGGCGGCTGAGCTGCGACCGCCGCGGATCCGGCCGGAGGCGAAGACGTGGTCGTGAGCGAGCGGCTCACGGCCGATGCAAGCGCACGCGTAGCCGGTGTCGAGCCTCAATGAAGGCCCGCAAGAGGAAAGGCCCCGGTCTCCCGGGGCCTTTCAGCGTTCAGGGGACAAGAAGGGGACAGTCCCCTCCGGGGACAGTCCCCCGCGATAGTCCCTAAAGCAGCGGCACCAGCAGCAGCGCCACGATGTTGATGATCTTGATCAGCGGGTTGATGGCCGGGCCCGCAGTGTCCTTGTAGGGATCGCCCACGGTGTCGCCGGTCACGGCTGCCTTGTGGGCGTCCGAGCCCTTGCCGCCGTAGTTGCCTTCCTCGATGAACTTCTTGGCGTTGTCCCAGGCGCCGCCGCCGGTGCACATCGAGATGGCGACGAACAGCCCGGTGACGATGGTGCCGATCAAGAGGCCGCCGAGCGCGCGGATGCCGGCGCCGTCGCCCATCAGGAAGTTCATGACGAAGGCCAGCACGACCGGCACCAGGATCGGGAGCAGCGAGGGCACGATCATCTCGCGGATGGCTGCGCGGGTGACCATGTCCACCGCGCGCGAGTAGTCCGGCTTAGCCGTCCCTTCCATGATGCCCTTGATCTCGCGGAACTGCCGGCGCACCTCGTTCACGACCGAGCCAGCCGCGCGGCCCACGGCCTCCATCGCCATGGCCCCGAACAGGTAGGGCACGAGCCCGCCGATGAACAGTCCGATGATCACCGCCGGGTCGGACAGGCGGAAGCCCTCCTCGGGCAGCACGCCCACGTCCTCGAGCTTGTGCGTGTAGTCGGCGAACAGCACGAGGGCGGCGAGACCGGCCGAGCCGATCGCATAGCCCTTCGTGACCGCCTTGGTGGTGTTGCCGACGGCGTCCAGCGCATCCGTGATCGTCCGGACGTTGCCCGGCAGGCCGGACATCTCGGCGATGCCGCCGCCGTTGTCCGTGATCGGGCCGTAGGCGTCGAGCGCCACGATCATGCCGGTCATGGACAGCATCGCGGTGGCCGCGACGGCGATGCCGTACAGGTCGCCGAGCTGGTAGGCGCCCCAGATCGCGAGGCACACCGACAGCACCGGGATGGCGGTCGACTTCATGGACACGCCCAGGCCCGCGATGATGTTGGTGGCATGGCCCGTCTGCGAGGCGTCGGCAACGTGCCGCACCGGCGCGTACTCGGTCGCCGTGTAGTACTCGGTGACGACGATCATCGCGGCGGTGAGCGCGAGGCCGATCAGCGCGCAGAAGTAGAGGTTCAGCGCCGACTCGCCCATCATCGTGGTAGTCACGGGGTAGAAGGCCAGCGCCGCAATGGCGCCGGAGACGATCACGCCGCGATAGAGCGCCGGCATGATGCGCCCGCCCTCGGTCACGCTGACGAAGAAGGTGCCGATGATGGAAGCGACGATCGACACCGCGCCGAGCACCAGCGGGTAGACGACCGCCGCGCCGCCCAGGTGCTGCATCATCAGGCTGCCGAGCAGCATGGTGGCGACGACCGTGACCGCGTAGGTTTCGAACAGGTCGGCTGCCATGCCGGCGCAGTCGCCGACGTTGTCACCGACGTTGTCGGCGATGACCGCCGGGTTGCGCGGGTCGTCCTCGGGAATGCCGGCCTCGACCTTCCCTACGAGATCGGCCCCGACATCCGCACCCTTGGTGAAGATGCCGCCGCCGAGCCGCGCGAAGATCGAGATCAGCGAGCCCCCGAAGGCGAGGCCCACCAGGCCGCGCAGCGCTTCCTTCTCGCCGATCGCCGGCAGCACGAGGAAGTAGTAGGCGGCGACGCCGAGCAGGCCGAGGCCGACCACCAGCATGCCGGTGATCGCGCCGCCCCGGAAGGCGACCTTGAGGGCGGGGTTGAGGCCGACGCTGGCGGCGTGCGCCGTGCGCACGTTGGCGCGCACCGAGACGTTCATGCCAATGTAGCCCGCGGCGCCGGAGAGGAGCGCGCCGACGGCGAAGCCGATCGCGGTCGGCCAGCCGAGCAGCACCCACAGCACCAGGAACAGGATCACGCCCACGATGGCGATCGTCGTGTACTGGCGGTTCAGGTAGGCCTTGGCGCCGGCCTGAATGGCAGCGGAGATTTCCTGCATGCGCTCGCTGCCCGCCGGCTGGGACAGGATCCAGCGCACCATCAGGATGCCGTAGACGATGGCGACCACACCGGCCGCGATGGCGAGCCAGAGCGCCTGTTGCATATCGATCATCGGAAGGACCTCCCCGGGGATCTCTTGTGGTTGGCGTTTGCGACCCGGACGCAGGGTCGAGCAAACCGCCGAATCATATCACGAAATCGGTCTTCAGCCTGCGCCTGACCCTGGCCTTGCGCAGCGTCACATAGCGGGGCAGCCCGTGCTTGTAGGGCGGGTAGGCCTCGCCCTCGATCAAGGGCTGCAGGTAGCGGCGCCCGGCCGCCGTGATGCCGAAGCCGTCCGCGGTGATGTAGTGCCGCGGGACTTTCTTCTCCTGGTTGGCTACCGCCTCGATCGGGGCCGAGCCGATCGTCCAGCGGTAGGGGCTCGAGGACTTGCGCACGATCACGGGCATCACGGCGTTGCGGCCCGCGAGCGCCAGCTCGACCGCCGCCTTGCCCACGGCATAGGCCTGCTCGACGTCCACCTTCGAGGCGATGTGCCGGGCGGCGCGCTGCAGGTAGTCGGCGAGCGCCCAGTGGTACTTGTAGCCGTGGGCCTCCTTGACCATCGCGGCGAGCGTCGGCGCGACCCCGCCGAGCTGCACGTGGCCGAAGGCGTCGCGCGTGCCCATATCGGCCAGGAACCGCCCCTCGGCATCCTGCACGCCCTCCGAGGCGACGACGACGCAGTATCCGTCCTTGCCGACGGAGTCCCGGACGCGCGCCAGGAAGGCCTCGCGATCGAAGGGGATCTCGGGGAACAGGATGATGTGCGGCGGTTCGCCACGACCGCGCCCGGCAAGTCCACCGGCGGCGGCGATCCAGCCGGCGTGGCGGCCCATCACCTCGAGGATGAACACCTTGGTGGAGGTGCGCGCCATGGAGGCGACGTCGAGGCCGGCCTCGCGGGTCGACACGGCGACGTACTTGGCGACCGAGCCGAAGCCCGGGCAGCAGTCGGTGACGGGGAGGTCGTTGTCGACGGTCTTCGGTACGCCGACGCAGGTCACGTGATAGCCCATCTGGTCCCCGATCTGGGAGACCTTGTGGGCCGTGTCCATCGAATCGTTGCCGCCGTTGTAGAAGAAATACCGGATGTCGTGGGCGCGGAAGACCTCGATCAGCCGCTCGTACTTCGCCCGGTCCTTGTCGAGATCCTTGAGCTTGTAGCGCGCGGAGCCGAACGCTCCCGACGGGGTCCAGCGCAAGGCTCGCACGTCCGCGGCGGATTCCTTGCCGGTGTCGATGAGGTCCTCGGTGAGCGCACCGACGATACCGTCGCGGCCCGCATAAAGATTGCCGATCCTCCCGCGGCTGCGCCGGCAGGCCTCTATGACACCTGCGGCGCTCGCGTTGATCACGGACGTGACGCCGCCCGACTGGGCGTAGAAGGCGTTGGGTTTGGACGACTTGCGGCGTGCGGCGGGCATGGCGGGCCTCTCGGTGACGGGACTTCCCTCCGGCGTGGCGGAAGAATAGCCGATCCCGCGTACCGCCTGCGCCGGGCATCCGGCCAAAGTCGCATGCCGGGACGTTTGACGCTGCGTGACACGGGGTGCAGCATGTCCGTGTCTGGCAAGTCCGCCGTGCGGAGAGATTCGGGATGAGGCTCGTGCTGCTTGGCGCACCCGGTTCGGGTAAGGGGACCCAGTCGCAGAAGCTGGTGGACAAACACGGCATCCCGCAGGTCTCGACGGGAGACCTGCTGCGCGACGCGGTGGCGAGGCAGACGCCGCTCGGCATGCAGGCCAAGGCGGCCATGGATGCGGGCAAGCTCGTCGACGACGCCATCGTCCTTGCGCTGCTGCGCGAGCGACTGGCGCGACGCGACGCGAAGCGCGGTTTCATCCTCGACGGCTACCCGCGCAACGTGGCGCAGGCGGACACGCTTGCGGCGATGCTCGAGGAAACGCGCCAGCCGCTCGACGCCGTGGTGCTCATGGACGTCGATACGCGCGTCCTGTTCCGGCGTTTGACGGGCAGACGCACCTGCCGTCGCTGCGGCCGGGTCTTCAACGTCTACACGCACCCGCCGACGGGGCTGCGCGACTGCAAGGGAGGCAAGGAGCACGACCTCTTCCAGCGCCCCGACGACAACGAGGCGACCATCTCCAACCGCCTCGAGGTCTACGAGGCACAGACGCAGCCGCTCGTGTCCTACTACCGGCGTCGCCGACTGCTGAAAGTCGTGGATGCCGAGGGCGAGCTCGACGTCGTGTTCGCGCGACTCGAGGACGCGCTGGCCGACGCTGCAGCGGCAGCCAGCCCGCGTGAGCAGCGAAGGCCGGTCCGGTCACGGCGCGCCAGCGGGCGCGCAAAGGGGAGTTCGGTGAACGACACCTTGAAGGGCGCGGCACGCAAGGCCGCCCGTATCGAGAAGAAGGCCGAGAAGACCGCGCGCAAGACCGTCAAGCGCGCGGAGAAGCAGGCCAAGCGCACGGTCGCAAAGGCCGAGAAGGCGGCACGCAAGACGGTCAAGCGCGCCAAGAAGACGGCCAAGCGGAAGGTGGCCACTGCGCGCAAGGCGATTCGCAAGGCTGCGCGGCCATCGCTCGCCAAGCGGACCAAGCGCGCCGTCGGCAAGGTTGCCTCGAGGGTCCGCAAGGCGACGAAGCCCTCGGCCAAGACCCGCGTCAAGCGCGCGATCCGCAAGGCCTCCAGGCGCCTGAAGCGCTGACCGGCGGGACCGCGGCGACCCTCCCGCTTGGACCGGCACGAGCGGTAAGCGCTCCGCGGCCCGACTACAGGGCGGCGAGAAGTGCCTCGCCGACGACTTCCCGACGCCAGCCCGACAGCGGCGGCACGGCGCGTGCGCCGCGCAGGATGGCCGTGAGATCGCGCCGGGTCGCGAGTACCTCTGCGCTCAGCTCGAACTCCCTGGCCGTCGTCTGCAGCGCCGCCTGCAGCCGGCGCGACTGCTCGAGCTGCGACGGAGTGAGGCGGTCCAGCGCAGTCGTCGCGGCAGCCTCGTCCTCCTCCGTCACCCGCGCCGCGGCGAGCACCTCGAGGATCTCGTCGCCGAGCCTGGCCGCGGCGGCGTGGCTCAAGCGTGCGTCCCGCGCGAGCGCGTCCCGCGACCCGGGTCTGCGGCGCGCGATTTCGCGAAGGGCGTCATCGGACAGGACCCAGCCCCGGGGAAGGTTGCGCCGCATGGCGCGTCGCTCACGCCAGTCGGCGAGCGCGCGCACGGCGGCACGCTCGGGCGGCAGCATCCTGTCCAGTCCCTTGAGCCTCTTCCACGCCGACTCGGGATCGTTGCGATAGAGCGCGGGGTCCGTCAGGGCCGCGCAGTCCTCCTCGAGCCAGTGAAGGCGACCGGCGTCCTGCAGGCGGTCGCGCAGTGCCTGCGCCAGGGGCCGCAGGTAGCGTACGTCGTCCGCCGCGTAGTCCAGCTGCTCGTCGCGCAGCGGACGTGCCGCCCAGTTGGTCCGCGCATGACCCTTGGCGAGCTCGATCTCGAGGACCTGCCTGACGAGGTCGGCATACCCGACCTGCGGCGCGAAGCCGAGCAGGCCCGCGGCGACCTGGGTGTCGAGCAACGGTGCAGGGGGCTTGCCGGTGACGGGCAGCAATACCTCCACGTCCTGCCGCGCCGCGTGCAGGATCTTCACGGTGCCGGCACGGCCCAGCCGCTCGGAGAGCCGTGTCAGGTCCTCGAGCGCCAGCGCGTCGACGAGCAGGATCCGGTCGTCGGCCGCGACCTGCACCAGGCACAGCCTCGGGTAATAGGTCTTCTCGCGCACGAACTCGGTGTCGAGCGCGAGTGCGTCCGCGTCGCCGAGCGCGCCGAGGCTCTCCTCGAGACGCCCGGCTTCTTGCAGCAGTTCATACGCGGCCACGGGTGCCCCCAGTCTTGGCTACAATCCGGTGATTCGCGCCATTATGCGGATCCCGGTGGCGCGTCCCAAGGCGGCTCGATGCAGGCACTGCTCAAGGCATTCTGGGACATCGCGCTATGGCGCCGAGATCCCAGCCATCTCCCGGACTCGCCGACCCTCGTCTTGCTGGCGGGGCTGGCCTACGCCGCGCTCAGCGCGGTCCAGTCGTGGCTGATCTACGGCACGGACGCGCTCGTCCTCCGGACCATGGCAGACCTCGGCCTGAGCTGCCTGCTCGTCTGGCTGCTCCTGGCCGCGGCGCGGCGCCTGCACCGGTTCAACCAGACCGTCAGCGCGGTGCTCGGCACGGGCGCGCTGCTGTCGCCCTTCGTGATCATGCTGCTGCTGCTCAGCGACCCGTCAGGGTCCAACTACGCGCTCGCGCTGTTCGTCTGGGCCGGATCCGTGGCAGTGATCCTCTGGTACACGTTCGTGCTCGGCTACATCGTGCGGGCCGCGCTGGACACGGGCCTGTTCACGGGCACGGCACTGGCGGTGTGCTATCTGGTCGCGAGTGCCGTAGTCCTGTCGCGGCTGTTTCCCACGGAGTCCTGAATGCACGTCCACATCCTCGGGATCGGCGGGACGTTCATGGGCGGCATCGCGGCGCTCGCGCAGGCTGCCGGCCACCGCGTTACAGGTTGCGACCGGGCCGTCTATCCGCCCATGAGCACCCAGCTCGAGTCCCTCGGCGTCCAGCTGATCGAGGACTACGATCCCGGCCAGCTCGACCTCCGGCCGGACGTCGTCGTCGTGGGAAACGTGATGAGCCGCGGCCGCCCGATCGTAGAGCGGCTGCTCGACAGCGGGCTTCCGTACACCTCGGGACCGCAGTGGCTGGCCGAGCACGTCCTGCAGGGACGCTGGACGCTTGCCGTGGCAGGCACGCACGGCAAGACGACGACGACCAGCATGCTCGCGTGGATCCTCGATCGGGCAGGACTCGATCCCGGCTTCCTGATCGGGGGTGTGGCGAGCGACTTTCCCGCGTCGGCCAGGCTCGGCACGGGCCGCCACTTCGTGGTCGAGGCGGACGAGTACGACACGGCGTTCTTCGACAAGCGCGCGAAGTTCGTGCACTACCGGCCGCGCACGGCGATCCTCACCAACCTGGAGTACGACCACGCCGACATCTACCCCGACGTCGCCTCCATCCAGCGCCAGTTCCACCAGCTGGTGAGGACGGTGCCCGGCTGCGGCCGGGTCATCCACGCTTCCGCGGACCCGCGGCTCGAGGAGGCACTCGCCATGGGTTGCTGGACGCCTCGCGAGGGCTTCTCGGCGGACCCGTCGGTTCTCGCGGACTGGTCGCCCCGTCTGCTGCGCGACGACGGATCCGCCTTCGTGGTCGTGTCCCGCGGCCGGGAGGCGGGACGCGTGGAGTGGCGCATGATCGGTCACCACAACGTCGCGAACGGGCTCGCAGCGGTCGCCGCGGCGGTCCACGCAGGCGTCAGCGTCGAGACCGCCTGCCGGGCGTTGTCCGGCTTCGGCGGCGTGCGTCGCCGCCTCGAGATTCGCGGCTCGGCGGGGGGCGTGACCGTTTACGATGACTTCGCTCATCACCCGACTGCGATCCGCAGCACGCTGGAAGGCTTGCGGCGCCGCGTCGGCGACGCCCGCATCATTGCCCTGCTCGAACCGCGGTCCAATACCATGAAGCTCGGCGTCCACCGCGGCGAGCTCGCGGCCTCCCTTGCCGCGGCAGACCGCGTCTGGTTCTATCAACCTGTCGACCTGGGCTGGGACCTGGGCGAGGTCGCCGCCGCCATGGGGCCGGCGGCCGGGGTAGCCGGCGACGTCGACCAGCTCGCGGCATCGGTCGCGGCGGCGGCGCAAAGCGGAGACCACGTAGTGATCATGAGCAACGGCAGCTTCGGCGGGGTGCACGACCTGCTGCTCGCCCGGTTGCGCCGGCGATCCGTCGCATGACCCAGCTGCGCCCCAACCCCGGTGTCGCGCTGGCGCTGACCGGCGCGTCGGGCGCCCAGTACGGATTGCGCCTGCTCGAATGCCTGCTGGCGGCAGGCCGTCCCGTGCACCTGATGCTGTCGAAACCTGCCCTCGTGGTCATTGGCTCGGAGACCGACGAGTCGCTGCCGGGGCGCCCGCTCGACATCGAGCGCCGGCTCACCGAGCGCCACGGCGCCGCGCCGGGGCAGCTCAGGGTGTACGGGCAGGAGGAGTGGACGGCATGCGTCGCGAGCGGGTCGGGCGCGCCGGGCGCCATGGTGGTCTGCCCGTGTTCCATGGCCACGATCTCCGCCGTCGCGGTGGGCGCGAGCCGCAGCCTCATCGAGCGCGCCGCGGACGTGATGCTCAAGGAGCGCAGGACGTTCATCGTCGTACCGCGGGAAACGCCGTTCTCGGCCATACACCTGCGCAACATGCTCGCCATCGCCGAGGCGGGCGGAATCGTCCTGCCCGCCAACCCTGGCTTCTACCATCGGCCGTCGCGCGTCGAGGATCTCGTGGACTACGTCGTCGCGCGGGTCCTCGACCACCTCGGCGTCGAGCAGGAGCTGATGCCGAAGTGGGGCGAGGACCCCGGGGAGCTGGCCGGGCCGTGAGCGAGTCTGCTGCCACGCGTGAGCTGGCGCTCTTTCCGCTGAACACCGTGCTGTTCCCGGGAGGGCCGCTGCCCCTGCGCATCTTCGAGACGCGCTATCTCGACATGGTCCGGGCGTGCATGCGCGAGGGCAGGGGCTTCGGCGTGGTGCTGCTCGAGCGCGGGCCCGAGGCGGGCGGGACCGCTCAGTTCGTCGAGGTCGGAACGGAGGCGTCGATCGTCGACTTCACGCGCCTCGAGGACGGCCTGCTGGGAATCACCTGCATCGGGCGGGGGCGTTTCCGGGTGCTCGAGGCATGGCGGCAGGACGACGGACTCAACGTCGGGCGCGTGGCCGACATCGAGCCGGACCCGACCGTGGCCGTCCCGGGCGAGTTCGAGCATCTTGCGGATGCGCTGCGGCGCATCCTGCCCGAGCTCGGCGAGCTCTACGCGCCGGTCCCGCGCCGTTTCGAGGATGCGGCCTGGGTCGGCCACCGCCTGGCCGAGATGCTCCCCCTCGCCACGCCGGAGAAGCAGTCGCTGCTCGAGATGTGCGACCCGTTGGCGCGCCTCGCCGTCATCGCGCCGCTGATCAAGCGCCCCGACTAGGCAGGAGGCGCGGAAGCACCCGCCGCGCGGCCTCGATCGTCGCGCCGATTTCGTCTTCGCCGTGCGCTGCGGAGACGAAGCCGGCCTCGAAGGCGGACGGTGCCAGATAGACGCCCTCGTCGAGCATGCCGTGGAAGAACCGCCTGAAAACCTCGACGTCGCAGGCCATCACCTGCTCGTAGCCGGTCACGGGAGCGTCGTCGGTGAAGAACAGGCCGAACATGCCGCACACGTGGTTGGTGGCGAAGGGCACGCCGGACTCGCGGGCGGCCGATTCGAGGCCCTCGACGAGCTGCCTCGTTCGCAGGGCGAGGCGCTCGTGGAAACCGGGCTCCGACAACCCGGCGAGGGTCGCCAGGCCGGCCGCCATGGCGACGGGATTGCCCGAGAGCGTACCGGCCTGGTAGACGGGGCCGAGCGGCGCAAGCCGCTCCATGATCTCGCGCCGCCCGCCGAAGGCCCCGACCGGCATGCCGCCGCCGATGATCTTGCCGAGCGTGGTCAGATCGGGCCGGATGCCGTACAGCTCCTGCGCGCCACCGAGCGCGACGCGGAACCCGGTCATGACCTCGTCGAAGATGAGCACCGCGCCGTGACGCGTGCACAGCTCCCGGAGGCGCTCGAGGAAGCCGGGAACGGGAGGCACGCAGTTCATGTTGCCTGCGATCGGCTCGACGATGACGCAGGCGATCTCGCCGCCCATCTGCGCGAAGCACTCCTCGAGTGCCTCGACGTCGTTGTAGGGCAGCGTCGTCGTGTGCCGGGCGAGATCGGCAGGGACGCCCGGAGAGGTGGGAACGCCGAGCGTGAGCGCACCGGACCCGGCCTTGACCAGCAGCGAGTCCGAATGCCCGTGGTAGCAGCCCTCGAACTTGACGATCCTGTCCCGGTCGGTGAACCCGCGCGCGAGCCGGATGGCGCTCATCGTGGCCTCGGTGCCGGAGCTGACCATGCGAACCAGGTCCATCGACGGCACCAGCTCGACGACGCGGCGGGCCAGCTCGGTCTCGATCGCGGTGGGCGCACCGAACGACAGGCCGTCCACGGCCTTGTCCTGGACCGCGCGGATCACCTCGGGATGGGCGTGGCCGAGGATCATCGGTCCCCAGGACCCGACGTAATCGATGAACCTCCGCCCGTCGGCCGACTCGACCACCGCGCCCGAGGCGCGCGCGAAGAACACCGGCTCGCCACCGACGCCACGGAACGCCCGGACCGGCGAATTGACGCCCCCGGGGATGTATCGACAGGCTTCCTCGAACAGGGACACGCGGGACTCCTCGCTCGCTGCGGTGAATGAATAGCAATTCTAGATCAACCGGCGCGAGCGCTCAGGAATCGAACTCGTAGCCGAAGGCCTCGATCTCCGGCGCCCAGCGCTCGCGCACGAGCGCGGCGAGCGCCGGCGTGTAGTACTCCTGGTAGGGTGCCCGGCGCGCGGTCCGGTTGACGTGCGGCAGCGGCCGGTAGGGGATGCCGAGCCTCGCGCAGACGCGCGCCGTGTCCGCTTCGAGCCGCTCGAACCGGCCCGCGAAGTCGATGCCGAGCCGTCCGGCGTGGTCGACGAGCATCCACCACTGTGCGCGCCGCGGTCGCGCCAGTTCGCGGCGCACGAAGGTGTCGAAATCCGGCAGCCCCGAGACGACCGCATGCCGCTTGTGGGACCGGTCCTGCAGGATGAACTCGTACCAGGATACGAGGCGGTCCCAGGGGTTGCGGACGAAGGCGAACTTGTAGAAGGCAGCGAATGCCTCGGCCGGCAGGACACGCTCGGCACGGCGCAGCGGCGCGTGCTTGCGGAAGTGATACCGACGCCAGTCGCGGACGAGCCCGAGATCGGAGCCCAGCCTGGCGATCCGCCCTCCGGAGGAGGTCAGGCACAGCGGCCTCAGGACCTCGGTGATGCTGGTGCCCGCGGTCTTCTGCACGTGCACGAAGATGAAGCGGTGGGACTCCGAGACGAGCATGCTCAGTGACGCGAGATCTCGAGGCCCCGGCCCTCCAGGATGGCGGGCAGGCCGTCGTCGCCGACGAGGTGCAGCGCGCCGACGATGACCAGGTAGTCCTGCTCGTCGTCGAGCAACGCCACGATCTGGTCGGCCCAGCGCCGGTTGCGGTCCACGATCAGCGACCGGTACAGATCGGGCTCATCCTCGAACTCGGAGGCGAGCTCCCGGGTCAGCGTGGCCTCGTCGCCGGTCCGCCAGGCGGTGAGCAGTGTCTGCACGGCGGCGGGCACCTGGCGGGCATCCTCCAGCGACTTGAGCAGGAATTGCCGCTGCTCCTTAGCTTCCATCGCGTCCAGCGCCCCGAGCTGATCCTCGAGCGTCTCGAGCCCGTGGACTTCCTTGCCGTCCCCGGCGGCGCGGGCAAGCACCTGCTGCTCGACGCCGTCCGAGCCGCTCAGGCCCTCGCGGGCGAGCGCCAGCGACATCACCGTCAGTCCGGCGAACCAGGGTTCCACCTGGCCGAGCGGCGCGAGCTCGATGCCGGCCTCGCGGGCGAGGGCGTGCGCCTGGTCCGCATCTTCGCCCATGAGCTCGTCCAGCGTCCGCCCGCGCGGGTCGATGGCGAGCGCGGCGACCGCGGCGGCCATGACTGGCGGGGAAAGTGCGGCCAGGTCGACCTCGAGGTACACGGTGTCGGCGTCCTCGTAGGCGCGTTCGAGCTCGCCCTCCATCCGGAATTCCCCGGGACGCAGCAAGTGAATGGAGCCGAACAGGTAGACGCGGTTGCGCTGGCCCTCGAGCTGCCACAAGGCGGGTCCTTCGGCATGCGAGGTGACGGGCAGCAGGCACAGCCAGGCCAGCGCGGCGGGGAGCAGGCGCGCGCTCATGGCCACTCGTCTTCCGGCAACCAGACGACGCGACTGTCGATGGCGCCGTCCGGGTAGAGGTGGAGCCAGCGATAGCCCGGAGGGCGACCGTCGATGGCGAAATCGTCCCGTCCGGGCACGAACTGGAAACACGTCGACGGCGTCGACAGCAGCAGGATGCCGTCCCGCATGCCCTCGAAGGCCTGGTGCACGTGGCCCCAGAGGAGGACGCGGACGTTGGGGTGGCGGCCGAGGACCTCGAACAGGCCCGCGTCGTCCCGCAGGCCGATCGCGTCGAGCCACGCGCTGCCGATGGGGACGGGCTGGTGGTGCAGCGCCACCAGCGCGTGTCGATCGGCGAATCGGCCCAGCGTGTCGTCGAGGAAGGCAAGGCTCTCCGCCGAGAGTTCGCCGTGCGCGGCCCCGTCGACGGAGCTGTCGACCTGCACGATCGACCAGTGCGCGCTCTGTACCACCGGCGACAGGGCGAACGGCTCGCGCGACAGGAGTCCCTCCATCTCCACAGGCAGGTCGTGGTTTCCCGCCAGGCAGTGGACCGGGACCTCCTCCCGTGAGAGCAGTTCCGCGAGCCGCAGGTAGGCGCGCGC
Source organism: Gammaproteobacteria bacterium SG8_30 (assembly GCA_001303245.1). Lineage (GTDB taxonomy): Bacteria > Pseudomonadota > Gammaproteobacteria > Steroidobacterales > Steroidobacteraceae > SG8-30. Next base: position 13,265 of record LJNS01000037.1, read on the forward strand.
ATCGTCCTGGACCAGGTCGCCGGTCAGCAGGATCGCGTCGACGGGGTAGTGATGTCTCCTCGCGTGCTCCAGGCAGCGCTCGAAGCTCGCGAGCGTGGCCATGCCCTTGACCCGCCCTTCCTCGTCGCCGGTCAGGTGCAGGTCGGTGAACTGCAGGAGCCTGAGCGGCTTGTTGCGGCGCTTGCGGGGACGGCTGGCCACGGGCATGCGCCAATCCTAGCAACAACGCTGGTGAGGCAGTGGCGTGTCGATGAACGCGAGACGCGACGGCCGCCCCGGAGGGCGGCCGTCGGCGTGCCCGGCTGCCGGGCGAGAGGTCAGTAGCGGTACTGGTCGGGCTTGTACGGTCCTTCCACCGGGACATTGATGTAGGCGGACTGCTCTCCGGTCAGCTCGGTCAGCTTGGCGCCGATCCGGGCCAGGTGCAGCCGGGCCACCTTCTCGTCCAGGTGCTTGGGCAGTACGTAGACCTGGTGGTCGTACTTCTCGCCGTACTGGAACAGCTCGATCTGTGCGAGAACCTGGTTGGTGAACGAGTTCGACATGACGAACGACGGATGGCCCGTGGCGCAGCCCAGGTTCACCAGCCGGCCCTCGGCCAGGATGATGATGCGCCGCCCGTCGGGAAACTCGACGTGATCGACCTGCGGCTTGACGTTCTCCCACTTGTACTTGCGCAACGAGGCGATGTCGATCTCGCTGTCGAAGTGCCCGATGTTGCAGACGATGGACTGGTGCTTCATCCGCGCCATGTGGTCGTGGGTGATCACGTTCACGTTGCCGGTCGCGGTGACGAAGATGTCGGCCACCTCGCAGGCGTCGTCCATGGCGACGACCCGATAGCCCTCCATCGCTGCCTGCAGGGCGCAAATCGGGTCGATCTCCGTGATCCACACGGTCGCGCCGAGGCCCCGCAACGACTGGGCACAGCCCTTGCCGACGTCACCATAGCCGGCCACGACGGCGATCTTGCCGGCGATCATCACGTCGGTGGCGCGCTTGATGCCGTCCACGAGCGACTCGCGGCAGCCGTAGAGATTGTCGAACTTGGCCTTGGTGACCGAGTCGTTGACGTTGATGGCCGGGAACGGCAGCCGGCTCTCCTTCGCGAGTCGGTACAGCCGCTTGACCCCAGTGGTGGTCTCCTCGGTCACGCCGCGGATGTGCTTCAGGCGCGACGAGTACCAGCTGGGCTCCTTCTCGAGCCGACGGCGGATCGAGGCGTAGAGGGCCGTCTCCTCCTCGTTGGCAGGCCTGGCGATGACCGAAGGATCCTGCTCCGCCTGCGCGCCGAGCATCAAGAGCAGCGTCGCGTCCCCGCCGTCGTCGAGGATCATGTTGGCTTGCCGTCCGGCTGGCCACTCGAAGATCCGGTGGGTGTAGGCCCAGTACTCGTCGAGCGTCTCGCCCTTGTAGGCGAAGACCGGAGTGCCGGAGGCGGCGATTGCCGCTGCGGCGTGATCCTGCGTCGAATAGATGTTGCAGGAGGCCCAGCGCACGTCGGCGCCGAGCGCCTTCAACGTGTCGATGAGCATCGCGGTCTGGATGGTCATGTGCAGGCTGCCCGCGATGCGTGCGCCCGCGAGCGGCTGCTCGCCGGCGTACTCCTCGCGGATCTGCATGAGACCGGGCATCTCGGTCTCGGCGATGGCCATCTCCTTCCGGCCCCAGTCCGCCAGGGAGATGTCCTTGACCGCGTAGTCGGTCGTCGATTGGGGATTCACGACAGCATTCATGTTCAGTCTCCTGATCACGAGAGCGCCGTTGTTCCTCGAGTCACCCAAGGTCCCGAGCCTGGCAGGGGCTTTCCCCGTTGCAGCGCTCCTCGGGACCGAGGGACGGCCCGGCTCACCCGGGCCAGTCGTTCACTTCAGGCCGGCGGCCTTGCGCAGGTCCTCCGCCTTATCCGTCCGCTCCCAGCTGAAGGCGGTGAACGTCTCGGCCCGTCGCTTCTCCGTCCCCCCGCTGCGCTCGACCCACTCGTAGGTCATCTCGACCGGCTTGCGGCCGAAGTGGCCGTAGGCCGCCGTGGCCCGGTACATGGGCCGGACGAGGTCGAGCATCCGGATGATCCCGTAGGGCGTCAGGTCGAAATGGGTGCGGATCAGCTTCTCGAGCCGATCGTCCGGCACCTTGCCCGTGCCGAACGTCTCCACCGTGATCGACGTGGGCTTCGCCACGCCGATCGCGTAGGAGACCTGGATCTCGCAGCGGTCGGCCAGCCCGGCCGCCACGACGTTCTTGGCTACATAACGCGCCGCATAGGCCGCCGAGCGGTCGACCTTCGAGGGGTCCTTCCCCGAGAACGCGCCGCCGCCGTGCCGCGCCATGCCGCCATAGCTGTCGACGATGATCTTGCGCCCGGTGAGGCCGCAGTCTCCCACCGGGCCACCTATGACGAAGCGCCCGGTCGGGTTGATGTGGATCCGGCTCGCCGACAGGCCGTCGAGCCACTTCCGTGGCAGCACGGGCTTCAGGATGTGCTCCATCACCGCCTCGCGCAACTGACGCTGGCTGACGTCGGGATCGTGCTGCGTCGACAGCACGACGGCGTCGAGGCCTGCGATCTTCCCGTCCTGGTAGCGAAGGGTGACCTGCGACTTTGCGTCGGGCCGAAGCCACGGCAGCGGCGAGCGCTTCGCCTTGCGCACTCTCGACTGCTGCTCGACGAGCCGGTGCGCGTAGTAGATCGGTGCGGGCATGAACTCGGGGGCCTCGTTGCAGGCGTAGCCGAACATCAATCCCTGGTCCCCGGCTCCCTGCTGCTCGGCGGTCTTGCGGTCGACGCCCTGGTTGATGTCCGGCGACTGCTTGCCGATCAGGTTAAGCACGCCACAGGTCGAGCCGTCGAAGCCCACCTCGGAGGAGGTGTAGCCGATCTCCCGGATCACGCTGCGGACCAGCTCCTCGAGGTCCACCCACGCGTCCGTGGTGACCTCGCCGGCGACGACGGCGACGCCGGTCTTGACCAGCGTCTCGCAGGCGACACGGGCCCGTCGGTCCTGCGCGATGATCGCGTCGAGCACCGCGTCGGAGATCTGGTCGGCGACTTTGTCCGGGTGTCCTTCCGACACCGACTCGGACGTGAACAGGTATGAAGAGGCCATGAATCTCCCTTCGAAGGCCGGGCGACGAACACCGAAGTATACCGGCTGCGCGGGCCCGGAGCGTGACCAGGGCGGCAGTTGCGGATTGCCCGCCCGGCCGGGGATCGGGGACAATTGCCGTCTGCCCGAACGGGAGTTCCACATGACGCCGACCCGCCGCGACCTCGCCAACGCCCTTCGCGCGCTCAGCATGGATGCCGTCCAGCAGGCCAACTCGGGGCACCCGGGGATGCCCATGGGGATGGCCGACATCGCAGAGGTGCTGTGGAACGACTTCCTCAAGCACAATCCCGGCAACCCGGGCTGGACCGACCGCGACCGATTCGTACTGTCTAACGGCCACGGGTCGATGCTGCTGTACTCGCTGCTGCACCTCACGGGATATCCAGTCGGCATCGAGGATATTCGGAATTTCCGCCAGCTCGGATTCCGGACGGCCGGCCACCCCGAGCGCGACCCGGAGATGGGCGTGGAGACGACCACGGGCCCGCTCGGGCAGGGACTGGCCAATGCCGTCGGGATGGCACTCGCCGAGAGGCTGCTGGCCGAGGAGTTCAACCGGCCCGACCACACGGTGGTCGACCACCACACCTGGGTCTTCCTCGGCGATGGCTGCCTCATGGAAGGCATCTCGCACGAGGCCTGCTCGCTGGCCGGCACCTGGGGCCTGGGCAAGCTGGTCTGCTTCTACGACGACAACGACATCTCGATCGACGGTGATGTCCGCGGCTGGTTCCGCGACGACACGCCGCGGCGCTTCGAGGCCTACGGCTGGCAGGTCATCCGCAACGTCGACGGCCACGACGCGGAAGCTGTCCGCAAGGCGATCCGCAAGGCCCGACGGAGCAAGGACAAGCCGACCCTGATCTGCTGCAAGACCATCATCGGCTTCGGCTCGCCCAACAAGCAGGGCACGCACTCGTCCCACGGTGCTCCGCTTGGCGGGGACGAGGTCGCGCTGTCCCGCCAGACGCTCGGCTGGGCATACCCGCCATTCGTCGTTCCGGAGGAGATCCGGAAGGGCTGGGATGCGCGCCAGCGCGGCAGGCGCGCCGAGAATCGCTGGAAACGCGCGCTCAAGGCCTACCGGGCGGCGCACCCGGACCTCGCGGCCGAGTTCGAGCGGCGGACTTCCGGCAGGCTCCCGGAGGAGTTCGCCGCCAGCGCCATGGCGCTGGCACACGCTGCGCAGGAGCAGGGCAAGGCCACCGCGACCCGCCAGAGTTCGCAGGCGGCGCTGAATGCCTTCGGGCCGCTGCTCCCGGAACTGCTTGGCGGCTCGGCGGACCTCACCTGGTCCAACAACACCATGATCGACGGCACGACGGCGTTCTCACCGGAGAATCCGGCCGGACGGTACCTGCACTACGGGGTCCGCGAGTTCGGCATGGGTGCGATCATGAACGGCATCGCGCTGCACGGGGGATTCGTCCCCTACGGCGGGACCTTCCTCGTGTTCTCCGACTACGCCCGCAATGCCCTGCGCATGGCGGCGCTGATGAAGGTCCGCAGCATCTTCGTGCTGACGCACGACTCGATCGGCCTCGGCGAGGACGGGCCCACGCACCAGCCGGTCGAGCACCTCGCATCCTTGCGGCTCATCCCGAACATGGAGGTCTGGCGCCCCTGCGACGCGGTCGAGACCTTCGTGGCGTGGACAGCCGCCATCGAGCGCCGTACGGGCCCCGCGAGCCTGATCCTCACGCGCCAGGGCGTTCCCCACCAGCGGCGCAGCGAGGAGCAAGTAGAGGCCATCCGCCGCGGCGGCTACGTGCTGGTCGACTGCGACGGCGAGCCGGAATGCATCCTGCTCGCCACGGGGTCGGAGGTCGCGCTCGCGGTGCAGGCCGCCGCGGCGCTCGCCAACGAGGGCCGACGCGTCCGAGTCGTCTCGGTGCCCTGCCTGTCCGTGTTCGAGGCCCAGGACGCGTCGTGGCGCGACCAGGTCCTGCCGCCCGACGTGCGGCGGCGCGTGGCGGTGGAGGCGGGCGTCACTTCGGGGTGGTGGCGCTGGGTCGGCTCCGACGGCTGCGTCATCGGGATCGAGCGCTTCGGTGAGTCGGCGCCGGCGAAGGCGCTGTTCGAGCACTTCGGCCTGACCGCATCGGCCGTGGCCGATGCCGCCCGCGAGCTGATCGGGCCATGACTGCGGCCGGCCGCGGCGGGGCCGGCGAATCGACATCGGAACGTACGAAACAAGAGGAAGCGACATGACGATCAAGCTGGGCATCAACGGCTTTGGACGCATCGGGCGCATGGTGTTCCGCGCCGCGGTCAAGGACTTTCCGGACATCGAGATCGTCGGCATCAACGACCTGCTCGAGCCGGCCTACCTCGCCTACATGCTGCAGTACGACTCGGTGCACGGCCGGTTCCGGGGAAGCATCGGCGTCGACGGCGATCACCTGGTCGTCAACGGCAAGCGCATCCGCCTGACCGCCGAGAAGGACCCGGCGGCCCTGCGCTGGGGAGACGCGGGGGCCGAGGTGGTCGTGGAGTCGACCGGCCTGTTCCTGACGAAGGAGACCGCCGAAAAGCACCTTGCCGCCGGCGCGAAGAAGGTGATCATGTCGGCGCCGTCGAAGGACGACACGCCGATGTTCGTCTACGGCGTGAACCACACGACCTACGCCGGGCAGCCGATCATCTCGAACGCCTCGTGCACGACCAACTGCCTGGCGCCGGTCGCGAAGGTGCTGCACGACACCTGGGGCATCCGGCGAGGGCTGATGACGACGGTCCACGCGACGACCGCGACCCAGAAGACGGTCGACGGTCCGTCCAACAAGGACTGGCGCGGTGGGCGCGGCATCCTCGAGAACATCATCCCGTCGTCGACCGGCGCCGCGAAGGCGGTCGGCAAGGTGATCCCCGAGCTCAACAAGAAGCTCACGGGCATGTCGTTCCGCGTGCCGACCTCCGACGTGTCGGTCGTCGACCTCACGGTGGAACTGGCCAGGGAGGCGAGCTACGAGGAGATCTGTGCGGCGATGAAGAAGGCCTCGGAAGGCGCCATGAAGGGCGTGCTCGGCTACACCGAGGACAAGGTCGTGGCCACGGACTTCCGCGGTGAGAGCTGCACTTCCGTTTTCGACGCGGAGGCGGGCATCGCGCTCGATCCCACGTTCGTCAAGGTCATCGCCTGGTACGACAACGAGTGGGGCTATTCCTCCAAGGTGCTGGAGATGGCCCGCGTCATCTGCCGCTGAGCGGGCCGCGACTTGCTGCGAGGGAGGGCCGCATGGCCGACGTGAAGAGAATGGCCGACCTGGACCTCGCGGGGAAGCGGGTGCTGATCCGCGAGGACCTCAACGTCCCGGTCCGGGAAGGCATGGTGACTAGCGACGCGCGGATTCGCGCGTCGCTGCCGACGATCCGGCTCGCCCTGGAGCGCGGCGCTCGCGTGATGATCATGTCGCACCTGGGGCGGCCCAAGGAGGGGGAGTACGATCCTTCGCTGTCGCTCGAGCCCGTGGCCGGCCGCCTGGCGGAGCTGCTGGGGAGGAAGGTGCCGCTGGTGCAGGACTGGCTCGACGGCGTGGTAGTCCAGCCGGGCGAGGCAGTGCTGCTCGAGAACGTCCGCTTCAACCGTGGCGAGAAGAAGGACGATGAGGCGCTGGCCCGGCGCATGGCGGCGCTCTGCGACGTCTACGTGATGGACGCCTTCGGCACCGCGCACCGTGCCGAGGCCAGCACCCACGGCGTCGCGCGTTTCGCGCCGGTCGCCTGCGCCGGCCCGCTGCTCGCGGGCGAGCTGGCTGCGCTGGAGACTGCCCTCGACGACCCTGCGCGGCCCATGGTCGCCATCGTGGCGGGCTCCAAGGTGTCCACGAAACTTACGGTGCTCGAGGCGCTGCTCGCCAAAGTCGACCAGCTGATCGTCGGCGGGGGCATCGCCAATACCTTCCTGGCGGCGCAGGGGCTGCCGGTCGGCAAGTCGCTGCACGAGCCCGACATGGTCGACATCGCAAGACGGCTGCTCACGAAGTCAGAGGAGCTCGGCGTGGGCATTCCGCTGCCGACCGACGTCGTCGTGGCGAAGGAGTTCGCGGCAAGCGCCGAGGCGGACGTGAAACCGGCCGCATCGGTGGCGGACGACGACATGATCCTGGACATCGGGCCGGACACCGCGGAGCAGCTCGCGCGCATCGTGGCGGGGGCCGGGACGGTCATCTGGAACGGCCCGGTCGGCGTGTTCGAGTTCGACCGTGTTCGAGTTCGACCAGTTCGGCGAGGGCACGCGCGTCCTGGCCAAGGCGATCGCCGGCTCCGGCGCGTTCTCGCTGGCGGGCGGCGGTGATACGCTGGCGGCGATAGAGAAGTACGGCGTGGAGGAGGGCATCTCCTACATCTCGACGGGCGGCGGTGCGTTCCTCGAGTTCGTCGAGGGCAAGAAGCTGCCGGCCGTCGCGGTTCTGGAAGAGCGCGCGGGCCAGGGTTGACGGATTCTTACATGCCACGCCGCACCAAGATCGTCGCGACCCTCGGGCCCGCGACCGACGACCTCAAGGTCCTGACCGCGCTCATCCGCGCGGGGGCCGACCTCGTCCGGATCAACTTCTCGCACGGCACGGCCGAGGACCATGCCCGTCGCGTCCGCCTCGTGCACGATGCGGCGAAGGCCGCTGGGCGCTACGTGGGAATCCTCGGCGACCTGAGCGGGCCCAAGATCCGCATCGAGCGATTCGCCGCCGGGCCCGTGACCCTCGTCGAAGGCGACGAGTTTGCGCTCGACGCCGCGCTCGATCCGTCGGCGGGCAACGCGGCCGAGGTCGGCGTCGCGTACAAGGCGCTGCCCGAGGACGTCGCGCCAGGCGACACGCTGCTGCTCAACGACGGCTTGATCGCCCTCGAGGTGCGGCGTGCCGAGGGCAGCCGCGTCGTGACCCGCGTCGTCGTCGGTGGCGAGCTGAGCGACAACAAGGGACTCAACAAGCAGGGCGGCGGCCTGTCGGCGGGCGCGCTGACCGACAAGGACCGGCGCGACATCCGCACCGCCGCGGAACTCGGCGTCGACTACCTCGCCGTCTCCTTCGTGCGCGACGCGGCGGACATCGGGGAAGCCCGACGGCTGCTGCAGGCAGCGGGTGGCGACGGGCGGATCGTGGCCAAGATCGAGCGCAGCGAGGCCATCGACGACCTCGAGCACATCGTGCGCGCAGCCGACGCGGTCATGGTCGCCCGTGGGGACCTAGGCGTGGAGATGGGCTATGCGGAGCTGACCGGCCTGCAGAAGCGCATGATCCGCCTGGCACGCGGCAGGAACCGGCCGGTGATCACGGCGACGCAGATGATGGAGTCCATGATCCAGAACCCTGTGCCGACGCGTGCCGAGGTGTCGGACGTCGCCAACGCGGTGCTCGACGGCACTGACGCGGTCATGCTCTCCGCGGAGACCGCCGTCGGCCGCTATCCCGTCAAGGTCGTGCGCGCCATGGCGCAGGTGATCGAGGGTGCCGAAAAGTACCAGATGACCTATCGTCGCGACCGCACGCGAATCGACGGGCACTTCGAGCGGACCGACGAGGCGATCGCCGCAGCCGTGATGTTCACGGCCAATCACCTCGACGTGAAGGCGATCGTGGCGCTGACGGAATCGGGCTCGACCGTGCTGTGGATGTCCCGCATCCGGTCCGACATTCCCATCTATGCCTTCACCCGCAGCGAGCGGACGAGGCGGCGCGTGACGCTTTACCGAGGCGCCTACCCGATCGCGTTCGACGTGACGCACACGGACCCTGCAGTCCTGTATCCCACGATCTTCGACCTGCTCCTGGAGCTCCGGCTCGTAGAGGAAGGCGACCTGGTGATCGTCACGAAGGGCGAGTTCTCCGGGGTGTCCGGCGGCACCAACACCATGAAGATCCTCGAGGTCACCCGGAAGGGCTGACCGTGAGACGTCCCGCCAAGCTGCTGCTCCGGGCGCTCGCCTGGCTCGCGTTGCTGGCCCTGCTCGCCGCCTTCGTCATCTGGATCGCACTGCGCGCGAGCCTCCCGCAGGTGGACGGCAAGGCGGCCCTGGCGGGGCTCTACGTTCCCGTCCGGGTCGAGCGGGACGCGCTCGGCGTCCCCGTCATCCGCGGCCGAACGCGTGTCGACGTCGCACGCGCTACGGGCTACGTGCACGCCCAGGAGCGCTTCTTCCAGATGGACCTGACGCGCCGCGCCGCAGCCGGTGAGCTCGCCGAGCTGCTCGGTCCCGCGGGGCTCGAGGCCGACCGCCGGCTGCGCGTGCACCGCTTCCGTGCGCGCGCCGGCGCGATGCTCGCCTCGGCCTCGCCGTCCGAACGCGAGCTGGTCGAGGCCTACGCTCAAGGCGTGAACGCCGGCCTCGAGGCCCTCGGCGCACGGCCGTTCGAGTACCTGCTGCTGCGCGCGAAGCCGGTCGCGTGGAGGCCCGAGGACGTGCTGCTGACGGCGCTGGCCATGTGGCTCGATCTTCAGGGCAGCGGTGCCTGGCACGAGCAGCAGATGGACCGGCTCGCGACCGCCCTGCCCGGACCACTCTACCTGCTGATCACGGACGGCGCCTCGCCCTGGGACGCGGCCCTGGACGGCTCGCCCGCGGCCCGTCCGGCGGAGATCCCCGGGCCGGAGGTCTACGACCTGCGGCGGCTCGATCGAGGGATCTTCGAGGGAGCGTCCTCCGCGGAGGAGAACAGGCTGCGCCTGACGGGTCTCGCCGAGGAGCCGTCCTCGATCGTCGGCAGCAACAACTGGGCGCTCGCCGGCGCGCGCACCGCGAGCGGTCGTGCGCTCGTCGCCAACGACATGCACCTCGGCTTGCGCGTACCGAACACCTGGTACCGGCTGCGGCTCGTCGTCGACGACGCGGACGTGGACGTCACGGGGGTCTCCCTTCCCGGAACGCCGCTCGTGGTGGCGGGCAGCAATGGTCGTATCGCCTGGGGTTTCACCAACAGTTACGGGGACTACCAGGACCAGGTGGTGGTCGAGCCGGCGGAAGGCGACGCTGGCCGCTACCGGACGCCCGAAGGACCGCGCGCGTTCGAGGTGCACGAGGAGCGCATCGCGGTCCGCGGGGGCGCCCCGGAGACGCTGCGGGTGCAGGAAACGGTGTGGGGACCCGTGGTGGGCGAGGATGCGCGCGGTCGTCCCGTGGCGCTGGCGTGGACCGCGCACCGGACCGGCGCGGTCAACCTGGGGCTCCTGCACATGGAACGGGCACGGGCGCTCGACGCGGCGGTGACCCTCCTCGCACAGGCCGGGATTCCGGCCCAGAATGCGATCGTCGGCGACGCCGAGGGACGGATCGGCTGGGTCCTGGCCGGCCGCATCCCCGAGCGGCGCGGCTTCGACCCGTCGCTTCCGGCCTCCTGGTCAGGGCCCGGCACGGGCTGGTCCGGCTGGGTCGAGCGGGACCTCCAGCCGCGGGTCGTGGATCCCGGCGACGATGCGGCCTGGAGCGCCAACGCGCGCGTCGTCGGCGGCGAACTGCTCGCGCTGATCGGCGACGGCGGCTACGCCCACGGCGCACGCGCGCGTCAGATCCGCGACCGGCTGCTGTCCCTTCGCGAGGCCGCGCCGGCCGACTTCCTGAGGATCCACCTCGACGACGAGGCGCGCTACCTCGAGCAGTGGCAGCAGCTCCTGGTCGGCGTGCTCGAGGCGGGCAGCCAGGCGAACGCGGAGGCCCTCCGGCTCGTGCGTGGCTGGTCGGGCCATGCTGCCACGGGCGACAGCGGCTATCGCATCGTCCGCGAGTTCGAGCGCGTCGTGACGGCCACGGCCTTCGACATGCTGACGGTGGAGGCCCGGGCGCGCTGGCCCGGCTTTCGCTGGCGCGCGCCCGCGCGATTCACGGACGTGGCCTGGCGCCTGACGCAGGAACGGCCAGAGCATCTGCTCGATCCGCGCTATGCCGGCTGGGACGCGTGGCTCGCGGCAGCGGCCGACGCGGCGGTGCGCGACGCCGGCGACGGCTGCGGCGCAATCCGTTCCTGCACGTGGGGCCGCGCCAATACGGTGCGGATGCGGCACCCCTTGAGCGCGGCGGTGCCGCTGCTCGCGACGCTGCTCGACATGCCCGCCACGGAAGTCCCCGGCGACTGGTCCGTGCCGCGCGTGCAGGCGCCGCGCTTCGGCGCCTCGGAGCGGTTCGCGGTCGAGCCTGGCCGCGAGGCGGACGGCTACTTCCACATGCCGGGCGGGCAGAGCGGCCACCCGCTGTCGCCCTGGTATCGCGCAGGCCACGATGCCTGGGTGCGCGGAGATCCGACGCCTTTCCTGCCGGGACCGGCCGAGCACGTGCTGGTCCTGTCGCCGCGCTGACACGGGCGCGGTCGCCCGCCCGGGACCGGTCAGCGCCGGTTCAGCTCAGCGCCCGCATCGCCTCGTCGAGTCCTTTCAGGGTCAGGGGGTACATGCGGTCGTCGACGAGCTCGCGGGTGAGCTTCACCGACGGCGTCCAGTCCCAGCGGTCGGTCGGCTCCGGGTTCAGCCACACGTGCCGCGGGTAGGACGCGAGCAGGCGCCCGAGCCAGGCAGCCCCGGGCTCCTCGTTCCAGTGCTCGATGCTTCCCCCCGGCTGCAGGATCTCGTAGGGGCTCATCGTCGCGTCGCCGACGAAGACCAGCTTGTAGTCGGGACCGTAGGTGCGCATGACCTCGAGCGTCGGGATGCGCTCGGCGTGCCGCCGCCGGTTGTCCTTCCACACGGACTCGTACACGAAATTGTGGAAGTAGAAGTGCTCGAGGTGCTTGAACTCGCTGCGCGTGGCCGAGAACAGCTCCTCGCAGATCCGGACGTGGTCGTCCATCGAGCCGCCCACGTCGAGGAACAGCAGAACCTTCACCGCATTGTGGCGCTCCGGCACCATGCGGATGTCGAGGATGCCGGCGTTGCGCGCGGTATGGTCGATCGTGCCGGCGAGGTCGAACTGGTCGGCGGCGCCCTGGCGGGCGAATCTCCGCAGGCGCCGGAGCGCCAGCTTGATGTTGCGGGTGCCGAGTTCCACCGAGTCGTCGAGGTTGGCGAATTCGCGGCGGTCCCATACCTTCACCGCGCGGCGGTGGCGCGAGCGGTCCTGGCCGATGCGCACGCCCTCGGGGTTGTAGCCGTAGGCTCCGAAGGGCGAGGTGCCGCCCGTGCCGATCCACTTGCTGCCGCCCTGGTGGCGGCCCTGCTGCTCCTCGAGCCGCTTGCGGAGCGTTTCCATCAGCGCGTCCCAGCCGCCTAGCGCTTCGATCCTGGCCTTCTCCTCCTCGCTCAGGAACAACTCGCTCGCGCGACGCAGCCACTCCTCCGGCAGCTCCGCGACCAGCATCTCGAACAACTCCTCGAGACCCTTGAAGTGCGCGGCGAACACCCGGTCGAAGCGGTCGTAGAAGCGCTCGTCCTTGACTAGCACGGTGCGGGACAGGAAGTAGAAATCGTCCACCGAGAGCGTGATGACACGTGCCTCGAGCGCTTCGAGCAGCGCCAGGAACTCGGTGATCGAGACCGGGATGCCGGCCTCGCGGAGCATGTGGAAGAACCGGATCAGCACGGCGCGGCTCCCCTGCCCTCAGGAGTTGCGCTGCGCCCTTCGGTGCAGGAAGACGAGCTGCTCGAACAGGTGCACGTCCTGCTCGTTCTTGAGCAGCGCGCCGTAAAGCGGGGGGATCGAGCCCTTCTGGTCGTCGGTGCGCAGCGCCTCGGGCGGGACATCCTCCGCGACCAGCAGCTTGATCCAGTCGAGCAGCTCCGACGTGGAGGGCTTCTTCTTGAGGCCGGGCACGTCGCGGATCCGGTAGAAGGCCTCGAGCGCCTCCTTGAGCAGGGAATTCTTCAGGCCGGGGTGATGGACGTCGACGATGCTCGCCATGGTCTGGGCATCGGGAAAGCGGATGTAGTGAAAGAAGCAGCGTCGCAGGAACGCGTCGGGCAGCTCCTTCTCGTTGTTGCTGGTGATGATGACGATCGGCCGGTGGCGTGCCCGGACCAGCTCGCGCGTCTCGTAGACGTAGAACTCCATGCGGTCGAGCTCGCGCAGCAGGTCGTTCGGGAACTCGATATCGGCCTTGTCGATCTCGTCGATCAGCAGGACCGACTGCTCCTCGCTCTCGAAGGCGCGCCACAGCATGCCCTTGACGATATAGTTCGCCACGTCGCGGACGCGCTCGTCGCCGAGCTGGGAGTCGCGCAGCCGCGAGACCGCGTCGTACTCGTAGAGGCCCTGCTGCGCCTTGGTCGTCGACTTGACGTGCCACTCGTAGAGCCGGCGGCCCAGCGCGTTGGCGACCTCCTGGGCCAGCTGGGTCTTGCCTGTCCCGGGCTCGCCCTTGATCAGGAGTGGCCGGCCGAGCGTTACCGCGGCATTGACGGCGAGTGTCAACTCGTCCGTGGCTACGTAGGTGTCAGTGCCGCGGAACCTGTCGGGTGTCATGGGAAGGCCCCTGCTCCTGCGCGTGCCGCGGCCGGGACGGCCCCGGCCTAGCGCCGCCGCGATACATCTGGATGGCCCGACCGGTGGGCGGAACGGTCGGCCGAGGGTCGTGTCGCTGCTCCGGGACTCAGCCGCTCTTTCCGTCAGGCTTGCCGGCCACGAGCGCCTTGAGATCCGCCAGCACCATCTCGGAGTGGCCCTCCGGGTCGACCTTCACGTAGTGCTTGGCGATGCGGCCCTGCGGATCGATGAGGAACGTGTCCCGCCGGGCGAGCTCCATCATGCCCAGGAACTTGGTCAGTACCCCGTAGCGGGTCGCGACTTTCTTCTCCGCGTCGGCCAGGATCGGGAACGGCAGGCTGTACTCCTCGGCGAATTCCTTGTGGGAGGTGACGTCGTCGACGCTCACCCCGAGGATCACGGCACCCACCTCGCGGAACGCGAAGATGTTGTCGCGCAGCTCGCAGGCCTGCGTCGTGCATCCGGGCGTGTTGTCCTTGGGGTAGAAGTACATGACGACCCACTTGCCGCGGTAATCGGAGAGGCTGTGCCACTCGCCATTCTGGTCCTGCAGGCGAAAGTCGGGCGCAGGCTGGCCGGTCGTCGGCGATTCCTGGGCGGCCGCCGCTGCAGCCAGTGCCAGCAAGGCCAACGCAGCGAGCCCGGAGCGACTTAGAGCTGGTTTCATCGAGACTTCTCCGCGCTTTGGAACATGGAGCACGCCGGGAGGCCCCGGTCGCGCCGCTAGAATAACAGCGTTGCTGTGATACGGAGACCGCGCGCGATGCGCCCGGGTTCCCTGCAGGTGGACGTCATGGACGAGATCCGGCCGGTGGCCGGCCCGAGGATTGCCCTGGTTCTCCCGGGGGGCGGCGCCCGTTCTGCGTACCAGGTCGGGGTGCTGAAGGCGATCGCCGCGTGGTATCCCCCGGGCGCCCCCCTGCCTTTCCGCCTGCTGGTCGGCACCTCGGCCGGCTCCATCCTCGCGGCGGTCCTGGCCTCCTACGCGAGCCGCTTCAGGCGCGGGACCCTGGCACTGGACCGGGTCTGGCGCAACTTCCACGTCGATCACGTCTTCTCGACCGACCTGCGGAGCATGCTGGGCGCCGGGGCGCAACTCATGCTGGCGCTGGCCTCCGGAGGGCTGCTGCTGCCCTCGCCGCGCTCGCTGTTCAACAACGCGCCGCTGCGGCGCCTGCTCGAGTGGAGCGTGAACTTCGCACGCATCCGACAGGCGCTCGACGCGGGCCTGCTCGACGC
>LJNS01000108.1 GCA_001303245.1 Gammaproteobacteria bacterium SG8_30
CCTGGACGTGCGGCAGAACGCCGAGGTCCACCAGCAGGTGATCGGCGAGGGTCTTGCAGACGAGCACTGGCTGGAGCGACCGCGCACCGAGCGGGCGAAGCTGCTGGCAGAGGCCATCGCACGGGACCAGGGCCCCGTTGCAGGCCTCGGCGCGATCGGGCGGCGGTCGCTCGCCGTATTCGAGGCGATGATCCAGTGCGGCAGCCGCTACGGGCGCGATGCCGTCGGCGACTACATCGTCGGCGACACGGCCGGGCCGGACGACGTGCTGGCCGTGCTGCTGCTCGCGCGCTGGGCCGACGTCACCGACAAGCAGACCGGCCAGGTGCCGCTCGACGTCGCGCCGCTGTTCGAGAACTACGGCGCGCTGAAGCAGTGCGGCGACACGCTCCGCGCGCTGATCGACACGCCCGAGTACGCGGCCCACCTCGCCGCCCGCGGTGGGCACCAGCGGGTCGTGATCGGCTACTCGGAGAGCAACAAGGAGTGCGGCATCGCCGCCTCGCGCTATGCGGTGTACCGGGCGCAGGCGGCCCTCGTCAGTGCGGCGGCCGATGCGCACTTCGACCTGTGCATCGTGCACGGACGGGGCGGCACGGCCAGTCGCGGCGGCGGGCCTATCGAGATCCTGGTGCAGAGTTCCCCGCCGGGCGCGGTGCGGGGTCAGCTGCGGGCCACGGAGCAGGGCGAGGTCGTCAACAACAACTACGGCCTGCACTCGATCGCGCTGCGCACCTTCGAGCAGGCCTTCCACTCGGTGCTGCTGGCCTCGGCCGGACGCCGGGAGGGGCCGGTCGTCGTCGAGAAGCACGTCGACGTCATGGCGGCGGTGGCCCGGGCAAGCCGCGAGCGCTATCGCGCGCTCGTTTACGGCGCCGAGGGGTTCCTCGATTACTTCCGTCACGTCACGCCGATCGACGTGATCGAGCGGATGCAGGTCGGATCGCGCCCCGCGCACCGACCGGGACTCGTCGGGATCGCCGCGCTGCGCCCCGTGCCCTGGGTGTTCGCCTGGACGCAGAGCCGGCACTCGATTCCCGGCTGGTACGGCATCGGCTCCGGGCTCGAATCGGCTGCCAAGGAGCTCGGCGCCGGGCGACTGGCCCAGGCCTGGGCCAACTGGCCCTATTTCCAGCACTTCGTCGACGACGTCGAGATGCAGCTGGTGCGGGCGGACCTCGGCATCGCGGCGCTCTACGACGAGCTCGCCCCCCACGAACACAGGCACTTCGCCGAGGAGCTGCACCGGGAGCACGCCCTGGCGGTGCGCTGGGTGACCTGGCTGAAGGGCGCCATCGACCTGCTGGACGACGAGCCCAGGATGCAGCGCTCCGTCATGCTGCGCGCCCCCTACCTGGACCCGATGCACTACATGCAGGCGGACCTGTTGCGGCGATGGCGCGCGACCGGGTGCAGCGACGAGGCCCTCTTCCAGGCGCTGCTCGTGAGCATCTCCGGCATCGCGCAGGGGCTGCAGGCGACGGGGTAGATCGTGAGCCGTGCGGCTCACGACTCACCGGTCACCCCTTTCCCCATCCGCTAGACTTTCCCTCATGCTCACGGCCCCCGACCTCTTCGGACACGGCAAGTTCTGGGCGCACCGGCTGGGTCCGGCCCCGTTCCTGCCCATGTCCAGGGACGAGATGGATGCGCTCGGGTGGGACAGCTGCGACGTGGTGATCGTCACCGGCGATGCCTATGTCGACCACCCGAGCTTCGGCATGGCTATCGTCGGTCGGGTGCTCGAGGCCCAGGGATTCCGCGTCGGGATCATCGCTCAGCCGGACTGGCGCGATCCGGACGCCTTCCGCGTGCTCGGCCGGCCCAACCTGTTCTTCGGCATCACGGCCGGGAACATGGATTCCATGGTGAACCGCTACACCTCCGACCGGCGCATGCGCAGCGACGACGCCTACACCCCGGGTGGGAAGGGCGGCGGGCGGCCGGACCGCTCCGTCATCGTCTACTCGCAACGTGCCCGCGAAGCCTATGCCGATGCGACCATCGTCATCGGCGGGATCGAGGCCTCGCTTCGCCGGATCGCGCACTTCGACTACTGGTCGGACAAGGTGCGCCGCTCGGTGCTCATGGATGCGCGTGCCGACTTGCTGGTCTTCGGCAACGCGGAGCGCCAGGTGTGCGACCTCGCGCACCGGCTCGCCGCAGGCGAGCGCATCTCGGATATCGCCGACCTGCGGGGGACCGCCTTCGTGCGGCGCCGGCCGCCGGCGGGCTGGACGGAGATCGATTCCACGCATCTCGACCGGCCGGGACGTCTGAATCCGCCCGTCGACCCGTATGCACGCGGGGAGCAGCGGGGCGCGTCGGCGCGGGACCCGGCGCCGCAGGAGCCGGGCGTGCGCGTGGTGCGCTTCGCGCGCGAGGTCCGTCGGGCAGAGCACGATCGCAGCGTCATACGGCTGCCAGCGTTCGAGGCCGTGCGCGACGATCCCGTGCTCTACGCACACGCCTCACGCGTCCTGCACCTCGAGTCGAATCCCGGCAACGCCCGCGCCCTCGTGCAGCGGCACGATGACGTCGACGTCTGGCTCAACCCGCCGCCGATTCCGTTGACCACCGCCGAGATGGACCGGATCTACGAGTTGCCGTACCAGCGGGTCCCGCATCCGGCCTACGGCGACGAGCAGATTCCCGCCTACAAGATGATCCGGTTCTCGGTGGCCATCCAGCGCGGCTGCTTCGGCGGCTGCACCTTCTGCTCGATCACCGAGCACGAGGGCCGGATCATCCAGAGCCGCTCGGAGGACTCCGTCCTGCGCGAGGTCGAGGAGATCCGCGATCGCGTGCCGGGATTCACCGGCGTGATTTCCGACCTCGGCGGCCCGACGGCGAACATGTACCGGCTGCACTGCAAGGACCCGGCGATCGAATCGGCTTGTCGCCGGCCGTCCTGCGTCTATCCCGGGATCTGTCCCAACCTCAATACCGACCACGCGCCGCTCATCCGGCTGTACCGGCGCGCGCGCGAGCTGCCCGGCGTGCGCAAGGTGCTGATTGCCTCGGGCGTTCGCTACGACCTCGCCGTGGAGTCGCCGGAGTACGTGCGCGAGCTCGCCCAGCACCACGTCGGTGGTTACCTGAAGATCGCACCCGAGGCCATCTCGGAAGGCCCCCTGTCCAAGATGATGAAGCCGGGCGTGGGGGCCTATGACCGCTTCAAGGAGCTCTTCGACCGGTACTCTAAGGCCGCGGGCAAGGAGCAATACCTGATCCCGTACTTCATCGCCGCGCATCCGGGCACTACGGACGAGGACATGCTCGAGCTCGCGCTGTGGCTCAAGCGGAACGGGTTCCGCGCGGACCAGGTGCAGGCGTTCCTGCCCTCGCCGATGGCGACCGCCACCGCCATGTGGCACTCGGGAAAGAACCCGCTGCACAAGGTCACGCGCACGAGCAAGGACGTCTACGTCCCGAAGACCCTGCGGCAGCGGCGGCTGCACAAGGCATTTCTGCGCTACCACGACGCGAACAACTGGCCGCTGCTGCGCGAGGCGCTCCGCCGGATGGGCCGGGCCGACCTGATCGGCAGCGGCAAGCGCCACCTCGTGCCGGCGTGGCAGCCACGAGGCACCGGCGGCCAGAGCGAGGGCGCAAGGCGCCCGTCGCCGAAGGCCGGCCAACGGCGCATCCTGACCCAGCACACCGGCCTGCCGCCGCGGGAGGACGGGTCCGCCGCGACGGAGCGTGCGGGGCTCAGCCGCAAGCCGGCGCCGGGAGGCGCCGCCGTCCGTGACAGGTCCCGGCCCTCGAAGCGGGCCCGCCGCGGCGGACCGGGACGATGAAGGCAACAAGATGAAGCAAGTCGCCCCGATCACGCGACCTTCCCGCAGCGTCTGCGTCTACTGCGCCTCGAGCCGGGTCTGCGATCCCGTCTATCACGAGGTCGCGCGCCGCCTGGGCGACCTGCTCGCCCGGGACGGCTGCGTGGTCGTCTACGGCGGCGGCGGAGCCGGCTCGATGGGCGCGCTCGCCGAGGGAGCGCTCGGGGCCGGAGGTCGCGTCGTCGGCGTGATCCCCCGTTTCATGCAGGAGCTGGAGTGGGGACATGCCGGCCTGTCCGAGCTGCACGTCGTGGAGGACATGCGGACGCGCAAGCACGAGATGCTTTCGCGCGCCTCCGCGGTCGTCGCGCTCGCCGGCGGCTGCGGCACTTTCGAGGAACTGATGGAGGCGATCACGCTCAAGCGCCTCGGGCTGTTCCTGGGGCCCATCGTCATCGTCAACACGGCGGGCTACTACGACCCCCTGATCGAGCAGTTCCGGCGCGCGATCGACGGGCGCTTCATGAACTTGGTCCACGGTGGGATGTGGAAGGTCGTGAGCGAGCCGGAGGAGGTCATCCCGGCCATCGACAGCGATGGCGGCTGGGACGCCGCCCGCATCGCGGAGGCCGTGGTGAGGTAGCGGTCCGGGTCGTCGCGCGACCGGCGCGACCGGCGCGACCAGTCGGCCGGCCGGCGGGCAGCCAGCGTCAGATGCCTGCCTTGGCGAGCGAGTCGGCGAGCTGGCGAAAGAGGCCCGCCGCCTTGGGATGGTCGGATTCGAAGCGCACCGCCATGCGCTCGAGTGCCGACAGGCGCTCGCCGGCGCCGGCGTCCGTCTCGGGCAGGGCGGCGATGTCCTGCTCCACGAGGCCGAGCAGCTCGCGCGACTCCTCGTCGAGCCGCCGCGTCCGGCCGAGCTCCTCGTGGAGGCGGCGGAGCAGCGCGTGCAGTTCGTCGGGCTGGGTCATCGCTTTCCCCCGCAAAGCAGCGCCCTGCGCGCGGGCCGTGCCGCGCGCAGGGCGTGGATCACTCGCGTGCCTCGACGATCGGAATGCCCTGCTGGACCTCGAGTTCGACGAGGTTGTCGATGCGGTCGTCGATCTGCAGGAAGCGCATCAGCTTCACGGGCGGCAGCACCTTGCCGAACTTGGAGACGTAGCTCTCCTCGAGCTTGTGCAGCTTGCGCCGGTACTTCACGGAACGATCCACCAGGTCCTTCGCGGTCGCGTCGTCGACTTCCGGATACTTGTCCGCGTAGTCCAGGATGATCTGCAGGCGCTCGTCCCCGAGCGATGCCTTCTTGGTGTTGTACTCGCGGTAGAGCGGCCAAAACCCGGCCGCCTCGGCGTCGGTCATGGGCAGGTTGGCGGCGATGAGCTGCTCGCGGCTCGCGCGCATCTCGGCGCGTGCGGCCTCGACGAAGGCCATGATCTCCTGCTTGGAAGGTCCTTCTTCCTGCGCCGCCGCCGGCAGTGGTGCGCCAGCGATCACGATCGCTGCGACGGTGGCTGCGACGCCGAGACGTGCCGTTTGCATCCCCATGTTCTCTTCTCTCCTCAAGATTAAGTGGCTTCGTGGCCAGTCGGCGGCTTTCGCCGCTCTCACATCCCGCCGGGCGCGGCAGGCAGCGGCGCCATCACGGCCATCGCGATCCACGAGGTCGATCGTGACGGTGCCCTGCTTGTAGTTGACGGTCTGCACGTCGGGCGTGCTCATGCCGTAGAAGAACGGATCGCGGTAGCCGTAGTAGCCCATCGACACGGGCGTCGAGCGGATCTCCTGGCGGTCTTCGAGATTCGCGAAGAAATTGAGGAGCAGGTCCGGATTCTGCTGGCTGTACACGTAACCTTTCATCTCCATCTCCCGGCGGGTCGCTTGCTTCATGCGCGAGGTGAACAGCGACTCGTAGCCGGCCTTGTCCGTGGCGAGCTCGGAGAAGAAACCGAAGGTCTTGTAGGTGCCGAACTTGGCCGACGGATTGACGTCGCGCCGGATGTCGGGGCCCGAGGCGCAAGCGGCCAGGATGGCTGTGCCGGCGGCGACGATGGCCCAGTGGCGCAGGCGCGCGGTCGAACGATTCATGCGGTGTCTCCTTGCAGGGCTGCTCTCAGCGGACGCGGATGGCGTGTCATTCGCCGCGCATTGAAGCTAAAGTGGACCCCTGCGCCCCGGCAGCCGAGGCCGGCGGCGCGACAGTGGAACTGAGGAAATTTGCCGATGAATCAAGAGTCTAGCCAGGAACCGCGGATGGACCCGCTGGCGCTTTATCGCGAGGAGGTGTTCACGGACCAGAAGGTGGGCACGATCCGGCGCATGACGCCCGTGACGGCGGACGGCGCCGACGACCCCTCGCGGCCGGTGCTGTTCCTGGGGCAGGCCACCGTGATGACGCCCATGGGGTCGCTGCCGCTCAGCTTCGAGCTCGCGGCGGGTACGCTCACCGAAGCCGTGGCCCAGTTCGGTCCGGCTGCCCAGCGGGCGGTGGAGGATGCGGCCCGCGAGATCCAGGAGATGCGCCGCCAGGCGGCCTCCTCCATCGTCATCCCCGAGGCCGGCGCGGCTGCCATCAAGGGCATGGGCGGCAAGGGCGGCGGCGGCATCCAGATGCCCTGATCCCGCGAATGGCCTGTCGGGCATCCACCCAGCGGATGTCCCAGGAGTGGCCCGCCCGTGCCTGCCTCGTCCCGCGCCGTCCTGCAGTTGTCGGCGATCGTCAAGCGCTACGCGCCTGACCGGCCGGCCGTGCTCGACGGTATCGACATGGAGCTCGGACAGGGCGAGTACGTCGCGATCATGGGCGAGTCGGGGGTCGGCAAGTCGACCCTTCTGAACCTCATGGCGGGGCTCGACCGGCCGGATGCCGGCCGCATCCTGTTCGAGGGTGCGGACCTCGGCGGCCTCGACGACGACTCGGCGACGCTGCTCAGGCGCGAGCGCATGGGCTTCGTGTTCCAGGCGTTTCACGTGCTGCCGTACATGACCGTGGCCGACAACGTCGGCCTGCCCCTCGACCTGGCCGGCGCGTCGCCCGCCGAGCGCGCACCGAGGGTGGAGACGATGCTCGATCGCGTGGGGCTGGCCGGCTACGGGCAGCGTTACCCGCGCGAACTCTCGGGTGGTGAGACCCAGCGGGTCGCGATCGCCCGCGCGCTGGTTCATCGCCCGCGGCTGCTGCTCGCCGACGAGCCGACCGGAAACCTCGATCCGCGCACCGCGTCCCTCGTGCTCGAGCTGCTGAGGGACTGCGTCCATGCCGAGGGAGCGAGCGGCGTGCTCATCACGCACTCCCGCGCCGCCGCCGACACCGCCGACCGGATTCTGCTGCTGGACGGGCGGCGGCTGTCGCCTGCGCAACCCGCACGATGAGCAGCTTCGGCGCCGTCGTTCGGGCAGTTTCGCTCGGCCGGTTGCGCGGTCAGCCCGGTCGACTGACGGTGACCGTGGCCGCGATCGCCCTCGGCGTGTCCCTCGCCACCGCCGTGTTCGTGATCAATGCCGGTGCCTTGAACGAGTTCGGCCTGGCTGCGCGCAAGCTCGTCGGCGCGGCCGACGTCATCGTGCGGGGACCGCGCCAGGGCTTCGACGAGTCGGTGTTCGTACGCCTCGCGCAGGAGCCCGGTATCGACGTCGCAAGCCCGGTGCTCGAGCTCGAGGTCGTCCCGCTCGGCGGCCACCCGCCGCTCAAGGTGATGGCGGTCGATCCCTTCCGGGCGGCTCCCATGCAGCCGGAGCTGTTGGCAGGCGTGGGCCGCGACCTAATGGCCCTGTTCGAGCCGGGCGCGGTGGCGTTGAGCGCGGAGGCCGCCCGGGAGCTCGCCGTCCGCGCAGGCGACGTCCTGAGCGTCCGGGCCGGTGCCGGCACCTACGACCTGCGGGTGGTCGCCGTGATGCCGGCGGATGCCTATGCGCAGCGTCTCGCCTTGATGGACATCGCCACGGCGCAGTGGGTGTTCGACCGTGTGGGCCGGATCAACAGGATCGACCTGAGGCTCGAGCAGGGCCGCGACGTGGGTCGGTTGCGCGAGCGTCTCGCCGCGGTATTGCCCGCGGGGGTCAACGCGCTGAATCCCGGCGTGGAGCGCGACCGGGCCGCCGAGGTCACCCGGGCCTACCGGGTGAACCTGAACATGCTCGCACTGGTCGCGCTGCTGACGGGAGCCTTCCTCGTGTTCTCGACGCAGGCCCTCTCGATCCTGCGGCGCCGTAGCGCACTGGCCCTGCTGCGCGCGGTCGGCGCCACCCGCCGGCAGCTGGAGCTCGCGCTGCTGCTGGAAGGGTTGCTCCTCGGCGCGGCAGGCTCGCTCGTGGGCGTGGTGCTCGGCCAGGTCGTGGCCTCTCTGGCCCTGGCGAGGCTCGGCGGCGACCTCGGCGGCGGGTTCTTCGGCGGCCTCGAGGTCGTCGCCCGGCCGCAGCCCGTCGTGCTGGCCGCTTTCCTCGTGATCGGCACCGCCGTAGCGGCGATCGGCGCCTGGCTCCCTGCGCGGGAGGCTGCTGCGACATCCCCGTCACGGGCGCTGAAATCGGGCGACGCCGAGCAGGCCGCGGCCCGGCTGCGACCCGTCTGGCCGGGAGCGGCCGTCGGGCTCGTCGGTGCCGCCTGCGCCTGGCTGCCGCCCGTCGGCGGGCTGCCCGTCTTCGGCTACGTTTCCGTGGCCGCGCTGCTCGCGGCCGGCGTCATGCTGGTGCCCGCGGCAGCAGCGAGGCTGCTCGACGCGGTGCCGAGTCCGGCGGCGGTGACCTGGAAGACCGCGCTCGCGCAGCTGCGCGGCAGCGCCTCGCAGTCGGCCGTCAGCCTGGCCGCGATCATCGTGAGCTTCAGCCTCATGGTCGCCATGGCGATCATGGTGTACTCGTTCCGGGAATCCTTCGAGCGCTGGCTTGGCGAGGTCCTGCCTGCCGACCTGCACGTCCGCGTGGCCTCGTCCAGCGACACGGCCTACTGGACGCCCGCCGACCAGGAGGCCATTGCCGACCTGGACGGCATCCAGCGCATCCGCTTCCAGCGCTGGCAGGAGGCGTATCTCGCGCCCGACCGGCCGCCCGTCGCGGTGATCGCGCGCGAGGTGAGCCGCGACCCGACGCAGGCCCTGCCGCTGGTCCGGGGGGCGGACTTCGAGCTGCCGGCGGGGGCGGTGCCGACGTGGGTGTCGGAGGCGGTGACCGACCTGTACGGAATCGACGTCGGCGACACGCTCGAGCTGCCGCTGGCCGGGCGGCGCTTCGATCTCGTCGTGGCGGGCGTCTGGCGCGACTACGGTCGTTCCACCGGCGCCCTCGTCGTCGACCGCGACTGGTACATCGCCCGGACGGGCGACGAGACGGCCAGCCACGTCGCCATCTGGCTCGCGCCGGGCGCCAGCGCGGAGGACGTCGCGCGCCGGATACGCGGGCGCTTCGAGCGCGGCGAGGATCTGCAGGTGCTGACGGGCACGGCCATCCGCGAGCTTTCGCTGCGCGTGTTCGACCGGGCCTTTGCCGTCACCTACCTGCTCGAGGCCGTGGCGGTGGTGATCGGCTTGATCGGGGTGAGCTTTGCGTTCAGCTCCCAGGCGCTCGCGCGGCGCGCGGAATTCGGCATGCTGCGTCACGTCGGCATGCTTCGCCGCCAGGTGGTCGGGATGCTGGCCGGGGAAGGCGCGATCATGAGCGCCCTCGGCGTTCTGTACGGCCTCACGCTCGGGTTCGTCCTGAGCCTCGTGCTCGTCTACGTGATCAACCGGCAGTCGTTCAACTGGAGCATCGACGTCGCGCTGCCCTGGGTCCAGCTTGCGCTGCTCGGTGCGGTGCTCGTGGCCGCGGCGAGCGTGACCGCCATGCTGAGCGGGCGCGCAGCGACGAGTGCGCAGGCCGTGCGTGCGGTGCGGGAGGACTGGTGAGCCGGCAGGCTGTCGCGTACGGGCGCAGACTGCTGGCGCTGGCCGCAGCGCTGGCCGCAGCGCCGGTCCCGCCGTCGGCCGCGGCGCAGGGGCACGTCGAGTACGCGGTCGTCGGTCCCGAAGGGCGGATCGACCTGCCTGCCGACCACGGCAGCCATCCTGACTACCGCACCGAGTGGTGGTACGTGACCGGCTGGCTCGAAACGGCCGGAGGCGAGGCCCTCGGCTTCCAGGTCACGTTCTTTCGCACCCGGCCCGACGTCCCCGCCGGCAACCCGAGCGCCTTTGCGCCCACCCAGCTCGTCATCGCCCACGCTGCACTGAGCGACACACGCCTCGGCCGGCTGCGTCACGCCGAGCGCATCGCGCGGGCGAGCCACGGCCTGGCGGGCGCCGACGTCGCGGACACGCGCGTGTGGCTCGACGACTGGCAGCTCGAGCGCGAAGGAGATTCCTACCGGACGCGGGTCGACGGGGAGGGCTTCGCCTTCGAGCTCGCGCTCGGGGCCACGCAGCCGGCCATGATCAACGGCAGCGGCGGCTACAGCCGCAAGGGCCCCCGGCCGGAATCGGCGAGCTTCTACTACAGCGTGCCGCAGCTTGGTGTGACCGGCACCGTCGAGCGCGACGGCCGGCGGGAGGCGGTGACGGGCCTCGCCTGGCTCGATCACGAGTGGTCCACCGCGCTGCTCGACGAGCGCGCGGTCGGCTGGGACTGGATCGGGGTGAACCTCGACGACGGCGGTGCGCTGATGGCCTTCCGGCTGCGCGACGCTGCAGGAGGGGAAGTCTGGGCCGGCGGCTCGATCCGCGAACCGGACGGTCGTCTCAGGATCCTGGCCCCGAATGACGTCGAGTTCGTGCCACAACGGCGCTGGCGGTCACCAAGAACGGGAATCGAGTACCCGGTGTCCTGGAACGTCCACGCCGGCGGGCAGGCGTGGGCGATCGTGCCGCTGCTCGACGACCAGGAGAGCGACGCCCGTGCCACCACCGGGTCCGTTTACTGGGAGGGCGCCGTCCGGGCCATCCGCGACGACTCGGAGGAGGGCCGCGGCTACCTCGAGCTCACCGGCTACGGCGAGCCGCTGCGGCTGCCCGGCGACTGACCCGACTTCAGGCGTCCGGGGTCGCGGCGCGCGTCAGCCCGCGTGGAATCGAGGCGAGCAGCTTGCGTGTGTACTCCTCCCGCGGGGTGCGGTAGATGGTCTCGGCATCGGCCGTCTCGACGACCCGGCCCTCGCTCATCACCAGCACCTCGTCGGAGATGTACTTGACCACCGCGAGGTCGTGGGAAATGAACAGGTAGGCGAGCCCGAACTCCTCCTGCAGGCTCTTGAGCAGGTTGAGCACCTGTGCCTGCACCGACACGTCGAGCGCCGAGACCGACTCGTCGCAGATCAGCACGTCGGGCTTCATCGTCAGGCAGCGGGCGATCGCGATGCGCTGCCGCTGCCCGCCCGAGAACTCGTGGGGATAGCGGTCCAGGGCCGAAGGGTCGAGGCCGACTCGGCCCAGCAGGTCGGCGGCCATCAGCAGCCGTTCCCCGCTGTCGCCACCGATGCGGTGCACGCGCATCGGCTCGAGCAGGATCTGCCCGACGGTGAAGCGGGGATTGAGCGAGGCATAGGGATTCTGGAACACGATCTGGATCCGGCGCCGGTAGGGCTTGAGCGCTGCCTCGTCCAGAGAGAGAAGGTCTACGCCCTCGAACAGGACCCTGCCGGCCGTTGCCTCGTGCAGGCGCATCAGCGTGAGGCCGACCGTCGTCTTGCCGGAGCCGGACTCGCCGACGACGCCGAGGGTGCGCCCGCGGGCAAGACGGAAGGACACGCCCCGGACCGCGTCGATGGACTCGTGGCGAAAGAGGCCGGTGCGCACCCGAAAGGACTTGGCGAGACCCTCCACCTCGAGCAGCGCGCGGCCGGCGGGCGGGCGCGGCGGGTCTTCCTTCAGCACGGGCGGGTTTCCGCCGAGGAAATCGTCGATGACCGGCAGTCGGCGGGGCCGCCGGTCGAGGCGGGGCCGGCACGCCAGCAGCGCCTGCGTGTACGGGTGCTGTGGAGCCGAGAAGATCCTCTCGACCGGCCCCTGTTCCTTGATCTCGCCGTGGCGCATGACGACGACGCGATCGGCGATGTCGCCCACCAGCGCGAGGTCGTGGGTGATGAACAGCACCGACATGCGGTGTGAGTCCCGCAGTCGCGCGAGCAGCTCGAGAATCTGCGATCGCCATGGCGATCATGACGCGCTGCTGCTGCCCACCGGAGAGCTCGTGCGGGTACGCCCGTACCCGAAGGTGCGGCCGCGGCATGCCGACCTCCTCGAGCAGCTCGACGGCCCGCGCCATCGCCTGCCTTCGGTTCATGCCGAGGTGCAGCATGAGCGACTCGGCGATCTGCCGCCCCACGGGGAACACCGGGTTCAGCGAGGACATCGGCTCCTGGAAGATCACCGATATGTCCTTGCCGCGGATCGCGCGGCGCTCCTCGGGCTCGCAGCGCAGCAGGTCGAGGCCACCGTACAGGATGCGGCTGGCCGGCACGATCACGGCGTTCTCCGGCAGCAGCCCGAGTATCGACATCGCCGACACTGACTTGCCACTGCCGGACTCGCCGACGAGCGCCACCGTGGCGCACTCGGGCACCGCGAAGCTCACGCCCCTGACCGCCGGCGTGACGATGCCGCGCCCCACGCGGAAGCCGACGTGCAGTTCGTGCACGTCCACCAGCGGTTCGCCTTCGGCGCGGCGCTGCAGCGGATCCATGTCCCGGGTCACCTGAGCTTCGGGTCGAGCGCGTCGCGCATGGCGTCGGTGAGCAGGCTGATGGCGGTCACCAGCACGGCCATCGCCGCGCCGGCCACGGCGAGCTGCCACCACTTGCCCATCACCAGCTCGTTCTGGGCCTCGGCGAGCATCGTTCCCCAGGACACCACCTCGACCGGCACGCCCAGCCCGAGGAAGGAGAGGATCACCTCGGTCTTGATGAAGGCGACCACCAGCAACGAAAACTGCACGAGCACGACGTGGCTGGTATTGGGCAGGATGTGGCCGAACATCCGCGTCAGGTGTCCCACGCCGATCGCCCTCGCGGCCAGCACGTACTCGCGCTCGCGGTGCTTCAGGTACTCGGCGCGCATCAGGCGGTAGACGCCGGTCCAGCCCGTGAGCCCGAGGATCAGGATGATGGTCAACATTCCCCTGCCCAGGACGGCGGCGAAAGCGAGAATCAGCAGCACGTAGGGGATGGACGTGAACACGTTGTAGAGCCACTCGAGCAGGTCGTTGACGCGCCCGCCCCAGTAGCCGGCCAGCGCGCCGAGGAGCGTCCCGATCAGCGTCGCAATCAGCGCGGCGGCGAGTCCCACCGTGAGCGAGACCTCCGAGCCCTTGACCGTCTTCCTCAGGATGTCGCGGCCCCACTGGTCGCCGCCGAGCGGCAGCGTGAGGGAGCGCTCGACGGACTCCACGTCGACGTCCGCCGTCTGCCGCCGCCACTCATCGTAACGCGGAGCGAGGGGATCGATGTCCGACAGGTCGACGGCATCGAACTCTGCGCGCCTCGAGATGGCGCCGCCAGCCTCCTCGTCGCGAACGTCGTGCAGCGAAATCAGGAAGGCGGGCGCGGCGTAGGTGACCCCGACTTCGCGCTCCCAGTCGGAGGCGACGAGGCCGGCCGCGGAGGCGAGCATCACGCCGCAGTACGCGACAACGACCAGCATGCAGGCGACGGCGAGCCGATCCTGCAGCAGCCTGCGCCAGGCGATGCGCCAGAGCCCCGGCGAGGGCGCGCCGCCCGGAGCGCCTGCGATGACGGCGGGTTCGCTCACCTGAGCTTCACCCGCGGGTCGGCGTAGTGGTAGAGCACGTCGACCAGGAGGTTGACCAGCATGGTCAGCACGGCGAGGTACACGGTGATGGCCTTGATCACCGGGAAGTCGCTGCGGTTGACGGAGTCGATGACCTCACGCCCGAGGCCCGGGATGGAGAAGAACATCTCGAGCAGGAACGAGCCGACGAACAGGCTCGGCAGGCCGATGCCGACGTAGGTCAGGATCGGGATCAGGGCGTTGCGCAGCACGTGCCGCAACATCACCCGCCTCTCCGACAGGCCCTTCGCGCGCGCGGTGCGGACGTAGTCGTGGCCGATCTCGTCGAGGAAGAAGGAGCGGTACAGCCGCAGCGACGGCGCGAGGCTGACGAACACGCCGAGCAGGACCGGAAGGGGGGCGAACTTCACCAGGTTGGTCCACAGGTCCTCGCTCCATCCCTGCACCGGGAACCACGCCAGGCGGTAGCCGAACAGCCACTGGAACACGATGATGTACACGAGGAAGCTGATCGACATCGCGACGGTCGTCACCACCATGACGACGCGGTCGGTGAGCGAGCCCCGCACCCAGGCGACCAGAAGCGCCAGCGTCACGGCGAGCAGCGTCTCGAGCAGCAGCATCGGCACCATGATCGTCAGCGTCGGCCCGAGCCGGCTCAGGATGACGTCGGAGACGAGCTGGTTCGTCGACCAGCTGCGTCCGAAGTCGAAGGTGAAGACCTGCTGCACGAAGATCCAGAGCTGCACCCACCAGGGCTGGTCGATGCCGAGCTGGCGGCGGATGTTCTCGATCTGCGCGGGGTCGGGCACCTTCCCCGCCAGGATCAGCGCCGGGTCGCCGCCCACCCAGTTGAACAGCACGAAGACCAGCGCGATGACCCCTGCCAGGGTCGGCACCATCTGCCAGAGTCGTCTTGCCAGGTATGCGCCCATGAGCGGCCCCGCCTAGCGAGCCTGTGCGGCGGCGCGGGTCGCGACGTCCACGTCCAGGTACTCGAGGCGCGTGTGGTAGATGGGGTGCTTGAGATAGCCGAGCACCCACGGGTAGGACAGGTGCGTCCAGACCAGGTACTCGCTCAGGCGCCAGGGAGCATAGGCGATCGCGAGCCGGGACATCTCACGGTAGAGACGGTTGCGCTCCGGACTGTCCGGCATCATCGCCGCCCGCTCGTAGAGCCGGTCGTAGGCCTCGAGCCGGAAGCGGTTGTCGTTGAGCTCGGGCGCATTCGGCCCGTAGAGCAGCGCGAGGAAGTTCTGGGCGTCGGGCCAGTCGGCGGCCCAGGCTGCTGCTGCGATCATGTACTTGCCCGCCTTGCGGTCGCGCAGCTGGTCGGAGAACTGCACGCCCCGCGCCACCAGGCGAATCCCGATCCGGCGCATGGACTTCTCCCACAGCCCCGCTGCCTCGCGCGCGGTCGCGCCGGTCGAGTGCAGATAGTCGATCACCAGTGGCTGGCCGTCGGGCCGGTCGCGCCAGCCGTCGCCGTCGTGGTCCACCCAGCCGTACAGGTCGAGGAGCGCGACGGCCCGGGCCGGATCGTAGTCCTGCTCGTGGTGCCGGAAGTCCGGGTCGTAGCCCACCACGCCCGGCGGAACCGGCCCGTAGGCCAGCTGTCCCTGGCCCTTGTAGAGGACCGCGATCTCGGAGTCGACGTCGTGCGCCAGCACCAGCGCCCTGCGCAGCGCGACCTTTTCCGGCGTGTAGCCGCCGATGACCGGGTGCTCCATGTTGAAGCTGTAGTAGGTGATCTCGGGCGGCACGACCCGCTGCATGCGGATCCCCCTGGCCTCGAGCGAGGGCAGCAGCCGGCCGCCGGGCGCGACCTGGTTGATGAAGGTCACGGGGACCTCCTGGATCAGGTCGTGCTCGCCGTTCATGAACGCGAGGAAACGCGGCTGCGAGGCGTCCATCGGGTAGATCTCGACGCGGTCGAGCTGCGGCAGCAGCTTGCCGCGCAGGTCGGCGATGACCCGACGGTGCTCAGGATCGCCGGGATCGGCCCAGGTCGTGTCGAGCGTCCGGCCCCGGTAGGACGGATTGCGCTCGAGCACGATCTTTTGCCGTCGGGTCCACTCGGCCAGTCGAAAGGGGCCGGTACCGACCGGGTGGGCCATCGTGTCCTCGGCATACGTCTCGATTACCTCGCGCGCGACCGGTGCCGTCTGCGGCATCGTGAAGCGATAAAGGAAGTTGTAGTCCGGCTGCTTCAGGCGCAGGCGCAGCGTGTAGCGGTCGACGACCTCGATGCCGGCGATCGGCCGGTCGTAGTCGAAGCGGCCGCTCTCGAGCGCCTCGTCGTGCAGCTCGTCGAGGCCGACGAGCGCGTCCTGTACCAGCCAGCCGTAGGGGGCGCGGTTGCGCGGGTCGCGCAGGCGCTTGATCGCGTAGGCGGCATCCCGGGCGGTGAGCTCGCGCCGCTGTCCCCGGAACGCCGGGTCGTCGGAGAAATAGACGCCGCGCCGGATGCGGAAGGTGTAGACGCTGCCGCCTTCCTCGGGCTCCGGCACCGACTCCGCAGCCAGGGGGGCGAGCCTGACGGGGCGCGCGAAGTAGTCGAACTCGAGCAGCGGCTCGAAGATCTCGTTGTTGACCGCGGAGGAGTACAGGTCGTCAACGCGCTGCGGATCGAACCCCGTCTCGACCGAGCGGAACGCGAAGCGCAGGACCTTCTGTTCCGCATGCGCCGTGTTGCCGGCCAGCAGCGCGAGGGCCGCCAGCAGGAGCGCGCCGGGCAGGCGAGCGCTGTCGATCAAGCGGGGTCGTCCGTGGGCTACTTGCGCGCGCGCTTCGTGGGCCGGCGCGCGCTGCGTCCCCGCGCCATGTCTTTCATGACCACCAGCACGGCTTCCCGGCGCGGGGGGTCCAGCCGTTCCCAAAGCCTGAGCATGCGCTGGGTCTCCTTGTCGAAGCCCGTGATCGGCTGGAGCGCGTTGTCCGTGAAGGTTCGCAGCGACTCGTAGTCCACGCCGAGCTGGCGTGCCAGTTTGCGGACTTCGGTCGGGCTGGTGGGCACCGACCGGATGAGCTGCGCCACCGTGGCCGGCGTCGTGCCGAGCACGCGGGCCAGCTCGATCGGGGAGTACCCGAGTTCCACGGCCTTCTTGAGCCACTCGGGAAAGAGCGTCAGCCCGGCCTGCTGCTGCGTCATCGCCACTCCTCGTTTCGGGCCCGATCACGGGGGCGGGGCCCGGAACGCCCTCCCGATGCTACCGCGCCGTGCGACCTCGTTGGAAATCCTCGCAGGGCGACACGGCTCAGATCTCCGGCCGGGAGCCGAAGGCGAAGCGCGCATCCAGCGCTCGGGCGAGCGCCGGATCGCGATCGTAGACGTCGCGCTTGAACACGATTCGCCCGGCGTCGTCCTCGTCCACGGTCCAGTAGATGAGCAGCACGCGCACGGGCCTCGCCAGCCGCACGGTACGCGTAGCGCCGGAGGCGATGACCGTCTCGAACGCGGCCTGGTCCCACGCCGGGTCGGCGAGCAACAGCTCCACCAGCTCGAAAGGTGCGGGTTCGGGAACATGATCTTCACGCGCCCGAGCGCGTTTTCCGGGCCGGGTTCCTGGCGCACGAACCACGGGAAGCTGTTGCCCGTGTACCGATGCCAGTCGATTCCCGCCGGGTCCATCGGGCGGCCGTTTCGGTCCACCACCTGCAGGCCCCGCTTCGAGAGGTAGCCGGTGTCCTTGCGCACGGCCGGGAGGATGTCCTTCTGCAGGATGCCGGGCGGTACGGTCCAGGTGGGGTTGAACACCACGTACTCGATCTGCGCCTGG
>LJNS01000038.1 GCA_001303245.1 Gammaproteobacteria bacterium SG8_30
GGAGAGCGCCTTCTCGCGCTGGAAGTCGAGCACCGCGCGGCGCGTCTCGGGACGCGCCTGCTGGACGATCGGCTCCGCGGCGACGAACCTCGCCAGCATCGGCCACAGCACCGCCAGGTACCGGCGCGTGACCCACATCCGGTACTCCTCGGACTCGGCGCCGTTCATCCGGAGCAGGATGCGATCCTGGTCGGGCAGGTAGCGGACCTGGATCTGCCGCAGCTTCGCCATCAGTCCCAGACCACGAGACCGGAGGTCTCCGTGGCCTCGCTTTCGTCGTCGACCCACAGCCACTCTTCATCGGCCGCGTCCCGGTGCCGGTCGTCGCCGTCGTCGCCGTCGTCGCCCAGCAGGATCTCCTCGAACGCCGCCGCCAGCGCCGCCGAGCGCCGCAGCTCGGTCCATTGGCCGTCCGCAGCGAGCTGCGCCGCATAGTCGACCGCGTCGAGCCGGGCGTCCGGATCGCCGCTGATCGGAAGGATGCGCACGCCGGGGAGCAGGCTCTCCGCCATCCACGCGTCACCGGCAACCGGGTCCGCGTGCTCGAGCCCGAGGGCGTGCCCGAGCTCGTGTGCGATGACCGTCATCAGGTCCATATGACCCGCCGCCTCGGAATCGGGGCTCGCGACGAGGACGCCATCCTCGTCACCGGGCAGGAACTCCTCGTCCTCCCAGGGGGTGAGATCGACGTACCAGCCGTGACCCGCCGCGTCGAGATCGATCAGGACCGTCCCGCCCGCCTCCCGGCCGAGCACCGCTCCCTCGAGGTCCGCCAGCGCGAACTCCATCGAGTCGAGTCGCGCCATCTGGGCCGCGTCGAGCAGCCCGCTCGACTTCCAGCGGTCGACCAGAGCGCCGGCGACCGCATCGAGCGGGCCCAGGCCGAGCGTCGCGACGTCCAGACGGGTATCGGCGGCGACGGCCGCCAGCAGATTCTGCGGCGCGGCGTAGCCCGGGTCGTCGGTCGCCCAGTAGGCGTCGTCGAAGCTGCTGTTGCCGCGAGAGAGCATGCCGGCATCGCCGTCGTTCACCAGCGCGAAGAACGCGAAGTTCAGCACCTCGTTGCCGTTCACGGTCAGCGTCGACCGCGCGCCCAGCAGCTCGACCTTCAAGTCGTAGCTCTGGCCGGCCTGGATGCCGAAGTCCGCGGAGGCGTCCACGTACCACGCGCCGTCGTGTCGGTGACCGATCACCACCTCGCCGCTGTTCGCATCGACCGCCGCGTACTTGAAGTCCTCGGCGTGGTAGTAGTCGAATACGATCCCGGCCAGGTCGTCGGTGGTGACCTGGGCCTTCAGCAGCACGATCGAGGGCGGCTCCACGTCGAACGAGAAGGTCGAGACCGACGCGGGCGCCGCGCTCGGCGCGCTCACGTACTGGCCGCTCTGCGTGACCCACGTGCCGGTCTGCGGCAGGTAGATTCCGGAGCCCGTGTCGAAGCCCTGCGTCTCCTCGTGGGTGACTTCCGGTGCCAGCACGCGCACCTCGATGTCGTCGAGCTCGCCCTTGGCCCTGGTAGAGCCGAAGCCGATCATGCCGGCGTTCAGTCCGTAGAGGAACCCGTCCGAGTCGACGCGGCCCTCGAACTCGTGCTCGAAGAGCTCCGTTCCGTCCACCAGCAGGATCGCCAGGTTGCCCGACACGGCGAGCATCACGCGGTAGTCCTGGCCCGGCTTGAGCTGGGCGTTCACCTGCTCGACGACGTTCCAGCCGAGCTCGTCCCGATAGCCCATTTCCAGCTTGTCGGTCGAGATGTTGACACCCGCGAACTTGAAGTCCGTCTCGCTGTGGTAGTCGAAGACGATGTAAGAATTCGCCTTGTAGCCCGCGATCGGCTTGACCGCGTTGATCGTGGCCTCGACCTCGAAGTACTTCGGCATCCACTCGTCGACGAAGAACACGCTGACCGAGTCGCCATCGATCGTCTCCGGCGCGACCACGAGCCGCCCGTCCTGGACGCTCCAGGTCCCGCTGTCGGCGGCGAAGCCGCCGGAGGTGCCGGCGTTGAAGTTCGCGGTGCGCAGCACGTCCCGGGGGCCGCCCGGGATGTGTCCGATCTGCTGCGGGTCGTCGGGGGCGCCGGTCTGCTGCTGCCAGGCCGGATCCTTCTGGATCACCAGGCCGAGCTCGCCGTGGGGCTCGCCGTTGCGAAGCGCGTTGCCCGCATCCACGCCACGCGTCGCGTCGGCACCATCGCTGGCGGACAGGTCGTAGAGGAACTCGAACAGCGTCGGGGGAAGCTGACGGCTCACCGTACCCGGCCCGAAGGGCGCGAAGGGCACGATGTAGCTGTTGAACTCGCCCGTCCAGTCGATCAGGCGATCGCCGCCGGTGTTCGCGATCAGCACGTCCCGTCCCGCACCGCCGTAGGCGCGATCCTCGAACGAGGGCTGGCCCGGATCCGGCGCGTCGTTCAGGCCGCCGTTGGTCGAGTGATCGTCATCGGCATTCAGCAGGTCGTTGCCCCAGCCGCCGTACATGTTGTCGCGGCCGGTGCCGCCGACGATCCAGTCGTTGCCGAGATCACCGAAGATGCGGTCGGCACCGTCGGTCGGCGTCGTCGCGGTCTCGGGCGAGCCGGGGCCCTCGTTCGGGTCGAAGTTCAGGAAGTACGGCTTTCCGTCGACCAGGATCTCGTCTCGCGGCTGGAACTCCTCGTAGTGCGAGAACTCCTCGCCCTTCAGCGTCTCGAAGCCCAGCACCCGGAAGCCGCTCGCGAAGGCGTCGGGGTCGAGCCGCGCGAGCTCCGCCTCTGCGTCCGCCAGCACCAGCGGCCGCAGGTAGCCGAACTCGATCACGCGCCCGTCCACGCGCAGATCATCGGTCGTACCGTCGTCGGGATAGACGGTCACCGCGCTCTCGGCGAGTGCCTCGGCGCCCGAGATGGCATCGTCCCCGACGGATCCGTGCAGGAAGTCGTCGCCCAGGCCGCCGAAGATGATGTCGTCGGCGTAGCGCGCGTCGAAGAGCGGATCCTGTCCGGTCAGGTCGGGGTCGACGTTGAAGGGGGTCAGGTTGACGCTCTTCTTCAGCTCGCCTTCGACGTTGATCGTCGCCAGCTGGAAGTCGCCCGGGGTGCTGATCGGCCGGTTCAGGTCCACGTCTGCGATGGCGGCGATGCCGAAGAGCGGCTCCTCGCCCGCGCCGACGCCCAGGTTGCGGCTGGTGTAGATGCGGCCGTCGTCGCCGATCACGCCGTCCCGGCCGGTTCCGCCGGAGATCCAGTCGTTGCCCCAGCCGCCGATCAGGTCGTCGTCCTGCCCCTCGCCGAAGATCACGTCGTCGCCGACCTGACCGTAGATGCTGTCGTCGCCCGCTTCACCGTGGATCTCGTCGTGGCTGCCGTTGTCCAGCAGGCTGGCCGCGTCGAGGTCCGGTCCGCCTTCGGTGTAGTCGACGTGCTCGACCGCCCGCGGGATGATCCGCAGTCCCATGCCGTAGTCCGAATCCCAGCTGTCGCCGCTCAAGTCGTAGTTGAACGTGAACAGGTTGCCGTCGCCGTCGAGCAGCCGATAGACATTTGCGTTGTCGCCGGCGATCACGTCGGCATCGCGCGCGTGGCCGTCGCTCTGCCCGGCGTCGCCGTAGCTGTTGCGCGCCAGGTCCTCGGCCAGTCCCGCACCGCCGAAGATGCGATCGCGCCCATCGGGTCGCTGCGACTCGGCTCCGTTCAGGCCGAAGAGCTTCGAGCTGCCGCCGACGATGTCGTCCTGGCCCAGGTTGCCGAACAGCGTGTCTCCGCCCCCGCCACCTTCGATGTAGTCGTCGCCGTCATCCTCGCGCTCGCTCGAAGGCACGACCTGCAGCAGACCGTCGCCGTCGCGCCACGCCCGGACCTCCTCGTAGAGGCGCAGGGTGTCGACGTCCTCGACGAACACGAGGTAGCTCACGCCGTCTTCGAGCTGGCCGACGTCGTCGGCTCCGCCGTTCGTGTAGGTGACGGTGTCGCCGGTGCGAAGGCCGTGCCCTGCGATCGTGATCGTCTCGGCGATGCCGTCGATCGTGTAGGGATCGCTGCCGTCGAACGCGAGCAGCTCCGCGTTCTCGAGCGCATGACCGGTGCCCGTCGAGAGCCCCAGATCGACGGGCCCGAGCGCGCCATCACCCTGGATCGTGTCGTCCCCGAGCTGTCCGAAGAGCTCGTCGTCGCCCGCGCCGCCCGCGATCGCGTCGGCGCCCCAGGTACCGGCTGTCGGAGTGTCCGAGTGATCGAGGATCGTGATGTTGCGCGCGGCGTTGCCGCTCGGGTCGAGCTGGGCGACGTCGCTGACGAGCACGTCCCCGTCGTCCAGGTTCTGGGTCTCGCCGTAGATCGCGTCGCCCTGCAGCACCCGGAAACGCGAGCGTTCGCTGTCGCCGCGGCGCAGGATGATCGCGTTGTCGCCCGCGACCACGTCGCTGCCGATGCCCGCGTCGAGGAAATCTCCTGCGTCCTGACCACCCTCGACGTTGTGACCGCCGATCAGGTCGTCATCGCCGTCGTTGCCGTAGATGACGTCGCGACCCTGTTGACCGAGGGCGATGTCGTCACCGGAGCCGCCCTCGATGTAGTCGTCGTCGCCGACGACCACGGTGCCGAAGAACGCATCGAACTCGGTCGTGGTCGTCGTGATCGCGGTGAAGGCGAATTCCGGCGAGGTCATCGGGAGTGTCCCCAGATCGATCGCAGCCGCCCCGTCCGCCGTGACCTCACCGTGGTCGCCGAAGATCAGGTCGTTGCCCTCGTCGCCGAAGATCGCGTCGCGGCCGGTGCCGCCCAGCAGCAGGTCGTTTCCGGCGCCACCGCGAATGTGGTCATCAGCGCCGTTCACGGCCCGCACGCTCCGGATCTCGACCATGTCGCCGGTCGTGAACAGGCGCTGGGTGCCCTCTCCCTGCACGACCTCGCCGTGATCGCCGAAGATCACGTCCTCGCCCTGATCGCCGTGCAGGGCGTCGCGGCCGGCCAGTAGACCGTCGCGGGTGCGGATGTTGCTCTCGTTGAGGGTGGGCACCGTCAGCTCACGGGCGATGCTCGCGTTGCCGTCCGCATCCTTGCTGACGCTGAACTCGAGGTTGAAGCCCGAGTCGCCGTAGATGTGGTCGTCGCCCGCGAGGCCGAAGATCGTGTCGTCGCCCGAGCCGCCGGCCAGGTGGTCGCCGAAGTCGCCGCCGAAGATCAGGTCGTCGCCGGCACCGCCGTAGGCCGCAACGCCGAATCCGGCTTGCGAGGCATCGATCACGTCGTCGCCATGCTGCTGGAAGAAGAACGCGTTGCCGGTGACGCCGCCCGGCTCGGGCAGCGAGTCGTAGCGGCTGCCGTCCTGGCTCGTGTCGCCGAACAGCACCAGCGGTGCCACCGCCCCACCCTCGGGCTTCGCGACGATCACGTCGCCCATCACCCGGGCGGTCAGGAGGTTGCCCGACTCCTCCTCGTTCACCAGTCCCTTCAGCGTGATCGCCGGGCCACTGACGTCGAGGATCTCGTAGTAGCCCGCGTTCTGGGTGTCGTCGCCGAGGATTCGCAGGTAGAGCCCCGGCTTGTAGCCGACGCCCCAGGTCTCGAGATCGTCTCGGGTCAGCGTCGTCTTCCCGTCGGCCTCGTTCCGGCTGAACGAGAGGGCGGTGGTCGTCGCGATCTCGGTGTTCCCGCCGCCGTGGACCACGGTCACCAGCAGGTCCTCGGCGCCCGGCGTGCCGGTGTTCGAGGCGAGGACCTCGATCCGGTCGTTGCCGCGGCCGAGCAGGATGTCCGTCACCTCGATGTCGTCGAAGACGATTCCGCCCTCGAAGTGGATGATCTGGTCCGGGTCGGTGCCGTCCTGGGCGATGCTGATGTCGACGTCCAGGCCCTGACTGAGGCTCGGGCCCGAGAGGATCATCGGCCGGATGCTGTCCGTCAGGTCCTCGTTGCCGAGCTTCACGATCTCGTTGCGCAGCTCCGTCGCGTCGAGCGTGAACTCGTCGTCGATCATGCTGCCGTCGTTGAAGACGTTCAGGCGGTCGGCGCGCTGGCTCTCGTCGGTCGTGTCGTCGATGCCAAGCGGGGCGTCGGTGCTCTCCGTGGGGAGCATCACCGCGCGGCGCAGGCTGCGGTCCTTGCCCTCGCCGATGCCACCCTCGAGCACCAGCGGTCCCTCGATCGCATCCACGACGTGCGGCTGCAGCGGCTCCTGGCGCACCAGCTCCTGGGTCGGGTCCGTCACGAAGTTGGGATCGAGCTCGACCTCGATCGTGACGTCCTCGAACCAGTTCGTCGGCGTGAAGCTCACCGACTTCGTCTGGCGCTGGATCATCACCAGAAGATCATCACCCGCGGTGAGGGCACCATCCGCCGTGAGCTTCAGCACGTCATCGGAGACGCTGTTGACCTTGAACGTCACGCCGTCGTTCGCGCCGCTGCCGAGCACGTGGAAGAGCGTGCCGATCCGGAAGCCGTCGGCGTGCCAGCTGCCGCCGTCGGTCCGGGTCAGGCTGTCGAGCTCGTCGCCGATGCCGCTGTTGTCTGCGAAGGTCGCCCGCAGCATCCGGTCCAGCGTGATCGTGGCCCCGAGGCTCTCGGTGAGACTCGCGTCAGCGGTCAGCCTGATCACCGTGTCGTTGACGCTGTCGACGCGGAAGAGCTGATTGTTCTCCGCGTTCGCGTCACCGTTGATCCGGATCAGCTCGCCGGCGTGCACCCCGTCGTCGAGCCAGCTGCCGCCGTCCGTGCGCTCGATCGTGTCCTGGGTGTTCGCCTCCGACGCGGCATTGTCCACGAAGTTGACGTCCGCGCTGACGGAGATCGGCGCCCCGACATCGGCCAGACCGATGCGCGGATCGTCCTTGAGGCGCGTATTGCCGTCGCCGAACAGCGCGACTTCGACCGTCGCGCTCGGCTGCTTCACCAGGCGGAGGCTGTAGTCGTCGACGTCGGGCGGAACCGCGTCGCCGATGAGGCGCGTGCTGCCGTCGGATTCGGTGACCAGAACGCGCGGGGTGTCGGCATCGAACACCCGCACGCGGACCTCGGCCGTCGGGGCCGGGTTCGTGCGCAGGAAGCTGGTGCTGCCGGAGGTCGTGATGATCTCCGCGCCCGTCTCGAAGAAGATCGTGTCGCCGGCGATCTGATCGATGCGGTAGAAGCCCTCGTTGTCGCCGCTCACGACGTCGATGCGGCCACCCTCGAAGAAGCCGAAGTCCGCCCAATCCAGCCCGTCACTGCGGATCAGCGTGTCGCGCGCGTCCGCCTCCCCCGCGTTGTCGCTGAACTCGACGTCCAGCTCGAAGCTCGCGCCGTAGCGCGAGTCGCTGCTGTCGAAGCTGTGGAGGATGCGGTGGTTCTCGGCGTTCTCGCGTAGACCGTCCGAGATCGCCTCGACGGTGATCGTGCGCTCGACGTCCCAGTTGTTCTCGTCGAACTCGAGGGACGTGATCTCGCTACCGGCCTCGTCGGTGATCTTCAGCTCGTCGCCGGGGAAGCTCAGGTTCACGGTCACCAGAGCGGTCGGCTTCACCGACAGCCGGACGACGTACTCGTCGACGATCCGGCTGTCCCCGATGACGGACTGTCCCGGACCCGGCGTCGCACCCTCGGCCAGGATCGAGCCGTCGTTCAACACCAGCCCGCCCTCGAGCACCCGCGTGCTGTTCCCGCTCTCGCGCACCAGCAGCGCGCCGAGGTCGTCGTCGAGCACCCGGACCTCGACGTTCTCGCTCGGAGCCTCGTCGAAGAGAGCCACGTCGACGGCGGAATCGCTCGTCACGAGCAGGCTGTGGCTGATCATCACCTTGCGCTCGCCCTCGATCGCATCGTCGTGGAGCGCGCGCACCCGGATCTCGACGTCGTCGCTCCAGCTGTCGTGGTCGAAGGTGATCACGTCGGCCGTGGTCCAGGCGCCTCCGTCGACGGAGATCTCGACCGATTGGGCGCTGTGCGGGCCGGCCGGCTGCGGATCCAGCTCGCCGGGTGCGAGGCCCCGGGCGGGCATCCGGCGATCCGCCGACGAGGACATCACCGCGGAAACGGTCAGGTATGCCATCGCGCTGGCGCTGACGTCGTCGTCTGGGCGGAAGAGGTGGACCAGGTAGGTGTCGAACGAGCCAGCCTCGTCCTCCACGACCTCGGTGAAGCCGTCCGACTCGCTGATCACCACCGGGGATCTGGGGGTGTCGGAGATCGTCACCGGCACGCCCGCGACGGGCAGGTTGTCGAAGCTCGGGTCGTCGCTGGTCGCCCCGTGATTGATCGTGCTGCTGCGACCCTCGAGGCTCAGCGAGATCACGTCTTCGGTCACGTCCCCGGCGATGTTGAAGGTGTCGCTGCCGAGGCCGCCGATGACCGTCGTCACCACGTCGTCCCGGGTGCTCAGTACGAAGAAGTTGTCGTCGCCCTCGAGGCCGTCGACTTCGATCGCCTCTTCGACGCCGTCGACGCGGACCGTGAGGCCGGCGCCGAAGATGCCTTCCGAGGTGACGATGAAGTTGTCGGCCTTCTCGGTCCCGATCACGACGACGGTGTCGAAGCCGGTGCCGCCGCTGATGCTCACCGGAGCGTTGACGTTGTACTCGAAGTGGTCGTCGTCACCGCCACCGCTGGCGATCACGTCGTCCTCGGCGACGAATGCGCGGATCACGAAGCTGTCGTTCCCCGCCTCGCCCTCCATCCGGAGCACGGCCTTGTTGCTGTAGACGAAGAAGGTGTCCTGCCCCTCGCCGCCGAAGATCGTCGTGGCGTGGGTGATGCCCGCGCTCAGCCAGCCACGGGTGATGCGATTCAGCTCGATGTCGTCGGAGTCGCTCGCCAGGTCGACGAACTGGGTATCGTCGGCGACGACGCGCTCGTCGACGACGATCGTCAGCGTGACCGGGTCGCCGACGCCGCCCGGGTCGACGAAGGTGACCTGGTCGCCGTCCTGATAGCCCTGGCCCGGATCGACCAGCGCGGCGCTCGGGTGGCCCAGCGCGTCGACGCTGATGTCCACCCGCATCCCGGTGCCCGAGCCGGTGGTCGAGGCGGCTCCCACGTCCTCGTAGCTGGCCTCGGGCGTCCAGGCCGTGTCGGGAGTGGTGATCTCCGAGAAGAACAGCCCGCCGTTCGGGTTCGAGCCGAAGATCTGGCCGATCTGGAAGGTGTCGTCGCCCTGGCCGCCATCCAACGTCGTGAGGGCGCTGTTGTCGTCCACGTAGAACGCGTCGTCGCCGACTCCGCTCTCGACCCGCACGCGGCCGTTGATCGACTGGTCGTAGTTGATGCGCTCGAGCTCCGGATGCAGGCTCATCTGCGCATCCGGGTCCTGCTGCTCGGTGGGGTTCAGCAGCGCGACGAAGTGCTTCCGCAGCAGGAAGAGATCCGACTGCTCGGTGCCGAAGATCGTCAGCGTGTCGGCGCCGTCGTTCTGCGCACCGCTGTCCACGACGTTGACCAGATAGTCGGTGCGATCGCCACTCAGGTTGACGATCACGTGGTCGCTGCCACCGCGGCCATCGAGGTCGATCGTGTCGCGCACGAGTGCCGCGCCGGCGGGATCGCCGGGCCGGTCGTGGGAGGTGGCGATCGTCGGCAGGCGGTCGAGCCGGATGGTGTCGCTGCCGCCGGGAAGTCCGTCGGTGTCGCCCTCGACGGTGGTGTGGCCCGCGAGCGCCTCGACCTGGAAGTCGACGTAGTCGTCGTCCCGCTCACCGGTGATCAGCGTCGTCGTCGAGTCGATCGATCCGTCGAGGTCGATCCGGCTGCCGACACCCGGATCGACGTTCACGCCGGAGACCTGCTGGTGGTCACCGCGGATCGTCAGCGCTTCCCCGGCCGTGACCGTGGTCCCCGCGTCGAGCAGCAGATCGTCGCCCGCCAGCAGCGTCACGTCCGTCGCTCCGGAGACGACCGAGCCTGCGGTCAGGATCAGGTCCTCGTCGAAGTCCGAGCCGTCCAGCGCGAGCGTGCGCTCACTGAGATCCGGATCGACGATCACGGTGGTGTTCGGGGAGTCGATCGCGGACAGCGTCACGTCCGCGCTGCTCGAGACGACGTTCTCGACGATCGTCATGAATCCGGTCGTCGTCACGCGGATCGTCGAGTTCGCGAGCAGGCCGGTCGTCGCCAGGCCCTCGGGGGTCGTCCCCACGTCGCCGAGCGTGAGGCCACCCATGTCGTCGACGTAGATGCCGCCGGCCCCGCCGTCCGCCTCGAAGCTCACGAGGGTCGTCTCGAGCGGGTTCGCCGCAGTGCCGATGCCGGTTGCGGCGTGGATCACCGCGGTGCCGGCCTCGATGTCCTTCGGCTCGAAGCCCGCGCTGTCGGCCGTATCGAGCACCGAGCCCGCGCTCGAGTCGATCACCACGTCGGTACTGGTGGTGAGGTAGCCGAGCACGATGTCGCCGGTGGCATCGACGTCGATCAGGCCGCCCGTCGCGTCGATCCAGCTGCCGTCCGCCATCGCAATGGCGCCGCCGCCTGTGGCGTCGGCGTCGGCGAGCAACGTCACCGTCGGGCTGTCGCTCTCCGTGTCGATCGAGCCGGTCTCGGCCCCGACCACCGCGCCGCCGTTCGTGGTGACCCCGAACACGATGTCGCCGTCCGCGTACAGCGTGACGGTGCCGCCGCCGGTCGTGATCGGCGCATGCACGGTGATGTCCTCGCTCGCGTCGAGCAGGACCGGCCCGTGCTCCGTGTCGATCGCCTCCCCGACCGTGATGTCGCTGGCCGCGATGATGTCGACGTCGATCAGGGTCGCGATGCCGAGCTGGCTGCTGATGCCGCCGATCTCGAGATCTCCGGTGTTGCGCAGCCACAGGCCGCCACCGGGCACCGCGGACTCGAGCCGGCTCACCACCGTGTCGAAGCGGTTCGACGGGCTGCCGACCCCGGTCCCGGCGTTCAGGATCGCGTTCGTCGCGGAGACGTTCGCCTCGTCGTCGTCGCGGCGATCGATGATGCCCGCCTCGGCGACGATCTTGACGGTGCCCAGCAGCGCGGTGATCTGGTCGACGTTCGCGTCGCCGTCGACGACGAAGTGGATGTCTCCCGTCGCAGAGACCGCGCTCGCGATCTCGAGGTCGTCGGCGCCGTG
The DNA here is from genome assembly GCA_001303245.1 of Gammaproteobacteria bacterium SG8_30. Lineage (GTDB taxonomy): Bacteria > Pseudomonadota > Gammaproteobacteria > Steroidobacterales > Steroidobacteraceae > SG8-30. The sequence continues at coordinate 11,025 of LJNS01000038.1, forward strand.
GATGAACGTGTCGCGACCGGACTGGGTGACGAGGTCTCCGATCCCCATGTCGACGTCGAGGAAGTTCCCGAGCTGGCCGATGTCGACGACGGCGGTCAGGTACACGTCGCCGCTCGCCGGCGCACTGACGAGGTGGGTGTCGACGTTGATCTTCGCGCGGCCGCTGTCCTCGAAGGCGTCGAGGATCGAGCTGGCGGAGACGAGCCGGACGGAGTCGTCCGAGGTGACCTGCTTGACGTACATGTCGCCCGTGTCGGTCTCGACGACGACCGCTTGACCGCCGTCGACCCGCCGGATCCAGAGATCGGAGACGGCCTCGCTCACTGCGTCGATCGTCACGGTGCCGGCGACCTGCACGAGATCGATCTGGCCGAGGGCCTCGGCGGTCAGCTCGCCGTTGCTGGAGACCTGGATGCGCATCGGGTCCGTGCCCGAGGCGGCCCGGATGGAGCCGCCCCGGGAGATCAGTGCCAGGTCACCCAGGCTTCCGATCGCCGCGTAGGGCGCCGTGCCGAGATCCAGGATCGATCCGCCGGCGACCAGCTTCGTGTCACCACCGCCGAGGATCTCGTCGACTTGCAGGATGCCCTGGGTCTCGACGGCGATGCCGCCCTGGGAGGCGATCCGGACCGTGTGCTCGGCCTCGAGGTCGATGTCGTCGAATACCTTCAGTGTCAGGTGGTCGACCTGGGAGAGGTCTTCGACGAAGTCGTGCATGGCCAGCTGCGCATTGTCGTCGCCCGAGTCGAACACGTGACCCACGTGGACGTCGTCGAACAGGCGCCAACGCGAATCGTCGGTGTAGTCCTGCGTGCGCAGGTCGATGCTCTGAGAGCCCTGGCCCTGGAACTCGTAGAGGCCGTAGCTCTCACCGGTCTGCACCAGCACCCGATCGCCCTGGGCGACCGACATCGGGCCGGTCACGTCGCCGGTCTTGATGTAGTCGATCTTCGTCCACGGGCCCGTCTGGAAGTCGGTGGTCGTCAGATCGAAGGTGTCGCCGTTGCCCGTGTACTGGTAGATCGCGTAGGTGTGGCCGACCACCGAGTCGGAAGTCGAGATCGCCAGCAGCTGCTGCTGTGTCGGCGTGAGCACGTCGAAGCCGTTGGTCAGGTCGATGATCTCGGTGCCGGAGACCCGGCCCACCTGACCGCCGTCGACGTTCAGCTCGATGTCGCGCGCGACGATGTTCGCGCCCTCGCCCGTCGGGCCGGTCGGGAAGTTGCCGCTCGGCTCCTCCGGGAAGAGGTAGTTGAACAGGCCGCGCGAGATCGGGAACTGCAGCTTCGCCACGTCGACGGTGCGTGCGGTGATGCGGTCCTGGCGCTCCGCGTCGGTGACCTGGGACAGGAACGGCGAGCCCCCATCCTGCCGGATCACGCCCACGGCGTCCGGGTCGTAGCTGCCAGCGCCGAAGAGATCGTGGATCTGCTGGAGGTTCGTTGGCACCGCCAGTCCGGCATCGTAGGCGCTGACCGTGTAGCTCGTACTGTCGACGTCGAGGGCGACGAACCCGCCGACCGCACCGGCATCACCCCCCGCTCCCACGAGAGCGCCGAAATCCACCACCTCCGGCGTGCCGACGAGGGCGGCATCCGTGCGGTTCAGCGCCAGCTGGATCGTCGTCGCGTCGAGTACGACCGCGTAGTACTCCTGGCCGTCCACGAGGTCGGTCAGCGGTACGCTGATGCCGTCGTAACGGTAGAGGGTTCCGTCCGAAGCGCGGACCACGTCGCCGTTCGCCAGGACGGTCCGGGCGGTCTGGAGCTGGGAGACGTCGAAGTCGGCGTCGAAGCCCATCACCTCGCTCCAGGTCGCGCCATCGGAGAACGTCTCGGTCGAGAGGTCGATCCCGATCTGGAGCACCACCTGGTCTCCGCTGCTGAGACCGTGATCTCCGGAGAAGGTCAGTGTGTCGGTGCCTGCGTCGATGCTCTGCACCGTCAGCGTTGCCGCCGCGGAGGTGCGCACCGCATCCCGGAAGTCGACCCAGTAGCTGTGATAACGCTCGGTCTGGCTCGACGATTCCCGCAGGATCTGCGCGTCGACGTAGGCGATCGCCGAGTCGCCGGTGATCCCGAGGCCGTCGCCGAGTGCCTGAGCCTCTGCGAGGGTCTTCGGCGTCAGGTCCTCGTAGCGCGCGTCGAGCAGCGAGCCATCGAGCACCGTCAGCTGCACCAGGCCGACTTCCTTCCACTGGCTCGGATCGGCGTAGTTCTCGCTCGCCAGGTCGACCGGCGGCAGCAGGTCGTCCGGGTCGAGGCGGCTGTCGCCGACGAACTCCATGATGCGGCCGTCAGCGAGCTCCACGCTCTGGCCGGTGATCAGCTCGTTGGGCGTGTTCGCCAGGCTGAAGTCGACGTGCAGCGTCGTCTCGATCGAGGGCGTCGAGTCGACGTCCGGATCCCACATCCGCGGCGTCAGCAGCCGCATGTCGCCGTCGACCTCGACCAGGTAGATGTCGGCGCCGGACCGGGCCGCCACGCCGCCATCGCCGACGACGTTGCTGTCGATCCGGATCGGCAGGGCCTCGGTTCCGATCGCACCCCGAGTCGTCAGCAGCTCGATCCGCTCGCCGCTGATGATCGAGTTGGCGTCGAACGCGAAGATGCCGTCGGGCGCGGTCACGAAGATCGAGCCGCCATACGAGGTCAGGTTGCCGATGAAGATCTCGCTGTGCTGGTTGTCCGTCGAGATGCCGGTCACGAAGATGTCGCCGCCGGAGATGAAGTCCGCGCGGCCCCCGTTCTGCACGTTCAGCCGGATCACCGCGTCGGGATTGACGAGCGGCTCGGCGGCAATCCGGACCAGACCACTGATTCCTCCGCCGTTCAGCACGCCGGCCGACAGCGTCGGCACCACGCCGAACACGCCCACGTTCTCGGCGCTGTCGATCGAGCCCATCTCCGAGATGATCGTCACCGCGCCGAAGTCCGGGGATTCGATGTTGCCCTGGATGAAGACGCCGCCGTGCGAGACGATCGTGATGTCCGGCGTGTCCGACGCGCTCGGGCCCTCGTCGAACTCGATCTTGATCGGATCGGCCGCTTCCAGGGTATGCGTGTAGTAGTCGACCAGGCCCTGGATCGTCGTGATCGAGGTGTGCACCGTCTTCTTGCGCAGCCAGCCACCGCCCGTCGTCCAGCTCTCCTTGGTCACCTCCATGTTCTTGAAGGTGCTGAGATATCGGTACGCCGCGGTGTCCGTCTCGCTGAAGCTGACGCTCGTATCCACCGCCCACTCGGGATCGCTCGCGTAGTCGACCTGCTGGAGGTTCACCTCCTTGTTCATGTCGCCGATGTACTTGTAGACGGTGCCGCCGTCCTTCACCCAGCTCGCATTCGACAGCACGTCGACGTCGTTGTCGGTTCGCAGCTCGTAGAAGATCGTGTAGGAGTCGCCCGCCGCGTAATCGGGAACGATCGTGAAGTCGGGGTTCGTGTTGAACTCCGGAGTATCGGGCATCGCGAGCAGCTCGGACTCGAGCAGCGGTGCGCCGTCCGTGTACACCGTCTTTCGCCAGGTGTAGCTGCTGTCCTTCGCGAGGAAGTCGGCGAACGAGTTGTCCCCGAAGAGGTTGAAGCTCTTCTTCTCGTAGTGGACGACGTTCGACTGCGTCTTCTCCTGACCCTCGGTCCACACGTAGACCCGCCCCGTCTGGACGTCGTCGTAGTAGGCGTCGTTCTTGTCGAGCGCGTTCGTCTCCTCGAGCGTGTAGGCGATCGTCGAGATCTCGCCGCCTTCGGTGTTCGGATCACCCTCGATCAGCTCCCCGGAGAAGACCTTCTCGGTGATCTGATTCGCATCGAGCGTGTACTCGACGCGACTCAGCGTGGCGGTGTCGATGATCGTGATCTTGCCTTCGCGCTCGGTCAGCGTGTTGATGCGGTTCAGAACGAGCTCGTAATCCGTCTCGTTCTGGATGTTCACGTTCGTGTAGCCGTGCGCGACCCGCAGCAGACCACCGCCAGTGGACAGGATCTGCCCGGCCAGCGTGATCTCTCCGCCCTTCGGAATGATGTCTCCGAGCACCAGCGCCTGACGCTCGGCGTCGAAGAATCCAGCCACCGGGACGTCGTCCGTGCCGAAGCTGATACCCGGCAGCGCGTTGCCGTCGTCGTCGAGGAAGCTCTGGGTCTGGCCCGGTGCGACGAAGGTATCGGCGTCGATCTTGATCTCGACGGTGTCCACGCCGCTCTGGATGCGGCCGTTGATGTTCAGGAAGCGCGCCGTCACCACGACGCTGCCCTGGGCGACGATCTTCGATTCCTCGTCGCCGATCGCCGCCTCGATCGAGGCGGGCCGGTTCGTCTTCTCGATCAGCGTGCCCGAGCCGCCCGCGAGCGCCGGCGCGCGGAACTCGTTGAAGTCGATCAGCTGGCGCGGGTCCTGATTGGTGTGCAGCCAGTCGTCGACGTTCAGGTTGAAGTCGCCGCCGGACAGGATCTCGACCGTCTTGCCGCGGATCTCTCCGCTGACGTTGATGCTCGACTTCTCGTTCTGGATGAAGATGTGGCCGCTCTCGTTGATCACGTCGGCCTGGATGAAGAGATCCTGGGGGATGTCGGGCAGCTCGATGCCGCCCAGGTCGTAGGTCACCGTATCGAGCGGCTGGCGGATCGAGATCTGCGGCTCGTCCCCATCCGCCGTGTTCGTCAGGTTCGCGTTGTTCACGTAGACGTTGCCGGGCTGGAAGACCACGAACTCGCCGTTCGAGACGGTGACGCGCGCGTTGTCCCGGATGACCGCGTCGTTGACCGACATCGCGAAGGGCGAGTTGTTGACCAGCTCGATCTCCGCGCCTGCGCGGGCGACGATCTGACCGCCGGTGACGAGGGGCTCGAACGTCGACGGGCTCACACCGCTGACGTCGATGAACACCGAGCCGGGTGCCGCGTAGACATCCGGCATGTCGACGAAGACCGCGTCGAGGCCGCGCTTGACCGCGGTCTGCATCTGGCCGCCGTCCTCGAAGGTCTCGAGCAGGCCGAGATCCATCAGCGCCTGCTCCACGACTCCAAGCTGGATCTCGTAGCGCGCCACCGCCTCTGCGTTGCCGGCGTGATTCGCGATCCAGCCGCGGATCTTCTCGCGCTCCTCGATCAGCTTGTTGCCGATGTTCACGTAGGTGAGCACCGGCGCCGCGAGATCGACCGGCTTGATCGCGTAGAACAGGCCCTGAAGCGCGTCGAAGGTGCTGGTCACGTCGCTGCGGACGGGGTCGATGCTGCTGTCGATCGCGCTCGCGTCGTCGCCCAGATCCTTCCAGCGCGATCCGATGGCGTAGTTCTCGGCCTCCAACAGGAGCGGCGCGTTCTCGACGCCCGGCGGACGGAACTCGTAGAAGTGACCCAGCAGCCCACCGCCGTTGAAGCCTTCGATCACCTCGATCACCATTCCGGTCGAGATCGTGTAGGGGATCTCACCGAAGTCGAGGGCGACGTACTCGTAGTCGATGTCGGGGGCCAGCCCGAGCTGCGTCTTGACCGACACCGGCACCCGATTCTGCGGGTCGTCGGGGTCGCTGCCGGGGTCGAGGGAGACGCCCGCCGGCAGCGGGTTCGCCTGGACCGAGTGGATCTCGACGACCGACTTGTTGTTGATGCCGGCCTCGATACGGGCGTTCGTACCGACGTCGACCTGGTTCGTGCTGTGGGTGGTACCTCCGTCCGGAATGTCGACGCCGAACGGGATCAGCGAGAGGTTGAGCACGGTGCCGTCGGTGCGGGCCCGCTCGCTGCCGCCGAGCCCCTCGAGCGCGACGATGTTCACGTCCTCGAGCGCCTGGATCTTCGACTTGCCGAGCACGCTGACCGTGTTGAACTCGTCGATCGTTGCGCTCAACACCGGGAAGCTGAAGCTCGGCACCAGCGAGATCGTCGTGATCTCGACGTTGCCCTCGCTGTCGAGCAGGTTCACCTTGCCGCCCGAGTCACGGCCCGCGTAGAGGTAGACGTCGCTCCCGCGCAGGGTGGCGTCGTGGGTCCGCACCTCGTTGCGGACGTCCATGTCCGCGACCGCCTGCACTTCGGCGCCACTCAGCAGCGCCGCCATGAACAGGTTGCCGCTCGGTCGCAGTGCTCCGTCGCTGCGCGTGGTGAGGAAGATGTCGCCACTGCCGTTGATCAGCGACGCGCCGTCGACGTTGACCTGCGCGAGGCTGTTCGCGGCCAGATCCGACCGGCCCACGGCGATCGCGTAGCCGGCGACCGTCTCGACGCTGACCGAGTCGACCCCGGTGAACTCGTTGAACGCGGAGATATTGATGAATCCGGGATCCTCGCTGTCACCGACCGCGGTGATCGTCGTGCCACCGAGCACGTCGACCCGGGCCCGGAGCGGATCCGACGCGGTCCCGAGCTCGGTCGAGCTGAGCAGGACCGAGGCCGCTCCGAGTGCCGCCGATCCCGTCTTCAGGTTGTTGTCGTTCGCGAAGCGGTTCTTCGTCACCTCGTTGCTGGCGTTGATCAGCACGTTGCCCGAGGTGATCCGCGGGCCGTCGCCGCTGCCGTCGCCGAGCTTGACGTCGGCCGTCGAGGTGATCGTGTTGGTCGCGAACGCGCCCGTGCCGGCGGCGAGCGCCAGCGAATACGCGTCTGCCTTGGTGTCGAAATCCTGCTGGTGGAACGACTTCAGCGTGAGGGCATCGCTCAGGATCGTGGTGCCCTCGCCGATCTCGGCCAGCGTCGAGAAGTCGCTCGTGACGGACGAGCCGGCGCCGATCAGCGCCGCGAGTCCCGCGGCACCGGCAGTGCTGTCGGCCAGCAGGTCGTCGCTGGCGCTGGCAGAGATCAGGACGGCCCGGGCCATCACGTCGGTCGAGGCGCCGATGCGCGCCTGAACCTCGTGGTCGTTGCCCACCCGTCCGAGCTCGATGTCCGACACCATGCCGCCGGCCGCCACCGCGCCGAGCGCCCCGCCCAGCGCCGACGTGCGCGCGAAATTCTCGGCATCCGCGCGGATCGACAGCGTCCCGGGCGTCTTGAGCTCACCGCCCGTCGCGAAGGCGGTGACGCTGGTCGCGATCTTGGCGTGGGCCTCGTTGTCCGCGGCCGCGCTGAGCGACGCGGCGATGCCGGCCGTCGTCGTGGTCGGGATGGTTGCGATCGACTCCGCGAACACGTCGATGTTCCGCGCCATCACGGTGTGCTCGTCGGCGACGTCGATCGCGGCCTCGATGCTGCTCCGGATCTCGCTGTCCACCACGGCCACGCCCAGCGCCGCGCCCAGGCTGATCGATACCGTCACCGCGCTGGCGTCTGCGGAGATCAGCGCCTCTTCGCGGGCATGGACCGACACGTCGCCGAAGGCGAGCACGTCCGCGTTCCCGCGGATCCCGGCATCCACGTCGTTCTCGATCCGGTTGTCGACGACGATGCCGCCACCCGAGAAACCCTGCAGGCCTCCAGACACGGAGGCCGTCACCGCAGACACTTCGTCGATGCTCGCCATCGCGATGTCGGACTCGACCACCACGTCGCCGCCGACCACGACCTGGCTCGACGTCGTGCCGTCGATCGAGGCGTCGACCTTGTTCGCGATCACGTTGTCGACCAGCGAGACGGCGACCGAGGCCGCGCCGAGGCTGACCGAGAGGGATGCGCCGACGGCCCGCGCGCTCGTGATCTGGCTGTCGTCGACCGCCTCGACCGTCAGATCGCCGCCCACTTGCAGCATGCTGTCGTCGATGTGGGCATCCACCAGCGTGCTGAAGCGGCTGGTCGCGGTCGCGCCGCTGCCCGCGAACGCGGCGCCGATGCCCACCGCGATCGCCACCGAGCCCGCGAAGGAGTCGGTCGCGATGCGCTCGAGCGCATCCGCGTGCACGGTCACGTCGCCCGCGGCAGCGATCGTCGAGTCCTCGATGTAGGCGACGACCTGGTTCTGGCGCGGCGTACCATCCACCTCCTCGAGACCCACCAGGTTGCGCGCGATCGCGACACCGACCGAGCCGGACACCGCCACCAGGCCGCCGCTGACCGCGCTGGCGGCCGCGCCCACCAGAGCGGAGAGCTCGGACTCCGAGGTCGCGTCGACGCGCACGTCCCAGTCCGACCCGACGCGACTCCACTGCGTGCTCTGCGGGCTGTAGTCCTCGAACGCGAGCCGGATCGGAAGCGGCAGGCCGTCCGGGCCGACCTGGTCGGCCTCCAGCCGGTCCTCGCCGATGAACTCGAACACCGAGCCGTCCGAGAGGCGGACGCGCTGGCCCTGGAGCAGCTCCGAGAGCTCCTGGCTGCCATCGAACTCCGCCTGGGCGGTGCTCACCATCGAGTCCAGCACGTAGGCCTGGACGTCGTTCGTGATCACGTTGGTCGCTTCGGCGCCGGCGCCGGCGAGCGCGACCGACACGGTTCCGGAGACCGCCACCGCAAGCGAGGCCGCGACCGAGGTCGCGTCGATCTGCGCGTCCTCGCGGGCGTCCACCGTGACGTCCCCGGCGGTCGCGACCACGTCGTCCGCGTTCTGGATGTAGGCCACTACACTGTTGTCGATGGAGTTGCGCGCCAGCGAGACACCGATCGAGGCGGACACACCGACGGTTCCGCCGACCGAGCCTCCAACCGCCGCGGCGCCGGCATCGACCTCGATCGTCGACTCGTCCAGCGCCAGCACCTCGATGGCGTCGGCCAGGATGCCTGCATCGGCGCCACTGCCGTCGCCGTCGATGTAGGCCCGGGTGTCGGTGGCGATGAAGTTCTCGGTGCTGACGCCGGC
>LJNS01000039.1 GCA_001303245.1 Gammaproteobacteria bacterium SG8_30
ACTTCGCCGAGGCCTGTGCCTCGGCCGGCATCATCTTCGTCGGGCCGTCGCCCGCCACCATGCGCCGCCTCGGCAACAAGGTGATGGCGCGGGAGCTGGCGGTCGAGGCAGGAGTGCCCGTGATGCCCGCAACGCCGCCGCTGCCGGCCGACGAGGCCGAGACGGCCCGCCTCGCGGGTCAGGTCGGCTATCCGGTGATGCTCAAGGCCAGCTGGGGCGGAGGCGGGCGCGGCATGCGCGTCGTCGAAGACGAAAAGCAGCTCGGCGAGATGGTCGCCGCGGCGCGCCGCGAGGCCAAGGCCGCCTTCGGCAACGACGAGGTCTACCTCGAGAAGCTCATCCTGGAGGTGCAGATCCTCGGCGATGCCCACGGCAACCTCGTGCACCTGTGGGAACGCGACTGCACGGTGCAGCGCCGCAACCAGAAGGTCGTGGAGCGCGCCCCTGCGGTCTTTCTCGACCGCGAGCAGCGCGAGCGGCTGGCCGCTCTCGCGGTGCAGATCGGCCGGGCCGCTTCCTACGTGAACGCCGGGACGGTCGAGTTCCTGCAGGACGCGGACACCGGGGAGGTCTACTTCATCGAGGTCAATCCAGGTCGAGCACACCGTCACCGAGATGGTCACGGGCGTGGACCTGGTCAAGGCCCAGATCCGCATCGCCCAGGGCGCCCGCATCGGCGAGCCCGACAGCGGTGTGCCGGCCCAGCAGGACATCCGGGTCGCCGGTCACGCGATGCAGTGCCGCGTCACCACCGAGGACCCCGAGAACGGCTTCATTCCGGACTACGGCCGCATCACCGCCTACCGTAGCCCGGCGGGCTTCGGCGTGCGCCTCGACGCCGGCACCGCGTACACCGGGGCTTTCATCACCCGCTACTACGACTCGCTGCTCGTGAAGGTCACGACCTGGGCGCCGACCGCAGCCGAGTGCGGAGCGAGGATGCATCGCGCGCTGTTCCTCGATCAGGTCGTGACCCACCCGAGCTTCGCCGACGGCAGCTACACGACCAAGTTCATCGACCAGACGCCCGAACTGTTCCAGTGGCCGCGCCGGCGCGATCGTGCCACCCGGCTGCTCGGTTTCATCGGCGACGTCATCGTCAACGGCAATCCCGAGGTGAAGGGCCGGCAGAAGCCCGAACACCTGCCGGAGCCGCGCCTGCCCAAGGTCGCGCTGCCGGCGCCGGCGCCCGGCAGCCGACAGATCCTCGAGGAGCGTGGACCGCGCGGGCTGGCCGACTGGATGCTGGCGCAACAGCAGGTGCTGCTCACCGACACGACCATGCGCGATGCTCACCAGTCGCTGCTGGCGACCCGGTTCCGCACCCACGACATGGCCCGCATCGCCCCCTACTACGCGAGCCTGCTGCCGGGACTGTTCTCGGTGGAGTGCTGGGGTGGAGCGACCTTCGACGTGGCGATGCGGTTCCTCAAGGAGTGCCCCTGGGAGCGCCTCGCGGCTTTCCGCGAGGCCATGCCCAACCTGCTGCTGCAGATGCTCCTGCGTTCCGCCAACGCGGTCGGCTACACGAACTACCCGGACAACGTCGTCCGGCACTTCGTCGCCCAGGCGGCCCAGGCCGGCGTCGACGTGTTCCGCGTGTTCGACTCGCTGAACTGGGTCGACAACATGCGCGTGGCGATGGACGCGGTGATCGAGAGCGGCAAGGTCTGCGAGGCCGCCATCTGCTACACGGGCAACCTGAGCGATCCTGCCTGCACCAAGTACGACCTCGCCTACTACCTGCGCATGGCGAAGGAGCTCGAGCGTGCCGGCGCGCACGTGCTCGGCATCAAGGACATGGCCGGCCTGTGCCAGCCCCGCGCCGCCTTCGAGCTCGTACGGGCGCTCAAGCAGGAAATCTCGATCCCGATCCACTTCCACACCCACGACACCAGCGGCATCGCTGCCGCAAGCGTCCTCATGGCGGTCGAGGCGGGCTGCGACGCGGTCGACGGGGCGCTCGACTCGATGAGCGGAGGCACCTCGCAGCCGAACCTCGGCTCCGTCATCGAGGCGCTCCGCCACGGCCCGCGGGCCACGTCGGTGGACCCGGCCAAGGCGCGCATCATTTCCTCCTACTGGGAGCAGGTGCGGCGGATCTACGGCGCCTTCGAGAGCGACCTGCGCTCGGGTGCTTCCGAGGTCTACGTGCACGGCATGCCGGGCGGCCAGTACACGAACCTTCGCGAGCAGGCCCGCTCGCTGGGCATCGAGGCGCACCGCTGGCCGGAAGTGGCGCACGCCTACGCCGAGGTGAACGACATGTTCGGCGACATCGTCAAGGTCACGCCGTCGTCCAAGGTCGTCGGCGACATGGCGCTGATGATGGTCACGAGCGGGCTGACGCGCGCGCAGGTCGAGGATCCGGCGGTCGACATCGCCTTCCCCGAGTCGGTGGTGCAGTTCTTTCACGGCGACATCGGCCAGCCGTACGGCGGCTTCCCCGAGGCCCTCCAGAAGAAGGTGCTCGGCGACCGGGAACCGCTGACCGTGCGTCCCGGCGAGGTGCTGCCGCCGGAGGACCTCGAGGTACGGCGGAGGCAGTTCGAGAAGGACTGCGGCAGGGAAATCACCGAGCTCGAGTTCGCCTCGGCCCTGATGTATCCGAAGGTTTTCACCGGCTACGTGGCCGACCGCAACCGGTTCGGCAACGTGAGCGTGCTGCCCACGCACACGTTCTTCTACGGAATGGAGCCGGCCGAGGAGATCACGATCGACATCGAGCGTGGCAAGACGCTGATCGTCCGCTTCGTGACGGTGAGCGACCTGCACGACGACGGCACGCGAACGGTGTTCTTCGAGCTGAACGGCCAGCCGCGATCGGTCCGCGCCGAGGACCGCAGTCAGGGCGTGGTGCGCGAAGCGACCCGTAAGGCGGATGCCGACAACCCCAATCACGTCGGCGCACCGATGCCCGGCAGCGTCGCTACGGTGGCCGTGGCCGTCGGACAGAAGATCGAGCGCGGGGACGTACTGGTCACGCTCGAGGCGATGAAGATGGAAGCCGCGGTCAAGGCGGATCGCGACGGCGAGGTGGTGGAGGTCGTCGTGCGACCCGGGCAGCAGGTGGACGCGAAGGACCTGCTCATCGTGATGGCCTGAGGCGGGGCCGGGAGGGGCCGTGGCGGAGGCGGAGCAGGTCGGCAAGGCGGGGCTGGGGGAGCGCTTGCTGGCGCAGTACCCGGCGCTGCGCGAGCTCCCGGTCGCGGAATTCGAGCGGCTGCTCGAGGAGGGCTTCGTGCGCAGCGTGCCGGCCGGCACGGTGATGTTCGACGAGGCGCAGCCCTGCGCCGGCTTTCCCTTCGTCCTCGACGGCGCGATCGGGGTGAGCAAGCTGTCGGACACCGGCCGCGAGATACAGCTCTACCGGGTCGAGGCGGGCGAGAGCTGCATCCTGACCAGCACGTGCCTGCTTGGCTCGATCGACTACAACGCGCACGGCGTCGCCCTGACGCCGACGCAGGTGTTCGTGTTGCCGCGCCCTACCTTCGAGCGGCTCCTCGCCGGCAGCGAGCCTTTCCGGCGCTACGTCTTCCGGCTGTTCGCCGACAGGATCAGCGACCTGATGCAGACGGTGGAGGCGGTCGCGTTCAAGCGGCTCGACCAGCGGCTCGCGGCGCTGCTCCTGCAGCGGGGGCCCCAGGTCCGGGCGACCCACCAGCAGCTGGCCGACGAGCTCGGCAGCGTGCGCGAGATCGTCAGCCGCATCGTCCGGACCTTCGCCGAGCAGGGGCTCGTCCGCACCGGACGCGAGCAGATCCAGATCCTCGACGAGCCGGGCCTCCGACGCGTCGCCAGTGCCGAGCCCGGCTGACCGGGAACGGACCCGGATCTCGGAAAGTCCCTAGTCCCTTAAGTAACCGTGGTCACACAAGCGGGCGTCAGGAGGGACTAGCATCTCTGTTAGCCGCCGGGACTGCGGCACCGAGGGGATCGAGGGATGCAGGTCAACGTAGGTAAAGCGGATCGCTTCGTGCGGGTCGTCGCGGGCCTCGCGATCCTGAGCCTTTTCTTCTTCCTCGAGGGCGGCGAGCGCTACTGGGGCCTCATCGGCCTGCTGCCTCTCGCCACCGGATTGTTCCGCTTCTGCCCGGCCTATTCCATTTTCGGGATCAGTACCTGCCCGACGGGCGAGGCACGCTGAACCGGCCATCAAGGAGGCCCTGAAGTCAGGCACTGGCGTCGTCTCCCAAGCTGTCCCGTCCGGGGTGGCCTGACGAGTGCGAACCCCCCTCCGCCAGTGCCTGACTTCAGGGCCTCGCCGCGTCCGGTCCCCGGCGCGAAGACCCTGAATTAAATGCCCGTGCGCGTGTGTGCCTTGTCTTCGGCCGGGCCATGGCTAAAATTAAACTGTTGGTTAATTTTGCGGTGACGTAGCCGACATGCCAGGGACGAATCCACGGCGGAGGGGACGGGGACGCCCGGCCGCGCGGGAGGATCACGACGTCAAGGCGGCACTTCTCGCGGCCGCCCGCGAGCTGTTCCTGCGCTACGGCTACCGCGAGGTGTCGGCACGCCAGGTGGCCGATGCCGCGGGCGTGAACCCCGCCATGGTGCAGTACTACTTCGGCAGCAAGCAGGGCCTGTACGCGGCGATGCTGGCGGAGGCCGTCGCGCCGCTCGCCTCGCGGATCGAGTCGATGGTCGCCGGGCCGTCCGCAGAAGAGCCGGACCTCGGCGGTCTGCTGGAGGCCTACATGCGAACCGTCGCGGCGCATCCGTGGATGCCCGGCCTGCTCATGCGCGAGGTGCTCGCGCCCGATGGGGCCTTCCGCGAGCGGTTCATTGCCGACTTCGCCGGCCGATTCGCGCCCCAGGTGGCACGGATCATCGGCCGGGCCGTCGAGTCGGGACAGGCCCGGGCCGACCTCGATCCGCGGCTGACGCTCGTCTCCTTCCTGAGCCTCGGGCTGTGGCCGTTCCTTGCGATGCCGGTCGTCAGCCGGGTCCTAGGGCTCGAGAAAGGCCCGGCGGCGGTGGACCGCTTGATCGAGCACACCGTGCGACTGTTCGAGGCCGGAACGGCGCCGAAGGAGACGCGATCATGAGGAGCGTGGCGATCGTCTTGGCACTTGCTGTGACGGCGGGCTGCGGAGGCGAGCAGCCACCGCAGCTCTTCGGGACGCTCGAGCGGGACCGGCTCGAGCTCGTTGCCGAGTCCCAGGAGCCGATCATCGAGATTCAGGTGACGGAAGGTCAGCACGTCGTGGCGGGACAGGTCCTGGCGCGCCTCGACCCGGCCGCTTTCGAGCAGCGACTTGCCCAGGCCCGTGCCGGGGTTGCGCAGACCGAGCGGCGCCTGGCGGAGCTCGTCAGCGGACCGCGCCGCGAGCAGATCCTGGCGGCTCGCGCGCGCCTGACCGGGGCCGAGGCGCGCCAGACTGCTGCGCGCCGCGAGTTCGAACGGGTGGCGGACCTCGTCGGTCGCCGGCTGCTGCCGGAGAGCGACCTCGACAAAAGCCGCGCCGCGCGGGACACGGCGGAGGCCGATGCCGGCGCGGCCAGGGAAGAGCTCCTCGAACTCGAGCGGGGCACGCGCAGCGAGGTCGTCGACCAGGCGCGGGCCGCGCTCGACAACTCGCGGGCACAGCTGGCGGAGATCGAGGTGTCAACCGACCGCCTCGTCCTGCGGGCTCCGCGGGACGGGACGATCGAGGCCCTGCCGTACGAACTGGGCGAGCGCCCGCCGCGCGGTGCGCCGGTCGTCGTCATGCTGGCCGACGGCAGGCCCTACGCGCGCGTCTTCGTTCCCGAGCCGATCCGGGCGGGGATCGCCGCAGGGACGCCCGCGACCGTGCGCATCGACGGCAGCGACCGGGGCTGGACGGGGGAGTTCCGCTACGTCGCCGCGGAGGCGGCCTTCACCCCGTACTATGCCCTGAACGAGCGCGACCGCAGCCGCCTGTCCTACCTCGCCGAGGTCGTCCTCACCCAGGACGACGCGCGGAATCTGCCGACGGGCATGCCCGTGGAGGTGACCCTCGGCGCCGAGGTCCGCGGGCCTTGAGCGACGCCATCACGGCGCGGGGTCTCCGCCGGACTTTCGGCAGCGTCGTGGCTGTCGACGGCATCGACCTCGACGTGCCCGAGAGCCAGATCTACGGCTTCCTCGGGCCGAACGGCTCGGGCAAGTCGACGACCATCCGCATGATGTGCGGGCTGCTCAGGCCCACCGCCGGCGAGATCACGGTGCTCGGAGACGACGCGCTGGCACAGGCCGAGACGGTGCGCCGGAAGCTCGGCTACATGACCCAGCGCTTCTCGCTCTGGGAGGACCTCACCGTCCGCGAGAACCTGCACTTCATGTGCCGGGTCTACGGGTTGTCGCGTCGCGAGAGCCGCGAGCGCGTGGCCGACCGCGTCGAAGAGTACCGGCTCGGCGACTTTGCGGGGCGCTTCGCGGGCACGCTGAGCGGCGGCCAGAAGCAACGGCTCGCGCTCGCGGCGGCGACGCTCCACGAGCCGAGGCTGCTGCTGCTCGACGAGCCCACGAGTGCCGTCGACCCGCAGAGCCGTCGCGACTTCTGGGAGAAGCTGTTCGACCTCGCCGCGCAGGGCACCACCATCCTGGTCTCCACGCACTACATGGACGAGGCCGAGCGCTGCCATCGTCTGGCGATCCTGGACCGCGGTCGGCTCGCGGCGGAGGGCGCTCCCAAGCAGCTCGCCCGCGACATCGATGCCGCGGTCCTCGAGGTCGAGTGCCGCGACCTGCCGGCCGCACGCCGGCAGCTGTCCGGGGAGGACTGGGTGCGTAGCGTCGCACAGCTCGGCGGCCGGCTGCACGTACTTGTCGACCGGTCCGAGCCCGACCCCGGGTCCCGGCTCCGCGGAACGCTCGTCGCTGCCTGTCCCGATGTCGCGGTTGAGCGCGTCGCGGCCAACCTCGAGGACGTGTTCGTCGCGGCGACGGGCTTCCGCGCCGGCGGTGGCCGCGTGGCCCCCGGCGAGGAGGCGGCGTGAGCTCGCTCGTCCGGATGGTCTCGGTCGCATGGAAGGAGACGCGGCAGCTGTTGCGCGACCGGATCACCTTCGGGCTGATCGTGGGCATCCCGGCGCTGCAGATCGTGCTGTTCGGCTACGCGATCAACTTCGACGTGCGCGACCTCCAGGCGGTGGTTCTCGACCAGGCCCGAACGTCGCTGTCGCGCCAGATCGTGGCCGACCTCGCGGCCACACAGGTCATGCGGATCGCCTGGCAGGCCGACAGCGAGGAGGAATTCCGCGGGATCATGGCGCGCGGCGAGGCGGCCATCGGTGTCGTGATCCAGCCCGACGTCGAGCGCCGGATCGCCGAGGGGGGAAGATCGGCCGTGCAGATCGTGGTCGACGGCAGCCAGCCCTCCCTCGAGAACATCGCGCAGGGGCTCGCCGGGCTGCCGCTCGCGGGTCGACCCGGCGAGGCCGGGACCCGGGACGGTGCCGTCGCCTTGCGGGTGGAGTACAACCCAGAGAAGCGCACCGCCGTGCAGATCGTGCCGGCGCTGGTCGGCACGATCCTCAACATCACGATGGTCATCTTCACCGCCGGCGCCATCGTGCGCGAGCGGGAGCGCGGGAATCTCGAGCTGCTGATCACTACGCCGGTCTCACGCGGCGAGCTCATGCTCGGCAAGCTGTTGCCCTACATTGCCATCGGGCTCATCCAGACCACGCTCATCCTGCTGCTCGGGCACACCCTGTTCGATGTCCCCATCGTCGGCAGTCTCGTCGAGCTGTACGCGGGTGCCGCGCTGTTCATCGCCGCGACGCTCGCCCTTGGACTGTTCATTTCCACGATTGCGCGAACACAGTTCCAGGCCTTCCAGATGGCCTTCATGACCATGCTGCCGGCCATCCTGATGTCCGGCTTCGTGTTCCCGTTCGACGGCATGCCGCAGGCCGCGCAGTGGATTGCCCAGGTGCTGCCGTTGACCCACTTCGTCGAGATCGTGCGCGGCATCGTGCTGCGGGGGGCGCACCTGACCGACATGCACGCGCAGCTCGCCAAGCTCGGAGCGTTCTTCGTCGTGATGATGACCGCCGCCACGCTGCGCTTCCACAAGCGCCTGGACTGACCGGCCGTGGGCTCGCCCGGCTGACCGACCGGCGGGACGGGCAGCCTGTCACACAATTTCCGCTTGTATTTCCGGGGGTTGTGGTAAGCTCCCCCGGGATCGCTGCCCTTCCGCCCTGCATTTCCAGGCCTCATGCGCCTCTTTGCATCGTCGAGTTGACCGCGATCAGGTGACAGGACTCGCTGTGCCCAGGATCGCTCTGCCGGCTTCTTGCTTGCTCGACGACCTCGACCGCGTGCCTGCCGAGTAGTAGGTGATCGATGCCCTCCGCGCGGAGGCGCCTCTCGATCCGTTGTTTGTGAGTGAGACTCGAGGAATATGAAGATCTACGTTGGAAACCTGCCGTTCTCTGCGACGGAGTCTGAGGTCCGCGACCTGTTCGCGCAGCACGGCACGGTAGAGTCGGTCGCGCTGCCGACCGATCGCGAGACGGGCCGTCCGCGCGGATTCGGTTTCGTGGAAATGCCGCAGGCCGAGGCTGCCAAGGCCATCGAGGCGCTGAATGGATTCTCGATGGGCGGCCGTCAGCTGCGCGTCAACGAGGCGCAGGACCGGCCGCGCACCGGTGGCCGTCCGGGTGGCGGTGGTGGCTACCGCGGTGGTGGCGGCGGCGGCGGCTTCCGCTCCGGCGGTGGCGGTGGTGGCGGCGGCGGGCGCTGGTAAGCGCCCGGCTCCGGCCGAACCAGAAGGCCCGCCTCGGCGGGCCTTTTCTATGTGCCCCCCGCGCCGACGCGGGCACGGTCCTTGTAGAGGCAGCGGTCCATGACGACCGTCATCCCGGCGGCCCTAGCCCTCCCGGCGGCCGCGGCGTCGACGACGCCTTCCTGCAGCCAGATCGCGGGCAGGCCGAGGGCGAGGCACTCGTCCACGATGCCGGCCACGTGCTCGGATCGCCGGAAGACGTCGACGATGTCGATACGCTCGCCGGCCGGCAGCGACGCTTCGGCGGCCGCCAGCGTCGGGAACGCGGGCTCCCCGAGCGCCTCGCGAATGAGCGGATTGACGGGCAGGATCCGGTAGCCGAAACGCTGCATGGCGGCGGAGACGCCGTGACTCGTTCGGTGCGGGCGGTCCGACAGGCCGACGACCGCGATCGTCCTCGCCTTCCTGAGCAGGGACTCGATCTCGGCCGGGGAGGGATTCTCGAAGCGCATGCGGGTTTCCTCGACGACTGTCCTGAGCCTAGCACCGGCTTTCGCTGCTTGAGCGGGCGCGATGCAGGCGCCAGACTCGGCTCCGGCCGGACAGGCCGGATCAGGCGGACTCTCCCATGCAGTACCGGGACCTGCGCGACTTCATGGCCCAGCTCGACAGCCGGGGCCTGCTCCGGCGAATCGGCGTCGAGGTGAGCCCGCGGCTCGAGATGACCGAGGTCTGCGACCGCACCCTGCGGGCAGGCGGGCCCGCGCTGCTCTTCGAGCGACCAGCCGGACACGACATCCCGGTCCTCGGCAACCTGTTCGGAACGCCAGAGCGCGTTGCGCTCGCGCTCGGGCAGGATTCGGTCGCCGATCTCCGCGAAGTCGGCAGGCTGCTCGCGGCCCTCAAGGAACCGGACCCCCCACGAGGCCTGCGCGAGGCCTGGGAGAAACTTCCCCTCTTCCGCAGGGTGCTCGACATGGCGCCCCGGGAGGTCCGGCGGGCCCCGTGCCAGGAGATCGTGCTCGAAGGTAACGAGGTCGACCTCGGCCGGCTGCCGGTGCAGACCTGCTGGCCGGGCGACGCGGGACCACTGATCACCTGGGGTCTGGTGGTGACCCGCGGACCGGAGCGACCGCGCCAGAACATGGGCATCTACCGTCAACAGGTGATCGACCGGAACCGGGTGATCATGCGCTGGCTGTCGCATCGCGGCGGCGCGCTCGACTTCCGCGACTGGCAGGCGCAGCGGCCGGGCGAGCCCTTTCCGGTGGCCGTGGCGCTCGGCGCCGATCCTGCGACGATCCTCGCCGCCGTCACGCCCATCCCGGACACCTTGTCCGAGTACGCCTTCGCGGGCCTCCTGCGCGGCAGCCGCACCGAGCTCGCGCGCTGCGCCACCTGCGAACTGCAGGTGCCGGCGAGCGCCGAGTTCGTGCTCGAGGGGCACATCCATCCGGGCGAGGAGGCCGCGGAGGGTCCCTTCGGGGACCACACCGGCTACTACAACGAGGTCGAGACGTTCCCTGTATTGACCATCGAGCGGATCACCCACAGGGAGCGGCCCGTCTACCACAGCACCTACACGGGCAGGCCCCCCGACGAGCCCGCGGTGCTCGGCGTCGCGCTCAACGAGGTGTTCGTGCCCCTGCTCCAGAAGCAGTTCCCGGAGATCGTCGACTTCTACCTGCCGCCGGAGGGCTGCTCCTACCGGCTCGCCGTCGTGACCATCCGCAAGCAGTATCCGGGGCACGCGAAGCGCGTGATGATGGGAGTCTGGTCCTTCCTGCGCCAGTTCATGTACACCAAGTTCGTCGTCGTCACCGACGCGGACATCGACGCCCGGGACTGGAAGGACGTGATCTGGGCGCTCACCACGCGGATGGACCCGGCGCGCGACACGGTGATCCTCGAGAACACGCCGATCGACTACCTCGACTTCGCCTCGCCGGTGGCCGGCCTCGGCGGCAAGATCGGCTTCGATGCGACCCACAAGATGCCGGGCGAGACGAACCGCGAGTGGGGAACGCCCATCGCCATGAGCGAGGAGGTGAAGCGCCGCGTCGATGCGCTGTGGCCCGAGCTCGGGCTCTGAGGGGGCGCTGCCCGCACCGGCCGGCCGGGAATTGCGAATGGCACGGGGCGCCGGACCGCGCGACAGTCGTGCGTAGGCAGGACATCATGCCGCGAGAAGACGTATCGAGGAGAGGACGATGGCGAACGAGGGTTACCACGAGCCGGTCGGCGAGCTGAACGACGAGACCCGGGACATGCACCGGGCGATCGTGTCGCTGATGGAGGAGCTGGAGGCGGTCGACTGGTACAACCAGCGTGTCGACGCCTGCAAGGACGACGAGCTCAGGGCGATCCTCGCGCACAACCGCGACGAGGAGAAGGAGCACGCGGCCATGGTGCTCGAGTGGATCCGCCGGCGGGACCCGACGTTCTCCAAGGAGTTGAAGGACTACCTGTTCACGGAGAAGCCGATCGCGCATGGCTGAGGCTGTGGGCCCTCACAGGCTGGCCCTGATCCCGGCCTCGAGGCCCTGATAGCGCAGGGCCACGCCGAGTTCCTGCTGCATGCGCGTGGTGTCCACACGCCGCGATTCCGCGAGAAAGGACCAGGCGCCCGGGGGCAACCGGCGACGGGCCTCCTCCCGCGACACGGCCGGCGGGGGCGGAAGGCCCGCGAGCCGGGCGACCGCGGTGAAATATGCGGTCGAGCTCGCGTGTTGCCCGTCCCCGACGTTGTAGATCCTGCACGCCGCACGAGGCGACGTGGCCGCTGCGATGCACACGCTCGCGAGGTCGTCGACGTGGATGCGATTGCCGGGCCCCGCCTCGTCTTCGCACAGGACGGGATCGCCGCGGCGCAGGCGCTCGAGCGGTAGCCGGCCCGGGCCGTAGATGCCCGGAACGCGCAGGATGGTCCACTCCACGCCGTGCAGCTCGCACCAGTCGCGCAGCGTACGTTCCGCGTCGACACGGGCCCGCCCGCGACGGGTGGAGGGCCTCGGTGGCGTGTCCTCGGTGACCGCGGCTCCGCCCGCGTCCCCGTACACCCCCGTCGTGCTCAAGTACAGGAACCTTGCGGGGCGACCGTCGAGGGCGGCGAGGCACCTGCGCAGCCTCGGGTCGGTCTCGCCGTCGGGGGGTGGGGGCACGAGATACAGGACCACCGCGTTCGCCACGTGGGTCCGGCGATCTGCCGGCGTCTCCCGGTCGAGATTCCAGGCCTGCGCCTCGAGGCCCCGGGCACGCAGGCTCCGCGCAGTGGCTTCCGAGCCGGTAAAGACCAGGACCTGCCCGCTCAGGCGCAGCGCAATCCGCTGGCCCGTGTAGCCGCAGCCAAAGATGTTGTAGCGCATCGGGCAGAGCCTAGCCGTTTCGCGGCCGGCCCGCGCGCCCCGCGGGAAATCCCTCACGGCGCGGCAGCCGACGGCGATAATGCCTGCTCAGCCTGCCGCCGGAGTCGCGGATGCACGTCACGCTGGCTCCCTCCGGCGAGCAGTTCGAAGTCGAGGGCGACGAGCCGATCCTCGACGGCGCACTGCGCGCCGGGCTCAACCTGCCGCACAGCTGCAAGGCCGGGCGCTGCGCATCGTGCCGCGCGCGGCTGGTGCGCGGGAGCATCCGCTATCCGCGCGGCCGGCCCGTCGGACTGTCCGCTGAGGAGGAGCGCGACGGGTACGTCCTGCTCTGCCAGGCTCGCGCCGACGGTCCGGTGGTCGTCGAGCCGCGCCGGATCCAGACGGTGACCGACGTACAGATCCACAGTCTCCCCTGTCGGGTCCAGCGCATGCAGCGGCTGGCACCGGACGTGATGGGCCTGTGGTTGCGGCTGCCGGCAGTCGAGCCCTTCACGTGGCAGGCGGGCCAGTACGTCGACGTGATGCTCTCGGGCGGCCGCCGCCGCAGCTTCTCGCTGGCGAACCCGCCCCACGATGCCGGGCTCCTCGAATTGCACGTGCGGCGCAGCAGCCGGGGCGAGTTCACCGGCCAGGTTTTCGGTTCCATGACCGAGGGCACGCTGCTCAGGATCGAGGGTCCCCTCGGCCAGCTCGCCTATCGGGACGGCACGGGTCGAGTCGTGCTCGTCGCAGGCGGCACGGGCTACGCGCCCATGAAGGCGATCCTGAGGCACGTGCTGGAACGGGGACTCGGCAGGCCGGTCACGCTCTTCTGGGGCGCGCGCGAAGCGACGGACCTCTACGAGGACGAGTGGCTTCGTGGACTCGCGGCTTCCGGCAGCGACCTCGAGTATGTCCCCGTGCTCTCAGGGGACGCCGTCCAGCCCGGGCACGTGGCGGGGCTGGTGCACGAGGCAGTGCTCGACCGGACGGCGCTGCTCGCCGATGCAGACATCTACGCAGCCGGGCCACCCGAGATGATCGCTGCACTGCGCGCCGGCCTGTCTGCACGCGGTGTGGATCCCGGAAGGATCGTGTTCGACTCGTTCGAATACGCGCCCGACACGCTCGCCCGGATCGGGGAGCCGGGGCGCGGCGACTGAGCTGAGCCTCCGGCCGCTGTGAACGAGACTAGGACTGCCGCAGGCGCTCGCGAGCCGCGTGCCAGCGAATCAGGGCTTCGACCAGCGACTCGTCGTCGGGTCCTGCGGCCAGCACGACGGGCGAGCCGAGCCCGAGCTTTGCGGCGCGCTCGGCGACGCGTGTAGCGCCGGTCAGCAGGGCGGTCGAATCCATCAGCTCCCGGCAACGGGGCGTGACGATGCCGACCAGCGCCTCGAGGAGCTCGCCGCTCGTGGCGGTGTACGCGTCGATCCCGCCCTGCCGCCACGCCGTCTCGAGCTGCTCGAGCGACTCCCGTGACGGCTTGGCGGGATGCCGTTCGTACACTTCGGCGTAGGTGACCTCGGCCCCGCGCCGGGCGAGGGTCTCCCCCAGCAGCTCGCGCCCGCCCTTGCCGCGCACGATCAGGACACGTTGGCCCGCCATGTGCTGCAGCTGCGGCGCGGCGAGCAGGGACTCGCTGTCGGACCCGCCGGTGGGCAGCACGGAGACACGATGCCCCGCGGCATTGAGAGCCTGGGACGTGGCCCGCCCGATGGCCGCAAGCCGCAACTCGCGGCGCTGACCGAGGAGCTCGGCACCAAAGCGGACCGCATTGGCGCTCACGAACACGACGAGGTGGTAGCGATCCACGGGACCGAGCGAGGCCCTGATGGCCGGCCGGTCCGCGACCGGCAGGATCTCCAGCGCCGGGAAGCGCACGGCCGAGCCGCCCTCGGCCTCGATCAGGCGGCACAGTCCCTGCGCCTGGTGTTGGGGGCGCGTGACCAGTACCCCGACTCTCGCCAGCCGGTCCATGATCAGGGCCGGCTGGCCGCCCGCAGCTCGGCCAGCAGCGGCCGCGCACCCGCGTCGAGCAATCTTGCGGCCAGTGCGTCGCCGAGGGGCTCGGCCTCGTCCGGCGTGCCGCGCAACTCGTCCGCGTACACCGTCCGGCCATCGGGCGACCCGACGAGGCCGCGCACGCGCAGTGCATCGTCGACGAGTTCCGCGAACCCGGCGATCGGCGACTGGCAGCTGCCCTCGAGGCGCGCGGCGAAGGCACGCTCGGCGCTCAGGCAGATGCGCGTGGGTGCGTGCTCGAGCGCCGAAACGAGGACGCGGGTGGGCTCGTCCGATTCGCGGCACTCGATGCCGATGACCCCCTGGCCCACCGCCGGCAGCGACGATTCTGCAGGCACCAGGGAGGCGATCCGCTCGTCGAGCCCCAGGCGCTTGAGTCCCGCTGCGGCAAGGATGATCGCGTCGTATTCCCCGTCGTCGAGCTTGCGCAGCCGGGTCTCCACGTTGCCCCGCAGCGGGAAGATCTCCAGGTCGGGGCGGGCGTGACGCAACTGGCACTGGCGCCGCAGGCTCGACGTGCCGACCCGCGCCCCTGCGGGCAGCGCCTGCAGCTCGCGGAAGCGGTTCGAGACCAGTGCGTCGTGCGGATCGGCACGCTCGAGCACCGTGGACAGCACGAATCCGGCCGGCATCCCGGCAGGCACGTCCTTCATCGAGTGCACGGCCAGGTCCGCCCTGTCCTCGAGCATCGCGACTTCGAGTTCCTTGATGAACAGGCCCTTGCCGCCGATCTCGGCCAGGGCGCGATCCAGGATGCGGTCGCCCTGCGTGACCATCGGCACCAGCTCGACCTCGAGTCCCGGGTGGGCGTCGCGCAGGCGTGCGGCGACGTGCTCGGCCTGCCAGAGGGCCAGCCGGCTGCGCCGGGTCGCGATGCGAAGCGGTTTCTGCATCGCACCATTCTGCCACGGGCGCGGCGTGCATTGCCGGGCTCGCTGGCCTAGCATGCAGGAAGGCAGCCCCGGGGCTCGGAGGCCCATGATGCGATTCGCGTGCACCGTCATCCTTCTCGCGCTCGGCGCCGCAGCCGGGACCGCCTCGGCGGAGAACGCGTCGCGGACATTCGGCAACGACCGCTGGGTCGCCGGCGACGACGTCGCGGTCACCGGCCAGGTGGAAGGCGACGCGTTCCTCGCCGGCGGCCGCAGCCAGGTCGACGGAAAGGTGGACGGGGACGTCGTGGTGACCGGTGGCACGGTGGAGATCCGGGGCGAGGTGTCGGAGGACGTCTACGCAGCCGGGGGAGACGTACGCATCGATGCCCGCGTCGCGGGCGACGCGCGGGCTGCCGGCGGGTCGGTGTCGCTCGAGCGCCGCGCCGCAGTGGACGGCAACGCCACGTTCGCCGGCGGCAGCGTGGACGTCGAAGGCCGGATCGGCGGAACGCTGCAGGCATTCGGGGCGCGCGTCGCCGTCGACGGCGAGGTGGGCGGCGACGCCGAGATCGCCTCGGAAAGCATCCGCATCGGGCCCGATGCCCGGATCGGAGGCAGGCTCCTCTATCGTAGCCCGGAGGCCCCATGGATCGCCGAGGGCGCGGTCATCGCCGGCGGCGTGGAGAAACAGCAACGTGCCTGGCAGGGCGTCAGCCCGGAGAGCGGCGTGGGCCGCGTGATCAAGGGCATCCTCCGCACGCTGTGGTTCACCGGGGCGGTGCTGCTCGGCATCGTCCTGGTCGCCGTGCTGCCGGTCTTCACCCGCCAGGCGGCGGCGACCGTGCGGTCGGAGCCGCTGCCCAGTATCGGCCTCGGGATGGCCATGCTCGTGGCCGTGCCGTTCGTGGCGGTGATCCTGTTCATCACCATCATCGGGATCCCCCTGGGGCTGGCCGTGCTGCTGGGCTATGGCCTGCTGCTCATGCTCGGCTACCTCACCGCGGCGCTGTCCATCGGCGACCTGGCACTGGAACGCGTCCGGCCGGCGGACGCCGCGGCGATCGGCTGGCGCATTCTCTTCCTGGTGGCTGCGCTCGTGGTCCTGGCACTGCTGCGGCTGGTGCCCTGGTTCGGGGACATCGCCGTGCTGGTGCTGTTCCTCGCCGGAGTCGGCGCGTTTACGCTGCGCCTGCTGCGCGGCTACCGCGGCGGCATGCCGCCGGCCCCCTGAGCGGGCCACCGGCCTGGTTCAACGCAGGCGTCTGAGCACCTCGGCGGCGAGCCGCCGGCTGACCTGTAGCGTCCCGCCGCCGTGCCGAAGGCGCACGGCATAGCGCCCGTCGGGCTCGCGATCGAGCGACTCGATCTTCTCGATCGCCACGAGGGCATTGCGGTGCACGCGGATGAACTCGTCCGGGAATTCCCGCTCGAGCGAGCGCAGCGAGTCCTCGATCAGGTCTTCTCCGGCCACGTGCCGCACCGTCGTGTACTTCTGCTCGGCCACGAAGCACAGGACGTCGCGAACCGGGATCAGCTTGAGCTGGTCGCGGACCCGTGCCGTCACGTGGGTTCGTGCCTTCCCGGGTTCCGTAGTGACCGTGCGCTGGGCGCGGGTCGGCCGCCTGAGTCGCTCGAGCGCCGAAGCCAGCCGCTCGCGCCGGATGGGCTTGAGCAGGTAGCCGGAAGCCTGTGCGTCGAAGGCCTCCAGCGCGTGCTGCTCGTAGGCCGTCGTGAAGACGACCGCCGGCGGATCGGTCAGGCTCGCGAGGTGGCGTGCGGCCTCGAGGCCGCCCATCCCGGGCATGCGGATGTCGAGCAGCACGACGTCGGGCCGGGCCTCCGCGGCGACGGCGAGCGCCTCCTCGCCGCTTCCCGCCTCGCCCGCCAGCTCGGTGTCGGGCAGCTCGGCCAGCAACTGCTTGAGTCGCTCGCGTGCCGGCGGCTCGTCGTCCACCACCAGCACCCGCAGGCTCATGCCCCGGCCTCCTCCGCCGGGAAGCGCAGGGTGGCGACGAAGCGCCGGTCCGTCGCATCGACGTCGAGCGTGCCCTCGCCGGGAAACATGAGGTCGAGCCGCTGCGCGACGTTGTCGAGGCCGATGCGGTTGCCGGCGCCGCGCAACGGCTGCGAGGGATCCCGTGGATTGTCGATGGACAACTCGACGAACCGCCCGTCCCGGCGACCCCGGACGACGATCGTTCCCCCGGACGCGAGCGGCTCGATGCCGTGGTACACGGCGTTCTCGAGCAAGGGCTGCAGCACGAGGGCGGGGACCCTGGCGTCACGCGGAAGTCCGTCGAGCTGCCAGTCCACCTGCAGCCGGTCCCCCAGCCGCAACCGCTCGATGCGCTCATAGGTTCGCGCGATCTCGATTTCCTGTTCGAGCGGGATGCGGTCGCGGACCTCGCGCAGCGACACGCGGAACAGGTCCGCCAGGTCCGCCACGGCCTCCTCGGCGCGCGCGGGGTCGGTGCGCGTCAGCGCGGCGATGGCGTTCATGCTGTTGAAGAGGAAGTGCGGCCTGATGCGCGCCTGCAGCGCGCGCACGCGCGCCGCGGCCTCGGCCTCGACGTTGCGCTTCCACTGCTGCGAGACGTAGAAGTAGCGCAGTGCGAGGCCACCTGCCACCGCGCCGACGAGCAGGTTGCGCCAGAGGAAAGCCGCGTGGTCGCTGCCGAGCTCGGAGCCTTCCATCCCGAGCAGCCGTCCCGAAGTCGTCGCGAGCCACCAGGCCGCTTCGGTGATCACGACGGTGACGAGGAGCATCAGCCCCAGGGCCAGCGTGCTCCCCCGGCGCACATCGAACTGCTGCAGCCGGGGCCGCGAGACGCAGAGCACGGCCGCCGACCCCATGCCGGCCCACAGCAGGAACAGTGAAGTTCGGGCCAGGTCGATCCAGAACTTCTCGGCGATGCCGTAGCGTGCGAGGGTCAGCAAGACGGCCACGAGTTCGGCGATCAGCACCACCGCCAGCACGTTGCCCGCCGCGCAGAAATCCGGCAGGTAGAACGGCGCCGGGGCGTTCGCCTTGCGCGGCGGGGGCAACTGCTCAGCCCTCCCCGTCGCCGTTCCCGTCCCGGAACATGGAAGACTTCAGGCGGTGGATCGAGGAGATGTCCTCGTCGCCGAAGCCCTCCGCGATCAGCCTGCGATAGTGCAGCAGCGTGGTCTCGACGACCGGCAGGTGGGCACCGCGTCGTCCGGCCATCTCCCGGCAGATCTCCAGATCCTTGTAGTGGAGGCGGACCCGGAACCCTGCCGGGTACTCGCCCCTCGCCATGAAGGGCGCCCGGTTCACGAAATACCAGCTCGACCCGGCACCCTGCCCCAGGACCTCGATCACCTTCTCGAGCGGAAGGCCCTCCGCGTCGGCGAACGCCATGGCCTCGCCGACCGCCTGGATGATTCCTGCGCACATGATCTGGTTGGTGGCCTTGGTGGCCTGTCCCGCCCCGGTCGGGCCAATGTGGGCGACCGTCCGTCCGAGCGTCTCGAGCACGGGCCGGGCGCGCTCGAAGGCTTCGGCGTCGCCGCCACACATGATGGCCAGCGTGGCGTTGCGCGCCCCCTCGACGCCGCCGCTGACGGGACAGTCGAGGAAGGCGCCTCCGGCACCGTCGACGATCGCGGCCGCCCGCCGGGCCGTCGTCGAGCTCACCGTGGAACAGTCCGCGACGATGGTCCCGGGACGCAGCACAGGGGCGATGCGGGCCACCAGCTCCATCACGTCTGCATCCGCCGACACGCAGAGGACGACGACGTCGCAGTCGGCTGCGAGCGACTCGGGGTCGGAATAGGCCTTTGCGCCGGCCTCGCTCGCGAGCGCCTCGGCCCGGGAGGGCGAACGGTTCCACGCGCCGGCCAGGAGGCCCGCCCGCGCAAGGTTGGCCGCCATGGGCAGGCCCATGGCGCCGAGTCCGATGAATCCGACTTTCATGATCGGCCTCCTTGCCGGCGCTCAGTTCCGGCGAGGCCTCATTCTGCCTGATCGGGCGGGGCGGCCCTCAGTTGCAGAAGTCCTCGACGGCCTGCCTGGCCTCGATGCGCGCCTGGGTCAGCTCCTCGTCCGTGAGGTACTCCCGCTCGCCGTTGGGCAGCTGCCGGAACAGTCGACGAGACTCGATGTAGGTCTTGTAGCGCCCCTGAGCCTGCTTGCACTGCTCGGCCCGTACCGTCGCCATGTCCGCCTCCACGCTGCTCACGACGTCGCGCGACGCCCGGCCGTCGTCGAAGCCGGAGGACGTGCCGTCGGATGCCTGGGAAGGGGGCTGCGCGTCCGCTACGGTTTCCTCGATCATGTCGCGCTCGAAGATGCCGAGGACACGCGCGCCGGGCATCTCCGGCGGCCGGTCCGTGTAGTGGACCTGGCCGCTGGTGTCGAGCCACTTGTAGACCGTGTCCGCGGCGGCGACGGTCGAGAGGCCGGCGATCATCAACGTGACGAGAGCGCTGCGAAGCATGTGGATCACCCCAGCCGGCTTCCCGGCTTCCTGATCAGATACCGTGGCCGCCGGCGGGGCCGGGCGGTGCCTCCAATACACTACGTCAAGTCTGCCGCGACCGTCAGCTAAAACCCTTGACGGCGTTCACATTTGACCGGGCGACGACCGTTCGGCGGCATCCTGCGGCGTTGCGGGAATGATCGCCCTGTCGCGCGCCCAGAAAAAGAGCGGGCGCCTTGCGGCGCCCGCCCGAGGAGCCTGACAGCGGGGGGCCGGTCAGGCGTTGTAGGCGCGTTCGTCGTGCAGGGCGAGGTCGAGTCCCTCGGTCTCCTGCTCGCTGGACACGCGCAGCCCGACCGTGGCATCGACGATCTTGAGGATCACGAAGCTCAACACGCCGGTGAACACGATCGTGAACAGCACGCTCTTGGTCTGCACCCAGACCTGCTGCGGGATGGTCACGCCCTCCGCGAGGCCGACGCCTCCCAGCGTGGCGGCGAAGACGCCGGTGAGGATCGCGCCCACGATGCCGCCGACCGCGTGCACGCCGAACACGTCGAGCGAGTCGTCATAGCCGAGCGCCCGCTTCAGCTTGGTCGCGGCGAGGAAGCAGAGGAAGCCGGAGGCGAGCCCGATTATCAGGGCACCCGCGGGGCCCACCGTGCCCGATGCAGGGGTGATGGCCACGAGACCGCCGACGGCCCCCGACACGATGCCGAGCACGCTCGGCTTGCCGTGGCTGGCCCATTCGCTGAACATCCACGCGAGCGCAGCGGCCGCCGTGGCGATCTGGGTGACTAGCATCGCCATGCCGGCCGTGCCGTTGGCGGCAACCGCGCTGCCGGCGTTGAAGCCGAACCAGCCGACCCAGAGCATGGACGCGCCGACGACCGTCAGGGCCAGGCTGTGCGGCGGCATTGCCGTCGTCGGATAGCCCTTGCGCTTGCCCATCACCAGCGCCGCGACGAGACCCGCGATGCCGGCGTTGATGTGGACGACCGTGCCGCCGGCAAAGTCGAGCACGCCCCAGTCCCACATCAGCGCGCCGTCGCCGCTCCACACCATGTGCGTCATCGGCGCGTACACGAAGGTGAACCACAGCGCGCGAAGGTGGCGAAGACGGACTCCGGGATGGTGCCGACCAGCGAGTCGACCGAGATGCCCGACATCATCGCCAGCCCCAGCCCGCCCACGAACGAGCGCAGGTTGACCGTTCCGGCCTCCATCCCCGCCGTATCGAAGGCCAGGCTGTAGCCGTAGACCATCCACAGCACGGAGATCAGCGCCGTGATGGCGAAGCACTGCATCAGCACCGAGAGCGCGTTCTTCTGGCGGACCATGCCGGCATAGAACAGCGACAGCCCAGGGATGGTCATCAGCAGCACGAGCGCCGTGGCCACGATCATCCAGGCCGTGTCGCCCGTGTCCAGGGCCGGGTCCGCCTCGGCGGCTGCCGCGGCCTCGGCCGCCAGGGCGTCCGCCACGACCTGCTGGACCACAACCTCGATGTTGGTGGCCGCCTCGACGGCCGCCGGGTCCGTCTCCTGTGCCAGGCTAGGTCCGGCACCGAGCAGCGAGACGGCGACGGCCAGGAGTGCGAACAGCGCCAGCATGCGCCGCCAGGGCGCGGCCGTGGCGACGGCGCGGTTCGCGCGTGGGTGCCGCGCGGGGGCGGCTTGCGGCGGGGTCAGTGTCAGCATACTCACGTTTCTCCTCCAGCAGTCAGCGTCTTCGTGTTGATCCTGCGGGCGTCCTGGCCGGGCGAGGTCGCCTGACTCAGAAGGCGGCCCCGCCCGTTTCACCGGTCCTGATCCGTATCGCCTCCGTGAGGCTGGATACGAGCACCCTTCCGTCGCCCTGGCGGCCCGTCCGGGCGATGTTGCAGATCGCCTCGGTCACCTGATCCGCCAGGGCATCCTCGACCACGATCTCGACCCGAAGGCGGGGTCGCCATTCGCTGCGGTACTCCGACCCCCGGTAGACCTCCGTCCGGGGCAGGCCAGAGCCGTGTTCCTCCCACCGCGGTCCGTACGTCCTCCAGGCAATGAGGACGGACTACCGCGGTGATCAGCTTCATGGCCTTTCTGCCTCCTCGCGCCAGTTTCCGGGGGGCTTCACCGCCCGGATCCGCTATAGCCTTGGCAGTCGGAGTGCAGCTTCCGTGCCACGCATGCAATGTCGGCCATTCAAGGGCTTGTGCAGCCCCGGACCCGTGGACCAGGCCCGCGGCGCACCGTTTTGGCGCAGCCCCCGGCGGGGACTGCGTGATCGCAGGGCATCCCTTGACCCGCTCGGTGCGGGGACCGAAGCTTGGCCGGGGAGGGCAGCCGCACATGAATTTCGATCCCAAGACCCTGGACGAGCTCGCGCGGCGGCTGGCGGAGTCCGTGCCGCCGGGCCTTTCTGCGATGCGCGAGGAGCTCGAGCAGAACTTCCGCTCGGTCCTGCAATCGGGCCTCAGCCGCCTCGACCTCGTCACCCGCCAGGAGTTCGAGGTCCAGTCGGGTGTGCTGCGACGTACCCGGGAACGGCTGGACCAGCTGGAGGAGCGCCTCCGGCGCCTCGAGCCGGGGGCCTAGCACCCGGGGGGCGCGCGCCGCGGTCCGGGCGCCGCGGCACGTGAGTCTCGCCACCGCACATACGCGTGCCCAGGTCGGGCTCGTGGCACCCCCGGTCCGCGTGGAGGTCTGCTGCGGCGCAGGCCTGCCCCAGTTCGCCATGGTCGGTCTGGCGGAGACGGCCGTGCGCGAGAGCCGCGACCGCGTCCGGGCCGCCATCCTGAACTCCGGTCTCGAGTTTCCGCCCGGGCGGATCACGGTCAACCTGTCGCCGGCCGACCTGCCGAAGGAGGGGGGGCGGTACGACCTGGCGGTTGCCGTGGGTATCCTCGCCGCTTCGGCTCAGCTTCCTGACCGCCGGCTCGCCGACGTCGAGTTCTACGGCGAGCTGTCGCTGTCGGGAGAGCTGCGCCAGGTGCCCGGCCTGCTGGCGGCCGCCTGCGCCGCGGAGGCGTGCATGGCGCCCGGGGTCGCGGTGCACGCGGCACCCACCCTGCTGGCACTGGTCGTGGCACTGCGCGGGCCAGGGCCGCTGTCCTACGAGGGCTCGAGGCCGCTCGGGTCCGGGCGGGCCCCAAGCGTGCACGATCTCGCGGACGTGCGGGGGCAGGAGACGGCCAAGCGCGCCCTCGAGATCGCGGCCGCCGGTTCGCACTGCATCCTGCTCAGCGGACCGCCGGGGGCTGGCAAGAGCATGCTGGCGCAGCGGTTGCCGGGCCTGCTGCCGCCGCTCACGGAGTCCGAGGCCATCGAGACCGCGATGGTCCATTCGGTCTCGCGCGAGCCGCCGCCGTTCGAGCGATGGCGCGAGCGGCCGTTCCGGGCGCCGCATCACTCGGCCTCGGCTCCCGCCGTGATCGGCGGCGGAAGCCGCCCTTCGCCGGGCGAGGTGTCCCTCGCGCACCACGGCGTGCTGTTCCTCGACGAGCTGCCCGAGTTCAACCGTACGGTGCTGGAGTCCCTGCGTGAGCCGCTCGAGACGGGCGTCGTCAGCGTGGCGCGCGCCGGTTACCGTGCCACCTTCCCGGCCAGGTTCCAGCTGGTGGCGGCGATGAACTCCTGTCCCTGCGGTTACGCGGGGGACGAGTCCGGCCGGTGCCGCTGCTCAGCGGCGCAGCTCCAGCGCTACCTGGCCAGGCTGTCGGGCCCGCTTATCGACAGGATCGACCTGCACGTGGCCGTCCGCCCGGTCCCCTACGAGCGGCTCCGCGGAGCAGCGAGCGCGGCTTGCGGGAGTGCGCAAACGGCCTCGCGGGTGGCGGAAGCCCGGGCCCGTCAGCTCGCCCGCGGCGCGCTCAATGCGACGCTTTCCGTCCGCTCGCTCGAGGGTGCCTGCGCGCTCGGCGCGAGGGAGCACCAGCTGCTGAACGAGGCCGCGGCCCGTCTCGGCCTCTCGGCGCGCGCCTGCCATCGAGCGCTGCGCGTGGCGCGCACCGTCGCGGACCTGGAAAAAAGCGAGCGCGTCGGGACGGGCCACCTCGCGGAGGCCCTGGGGTACCGGTGCCTGGACCGGCTGGCGGCTGGCGAGCCGCTGCGCGCTCAGGGAGCGTGGCTGCTGCAGGGACGGGAGCGTACGTGACCCTCGTCCCGGGCCCGCCGGGGACGAGCTGCAGTGAACCGAAGGAGGCTCAGCGCGCCTGCTCGACCATGTAGTCCGTCGCCTCGGTGACGAGCTCGTCCGGCAGGTCCGGTCGCCCGCCCTTGGCCGGCATGTACCCGGCCTGGCCCTGGAAGCCCTGCAAGGAGTGCTGGTGCAGCAGGTCCATGCCCTTGGCGAGGCGCGGCCCCCAGGCCTCCCTGTCCCCCGTCTTCGGGGCGCCGCCGATGCCCGCGCTGTGACAGGCCGAGCAGACTGCCTTGTAGGTCTCCTCGCCATTGGCCGGCAACGAGGCGACTGCCGCCGGCTCGCTCCCGGCGCCACTCGGCGGCTCGATGGCGAGCGCGGAATTGTCCTGCCCTGCAACGGCCACCTGGCCGAACGGCTTGATCCTGGCCGCGACGTCGCGCTGCAGGAGCGGATCGGCGGCTACGTGGGCCTCGGTCATCCCGCCGCCCAGCATCCGGGCGAAGATGAACAAGCCGATGGTGATGGCCACGAGGATGCCCAGCACGGCGCTGAACACGTTGAAGAAATGATCGTCCTGCTTGCTCACGCGAATCCCCGCGGATCGGCACCGAAACCGGAGGCGGAGTATAGCGGTTCGTGCGGGGACGGAGAAAGGCTCCGATTGGACGCGCATCCGGCTGCGCCGGTAGAATTCCGGGGCTCGGCGAAGCCCTTGCCGCCGGGCCATTTCCGCGCCCGTAGCTCAGCTGGATAGAGTGACGGTCTCCGAAGCCGTAGGTCGTGGGTTCGACTCCCGCCGGGCGCGCCAATCACGCAAGAGCCCTCCGTCAGGAGGGCTCTTGTCTTTTCGGCGTGCGAAGCGGCCGGCTGCCCGCACGGCTGCCTCTCACAGCCAGCCGCGGCGCCGGAAGAAGAGGTAGGGCAACACCGCGGAGACGACCATCAGCAGCAGCGCCAGGGGGTACCCGAGCCGCCAGTCGAGCTCCGGCATGAAATGGAAGTTCATGCCGTAGATGCTGGCGATCAGCGTCGGCGGCAGGAACACGACGGCCGCGACCGAGAAGATCTTGATGATGTCGTTCTGCTCGATGTTGATGAGCCCGAGCGTCGCCTCCAGCATGAAAGTCGTCTTGTTGTTGACGAACGATGCGTGATCGGAGAGTGCGAGAACGTCGCGCGACAGCGTCTTGAACCGCGACCGCAGGTCGGGCGAGAGCGCGAGCGCGCTCGACTGCTGCACGAAGGTGAGCAGCCGGCCGAGGCTGACGAGGCTCTCGCGGGACTTCGAGATCAGGTCGCCGATGCGGCCGATCCGCTGCATCACGGCGCGCATGTCGCGTGAGACGTTCCGCCGACGGCCAGTGGAGGCGAAGATACCGGCGGACAACTCGTCGAGATCCGCGCTCACGCGCTCGAGGATGTCGGCGCTGCGCTCGATGACCGACTCGAGCAGGCCCGCGAGGATCATCGAGGCGGAACTCGACGCGGCCGCGTGGCGCTCGGCGTAGGCCGTGAAGCGCCGGAACGGAAGCGGGTCGTGGTAGCGGTTGGTGATCAGCTTGTTGCGGACGAGGATGAAGGTCACCGCGGCCGCCTCGGGACGGTCGGTATCGATGCGCGTCACGATCGTGGCCGTCATGTAGAGCGCGCCGTCCTCCTCGTACAGGCGGTTCGACGTCTCGATCTCGCGCATCTCCTCGCGCGTGGGCACCTCGATCTCGAGAAACTGCTCGACCGCCCGCTCCTCCTCGAGGGTGGGCTCGACGAGGTCGAGCCACAGGCAGTGCTCGGGAATCACCGCCGGCGGAGGGTCGAGACGGGTCAGTCCGCGGGGCTCGGGTACGAAGCAGTTGAGCATGGCGCGCTCCAGGCTCCGCTGTTGTAGCACAGTCAGGACGCGAAAGCGCCCGCAGGAAAGGGACCCTGCGGGCACGGTTCGCCGGCCGGCGGCGGGGGCTCAGCGCGCGGCGGCGCGCTCGCGCTCGGCCAGCTCCCCGACCACTGCAAACAGCGGCTCGACGCCCCCGGCCATGCTGACGTCGGTCTGGTACTTGCCCTGGACCACGACCATGGGCGTATGGTCGGCGAGGTAGCGGCGCGAGAGGTTCTCCGCCTGCCGGATCTTGCTCTCGGTGGCGAAGGAGCGATACACGCGGCCGAACTCCTCGGCGCTGACGCCGTGCGTCGCGAGGAACTCGCGCACCTTGTTCTCGGTCGCCGTCGCGTCGAT
Source organism: Gammaproteobacteria bacterium SG8_30 (assembly GCA_001303245.1). GTDB lineage: Bacteria > Pseudomonadota > Gammaproteobacteria > Steroidobacterales > Steroidobacteraceae > SG8-30. The sequence continues at coordinate 25,747 of LJNS01000039.1, forward strand.
CCGGTTACCCGCGATGACGGTCAGCGGATTGCGATTGACGTGCAGCTCGCGGAACACGGCGAGGTGCAGCTCGTCGAGCTTGCCGAGCGCCTGCAGCGTGTAGAAGAGCCGTGCGTCCTCGCGGGTCACCTCGTTCCAGACGACCGGCATGCGCACCACATCGACGTAGTCGGGCTTGCCCTGCTTTTCCCAGGCCTCGATCCGCGGCTCGAGCGTGAAGCAGTGGCCGCAGCCGTACCAGAATATCTCGGTGACCTCCACCCGGCCGGGCTCGACCGAGACGGGCTGGGCGACCGGCAGCAGCGCGTAGTGCTGGCCGGCGCGGAATTTCGAGGGAGATGCCGGCGTCGGAGCGGGCGTGTTGGCCGCAACGGCAGCGGCGATCGGGCTGACGGCCGAGGTGGCCTCGTCCACGGTCTCGCCGTCGCTGGCGAGCTCGGCCACCGCCTCCCCTTCCGCCTTGGGCTGCGCGGACGGCTCCGATGGCTCGACCGGTGTGGTCGTCGCGGCCGGGGGGGCCTCGGCCGTCTGCCCGGTGGGGGTTTCCTTGCCGCCGCAGGCAGCTAGCGCGATCGCCAGGACGGCGGTCAACAGGAGTCGGTTCATGCGGGACCTCCCGGTACTGAATCCCAACTTGGAGCGGCCCGCGGGCCGCGAAGTTCAAAATCGGCCGGCCGGGACGTAACCGGTTCCTGCCGTCGGCGGCGTCAGCGCAGTCCCTGCATGTAGGAGGCGACTGCGCGCATTTCCTCGTCCGAGAGCTTCGCCGCCACGGTCTGCATGATGTCGTTCGAAACCGCCGTGCGCTCGCCGGTGGCGTAGGCCTTGAGCTGGTTGTAGCTGTAGAGCGAGTGCTGCGCGCGCGTGGCCGGGTATTGGGCTGGGCCGTTGCCCTTGCCTTGCGGGCCGTGGCAGGCGATGCAGGCCGGCAGTCCGCGGGACGCGTCCCCGGCCCGGTAGAGCCGCTCGCCCTGCGCGTACAGCGACGGATCGGCCTCCAGCCCCTGCACCGGCTGGCGCGAGAAGTAGGCGGCGAGGTCGGCCATGTCCTGGTCGCCGAGGATCAGGGCGTTCGGCATCATGACCGGATTGTTGCGGACACCCTGCTTGAAGAGTTGGAGCTGCGACTCGACGTAGCCGGCGTGCTGGCCCGCCAGATTCGGCCACTCGGGATTGATGTTCTGGTGGCCGTTGAGCCCGTGGCAGGCGCCGCAGACCGCAGCCTTCTGAGCACCGGCTTCGGGGTCTCCTTCCGCCGACAGTGCGACGGCGGGCGAGAGCAGGGGCATGAGGCCGATCGCGGCGATCCACTTCTTCATCTGCAGCAACTCCGTTCGGGGCGAGAATCCGGCGCGAGGCCGATTGCGTTGGACGGGCCGGCTCCGAGCCGGGCATTATACGCAAGCCTTCCGGGCCTTCGTCCATCTCCCCCGATGTCCGCCTTTCCTCACGCCAGGTTCCTCACGAGCGCGCACGATCCTGCGGACTTCTGCGAGGATCTGGGGGCCGAGGTGGCGTTCGCGGGGCGGTCCAACAGCGGCAAGTCGAGCGCCATCAACGCCATCCTGGCCCGCCGTGATCTGGCACGGACCAGCAAGACGCCCGGGCGGACGCAGCTGGTCAATTTCTTCGAGCTCGTCCCCGGCGAGCGCCTGACAGACCTGCCGGGCTACGGCTACGCGAAGGTGCCGCCCGCCCTGCGCGAGCACTGGCGCCGCCTGATGGAAGCGTATTTCCGGTCCCGGACCTCGCTTGCGGGGCTGTTCATCGTGATGGACGCCCGGCGGCCGCTCACGGAGACGGACTGGCAGATGATCGAGATGGCGGGAGTCCGCGGCTCGCGCGTGCACGTCCTGCTGTCCAAGAGCGACAAGCTGGGCGGGAACGCGGCGCGCGAGACGCTGCGCCGCGTCCGGGCAGAACTCGGCGAGCTGGCCTCGGCGCAGCTGTTCTCGTCGGTCAGCAAGGCCGGGGTCGACGAGGCACGCGCCGTCCTGCGGCGGATGCTCGCGCGCCGCGGACCGGAGCGGCCGGAGGAGGTCGCGGAGCCGCTCGTCCAGCCCTGGGAACAGCGCGGGTGAGAGGCCCGGCACCGCGTCGCCGGGCCTTCGGACCTTGAGCACCCGCAACCTGAATCTCATGCTGCGGCCGCGGTCGGTCGCCGTGATCGGCGCGTCGGACCGGCCCAACAGCGTCGGTGCCACCGTGATCCGCAACGTGCTCGAGGGCGGGTTTGACGGCCCCGTGTGGCCGGTGAACCTGCGACACAGCGTCGTGGCGGGGCAGAAGGCCTACCGCACGGTCGACAAGCTGCCGGAGCCGGCCGACCTCGCCGTGATCTGCACGCCGCCGCAGACGGTCCCCGGGCTGGTCGCCGAGCTGGGCACCTACGGGACGCGCGCCGCGGCGGTCCTGACGGCGGGCCTCGACGACGAGCATCTCGACGACGGCCGCACGGCGACGCAGGCCATGCTGGATGCCGCCCGGCCCCACTGCCTGCGATTGCTCGGTCCGAATTGCGTCGGACTGCTGGTGCCCGGCATCGGCCTGAACGCCAGCTTCGCGCATGTCAACGCGAGGCCCGGTGAGCTCGCCTTCATCTCGCAGTCCGGGGCGTTGACGACGGCGATGCTCGACTGGGCGCGAGCCAATCAGGTCGGCTTCTCGCACTTCCTGTCGCTCGGCAACTCCGCAGACGTGGACTTCGGCGACCTGATCGACTACCTCGCCTCCGACCCGGACACGCGCGCGATCCTGCTGTACATGGAGGCCGTGAGCTCGGCGCGCAAGTTCATGTCCGCGGCGCGCGCTGCCGCACGCAACAAGCCGGTCATCGTCGTCAAGGCGGGGCGCAGCCCGGTCGCCGCACAGGCTGCCGCCTCGCACACGGGCGCGCTGGCCGGTTCCGACGACGTCTACGATGCGGCGTTCCGCCGCGCGGGCATGCTCCGGGTCGACACCACGCGCGCGCTGTTCGATGCCGCCGAGACGGTCGCACGGATCCACGGCGTCGAAGGCGACCGCCTCATCATCATGAGCAACGGCGGCGGTCCGGGCGTGATGGCGACCGATGCGCTGGTCCGCGGCGGGGGGCGTCTCGCGACGCTGACACCCGAGACGATCGGGGCCCTCGACGCGGTGCTGCCGCCGACCTGGTCGCGCGGCAACCCCGTGGACATCATCGGCGACGCTCCGGCGGAGAGATATCCGGCGGCGCTCGAGCCCCTGCTCGAGCAGGGCGACGCCGACGCGGTGCTCCTGATCCACGCGCCGACGGCGATCGTGCCGGCCGAGGCCGTCGCCCGCGACTGCGCGCCGCTGTTCGCCCGCAAGCGGCGGCCGGTGCTCGTTTGCTGGATGGGCGCCGACGCCGTGACCATGGCCGACCACATGTTCGCGAGGGCGGGGCTGCCGACCTTCGCGACGCCGGAGGAGGCGGTCAACGGCTTCCTGCAGCTGGCGGCCTACCACCGCAACCAGATGCAGCTGCTCGAGACGCCGCCCTCGGTCGCCGAAGACTTCGAGCCGGATCCCGCCGCCGCCCGGGCCGTGGTCGAGACGGTCCTCGCGCAGGAACGCGGGCTGCTGACCGAGCCGGAGTCCAAGTCCGTGCTGGCGGCCTACGGCATCCCGGTGGTCGAGACGCGCCTCGCCGCGTCACCCGAGGAGCTGCCCGGCATCGCCGAGGAGCTCGGCTACCCGGTTGCATTGAAGATCGTCTCGCCGGACATCACGCACAAGACCGACATCGGCGGTGTCGTGCTCGACATCAGCACGCCCGAGCTGCTGCTGGCGGCGGCCGAGGCGATCCTGGCGCGCGCGAGGAACCGGCGCCCGGAGGCGCGCATCGAGGGCCTCGCCGTGCAGCGCATGATCGAACACGACGATGCGCACGAGCTGATCGCGGGCGTCGCGACGGACGCGACTTTCGGGCCCGTCCTGCTGTTCGGCCAGGGCGGTACCGCCGTGGAGACGATCGCCGACCGCGCGATCGCCTTGCCCCCGCTCAACATGGCGCTGGCGGCCGAGCTCGTCGGCCGCACGCGCGTAGCGCGGCTGCTGGACGGGATCCGCGGCCGTCCGGCCTCGGACAGGCGCGGTATCGAGCTCACGCTGGTCAAGCTCTCGCAGCTCATCTCGGACCTGCCCGAGGTCGTGGAGCTCGACATCAACCCGCTGCTCGCGCATGCGCACGGGGTCGTCGCCCTCGACGCGCGCGTCCGCGTCGAACGCGCGGCGACGAAGGGCACGCAGCGCTTTGCGATCCGGCCGTACCCGAAGCACCTGGAGACGACCATCGAGTTCGAGGGCCGGTCATTGCTGCTGCGCCCCATCCGGCCCGAGGACCGGCCCCGGCACGAGACCTTCCTCGCGAAGAACACGCCGGCCGACATGCACGCGCGGTTCTTCCGGATGGTCCGGCAGCTGCCGGCCTCGGAAATGGCCCGCTTCACCCAGATCGACTACGAGCGCGAAATGGCGTTCATCGCGGTCGGGGAAAACGAGCAGGGCGTCGAGGAGACGCT
>LJNS01000109.1 GCA_001303245.1 Gammaproteobacteria bacterium SG8_30
ACCCGTTGCAGCAGTTCGCTGAGGCGGTTTTTCGCCTCGAATGCGCCGATTTGGAGTGCCCGCTTCATGGCGGTGAAAGCTCCGTTCCGGAAGATCTAGCTTGAGCTAGCTTAAACCGACGGCCCTTCGCATTAAAGGGGGCACGCCGGATGGGGTAGTCATCCTTGCGTTGGTCCCTGGCGGCTCGACGGCCTGCGATCCATGCAATCCCGGGCCGGCAGGGCGCCGACTGCCGCTTATGTGAAGCTGCGGCTGCGCTTGTGGCGCTGCAGGTCCAGTTTGGCCGAGCCCCGTCACATTGGCCGGGAAACTGCGACGCGGGTCACTTCACATAGCTCTGCCGAAAGGAGGATAGTTCGCCGGAGATTCAGTCAAGGGCAAAGCCACCGAAAGGGGGCGACGCAAAGTCTCCGGTCTACAGGGCCTCCGGGCCCCACGATAGCGGGACCGCCGGAATCCGGATCAGTCGCGGACTGCCTCGGGTTGCTTTGCCCATCGAATCGCAGGGCGAGTGCCACGAGGAACACCATGGCAGCAGAGCCTTCGAGCGTCTCGGCGCGAGCCTGTGCTCCCTTGCGCTCGGCCTGCTCCTCGTCGTCGGCGCTGCGCCCTCCTGGTCGGCCGGAGAAAGCGACCGGCAGCAAATGAAAGGCCTCGACGAGCAGGTCCAGGAGATCAAGTCCGACGTGCTCAGCATCGCCTCCGAGCTGAGCCTGCTCGAGGAAAAGCTGCTCTACCCCTCCGGCAGCATCAACGGCCAGCTGGTCGCGCACTACATCTACAGCTTCAAGGAGCTGGACGCGCTGCGCTCCGGCGGCGTGCAGCGCCTGTACGTCGGCAACCTGCCTACCGGCGACCACCAGCTCGAGGTGCAGGTCGAGGGCAAGCAGGAGGGCGGCGAGGAATACGCCCGCACCGAGCAGTTCACTTTCCACAAGGGCGTGGAGCCCAAGCTGGTGGGCCTGACCATCGCCGGGCAAGCCCCGATCACCGTCGGAGACTGGTGAGGCATGACTCGAGCGCCTTTCCGGCTGCTCGGCGTTGCACTGGCTGCGGCACTCGCGGCAGGTCCGGCCGCGGGCGATGAGCTCCGCGACCTCTATTTCGGCGAGGCGCTGTTCGAGGCGAACCAGGGCAAGTTCTTCGAGGCGCTGCAGCGGCTCGACACGGAGCTCGCCCAGTACCATGGGCTCGACGAGCCCGAGCTGGACACGCTCAACTACCACATCAACGGCGCCGAGTTCTCGGTCGGCGACTTCGAGCTCAACTACCGCATGCACCACCGCGCGGGGCGCGCGATCAGGCGGGTGCTCGAGGCGGACGTCGACGAGGCCGTGCGCAACGAGGCCGCCTTCCGGCTGGCGCGCATCCACTTCCAGAAGGACCAGCTGGATGAGGCGCTGCAGGCCCTCGGCCGGATCCAGGGCGAGGTGCCCAAGGCGATCCAGGACGACGTCGAGTTCCTGCGCGCCAACGTCTACCTGGCCACCGGGCGGCCGAGCGAGGCGGTCACGGTGCTCGAGGACCTCAAGGCCGGCGAGGACCTCGCCGGGTTCGTGGCCTACAACCTGGGTATTGCGCTGCTGCAGGACGGGCAACTCACCGCGGCCGTCGAGCAGCTCGACGAGGCCGGGCGGATCGATGCGCCGGATGCCCCTGCCCAGGCGATCCGCGACAAGGCGAACCTGGTACTCGGCACGCTGCTCTACGAGACCGGAGACTTCGACCGGGCCGAGCGCACGCTCGACCGCGTGCGCCTCGAGGGGCCGTTCTCGAACCAGGCGTTGCTGCGCGCCGGCTGGTCCGAGGCTTCTGCCGAGCGCTTCGACCGCGCGCTCGTGCCCTGGAACCTGCTGGCCGAGCGCGAGCAGACCGACGCGGCGGTACAGGAGGCCCTGCTCGCCGTGCCCCAGGCCTATGCGAGCCTGAATGCCCACGGTCGCGCCGCCGTGCTCTTCGGCCGCGCGCTCGAATCCTACAGCGTGCAGATCGAGCGCGTGGACGCCTCCGTCGACAGCATCCGCGACGGTCGCTTCCTCGAGGCGCTGGTGCGCGAGGAGATCCAGCAGGACAAGAACTGGGTCATCCGCCTGCGCACGTTGCCGGAGGCGCCCGAGACCTTCTACCTGATGCAGCTGATGGCCTCGCACGACTTCCAGACGGCGCTGCAGAACTACCTCGACCTCGAGGACCTGCGCTCGAAGCTCGTCTCCTGGCAGTCGAGCTTCGACGCCTTCGAGGACATCATCCGGCTGCGCGGCGAGTTCTACGACCCGCAGCTTCCCGAGGTCGATGCCCAGTTCCGCGAGCTGGATGCGCAAATGCGCGCACGCCTGGAGCAGCGCCGGCACCTGGCCGACCGGCTGCAGGGGCTCCTGACCGCGCCGCGCCCGGAGCTTCTCGCGACCGAAGAGGAGCGGGTGACGAGCGAGCGTCTGGCCGCGCTGCGCGAGCAGCTGGAGCTCGACCCGAGCCCGACCGCGCAGGCGCTGCTGCCGCGAGTGGCGCGCCTGCAGGGCGCCATCACGTGGCGCTTGAGGACCGAGTACCACGAGCGCCTGACCGTCGCTCACACCCACCTGCACGAGCTGAACGAGCACATCGAGGCGCTCGATCGCCAGTACCAGGCTTTCGTGCGCACGCGGCAGGCGGCGACCCACAGCTACGTCGGATACGACACCCAGATCGGCCGGCTGCGCAAGCGGGTGGATGCCGCCCTCCAGCGAGTCGACCTCGTCATGGCGCGCCAGGGGCACCTGATCGAGACGGTGGCGATCAACCAGCTCAAGGCCCGCCGCGAGCGGCTGGTGTCGCTGCAGACGCAGGCCCGCTACGCGGTGGCCGACAGCTACGACCGCGCCATGGGCGTGGAGCAGATCGGGGAGGTGCGTTGATGCGCCCGGGCCTCCTCGCCGCTGCCCTGAGCGCCGTCTTCGCCGCCGGCTGTGCGAGCGGCCCGGCGCCGAAGCAGACGCTGTCCGAGCTTCGCAAGGTCGAGCCTGACGTGCAGGACGTGCACGTCGAGCAGGGCCTCGATAAGGCAATGGAGGCCTACCGCCGCTTCCTGAACGAGACGCCCGAGACCGAGCTCACGCCGGAGGCGATGCGGCGGCTCGCCGACCTGCAGATCGAGAAGGAGTTCGGCATCCGGGCGGGCGACGGCAAGCCGCGCGAGATGGCGGCACCGCAACGGGCGCAGGAGCCGGCCGAGCCGGCCGGGGCGCCCTCGGACGGACCGATGCTCGCGGTCAGTGGAACAGCAGGCGACGTCGAGACCGACCTCGAGTTCGAAGCGCGCACGACGGCCGCGCAGGGCCTCTCGGCCGGCGAGGGCGGAACGGAATCGAGCGTGCAGATGGCAGACGGTGCAGCCGTGCCGACCGGGCCGCTCGAGGCCATCGCCCTCTACGAGCAGCTGCTGACGGAATATCCCGGCTACGAGCACAACGACCAGGTGCTCTACCAGATGGCGCGGGCCTACGACGAGCTCGGGCGCACCGAAGACGCCATGGCGACCATGGACCGCCTCATCGTCGAGTACCCGTATTCCGGGCGCTACGACGAAGTGCAGTTCCGCCGCGGCGAGTTCTTCTTCACGCGTCGCAAGTACCGCGACGCCGAGTCGGCCTACGCGGCCGTTATCAGTCTTGGGCCCTCGTCCTCCTACCACGAGCTCGCTCTGTACAAGCTCGGCTGGACCTTCTACAAGCAGGAGTTCTACGAGGAGGCGCTGCACCAATACACGGCGCTGCTCGACTACAAGGTGTCGATCGGCTACGACTTCGACCACCACCAGTCCGAGGACGACGAGCGCCGCGTCACCGACACCTTCCGGGTCATCAGCCTCAGCTTCAGCAACCTGGGCGGCTCCGACGTCGTGCAGGAGTACTTCGGCGAGTTCGGGCACCGCGACTACGAGGACCGCATCTACGGCAACCTCGGCGAGTACTACCTCGAGAAGCTGCGTTACGACGACGCGGCCAAGACCTACCGCGCCTTCGAGGACCTGTATCCCTTCCACCGCGAGTCGCCGCGCTTCGGCATGCGCGTGGTTGAGGTGTTCACCAAGGGAGAGTTCCCGCAGCTCGTGCTCGAGTCGAAGAAGGAGTTCGCGGCCCGCTACGGACTCAAGGCCGACTACTGGCGGCATTTCGACCCCGCGGAGTCGCCGGAGGTGCTGGGCTTCCTGAAGACCAACCTCCGCGACCTGGCGAACCACTACCACGCGCAGTACCAGGACGAGGCGCTCGCCGACGAGAAGCCCGCCCACTACGGCGAGGCGCTGCAGTGGTACCGGGAGTTCCTGAGCTCGTTCCCGACGGATGCGGACTCGCCGGCGATGAACTATCAGCTCGCCGACCTGCTGCTCGAGAACGCGGACTTCGGGCAGGCGGCGCTCGAGTACGAGCGCACCGCCTACGACTACCCGACGCACGGACAGTCCTCGGCAGCCGGTTATGCGGCGATCTACTCGCACCGCGAGAACCTCAAGGTCGCGGCGGAGGCCCAGCAGGACGTCGTCAGGCGCCAGGCGGTCGAGAGCTCGATCCGCTTCGCCGACACCTTCCCGGACCACGACCAGGCGGCGGCGGTGCTCGGCGCGGCCGCCGATGACCTCTACGGGATGAAGGACCTCGCCCGTGCCCGGATCGCCGCGCAGCGGGTGGTGGACAACTATCCGGCCGCGGAGCTGCCGATCCGCCGCTCGGCCTGGATCGTGGTGGCGCACGCCTCCTTCGATCTGGAGGAGTACCCGCAGTCGGAGCATGCCTATGGCGAGGTGCTGGGGCTGACCCCGCAGGACGACGAGACGCGAGCCGCCTTCGTCGACAACTACGCCGCCTCCATCTACAAGCAGGGCGAAATCGCCAACGAGGCCGGCGACTACCGCACGGCCGCCGGCCACTTCCTGCGCATCCGCGACCTGGCCCCGGCCTCGACCATCCGGGCCGCGGCTGAGTATGACGCCGGCGCCGCCCTCGTCAGGCTCGAGGACTGGACCGCCGCGGCGAAGGTGTTCGACGAGTTCCGCAGCGCCCACCCGGACCACGCGAGAACGGCGAGCTCGGCATGGCGGCGAGCGAATACGGACGCGTGGCCTCGGAGTCGGACGATCCCGCATTGCGTGCGGAGGCGCTGCTGGTGGCTGGTGGGCTGCACGAGCAGGCTGGCGAGGCGCAGGATGCACTGCGGTCCTATGAGCAGTACGTCGACGAGTTCGAGAGGCCGGTCGAGACCGCCGTCGTGACCCGCGCAAAGATCGCTGCGATCCACAAGGCGGCGAACGACGAGGCCAGTTACTACGACGAGCTCGAGGAGATCGTGCGCGTCGATGCGGGCGCAGGCGCGGACCGCACCGGTCGCACGCGGACCATCGCCGGCCGCTCCGCGCTGGTGCTGGCCGAGCGTCTCTACGGCGAATTCGTGGCAGTCAGGCTCTCGCAGCCTTTCGACGTCAGCCTGCAGCGCAAGCAGACCCTCATGGACGCGCTGATCGCCGCGCTGGGCGGGCTGGTCGACTATGAGCTGGCCGACGTCACCGCCGCCGCGACCTTCTACATCGCCGAAACCTACATGCAGTTCAGTCGTTCGCTCATGGAGTCGGAACGGCCGGCGGACCTCGCGCCCGCCGACCTCGCCGACTACGAGCTCGCCCTCGAGGAGGAGGCCTTCCCCTTCGAGGAGCAGGCCATCGAGGTGCACCAGAAGAACCTCGAGCTGCTACAGGCAGGGGTGTTCAACGCCTGGACCGAGAAGAGCCTTGGTCATCTGGCCGCGCTGGTGCCGGGGCGCTACGCCCGCGACGAGCTGAGCGCGGGCTTCCTGCCCTCGATCGAGACCTATGCCTATCGTTCGCCGGCGGCGGACGTGCCGGCGGTCGTGGCCGAGGACGCCGCCTCCCCGGTGGTCGCGGCCGAGCTGACCATTCGCCCCGAGCCGGCGCCCGCCGTCGCGCCGGGCGGCGAGACGCAGGCCGAGACGCAGGCCGAGATGCCCGCCGAGACGGAGCGTCAGGTGGAGGCTCCATGATGCGCCCGGCACGGATCGTTCGCAGCCTCTCGACGGCCGCTGTCCTGTTGCTGCTCGGACTGCTGGTCGCGGCGGGGACCGCCCGGGGTGCGGCCTCGACGAACCGCAAGGCGGAGCTGCCCGAGCCCACCCGCGTGGAGGTCGAGGCGCAGCCCGGCGGCTTCGTCATGACCCAGAAGGTGAAGGTCAGCGCGGCCGTGCAGTCCGATTACGACGCTGCGGTGCGGATGGTCGAGCAGGAACGCTACGACTCCGGCATCGCCACGTTGCAGCAGGTCACCGAGCAGGCTCCGCAGGCGACCGCGGCGCACATCAACCTCGGGATCGCCTACGCCCGCCGCGGCGAGCTCGACCTGGCCGAAGATAGCCTGCGGCGGGCCCTCGAGCTGAATCCGCGCCACCCGGTGGCCTACAACGAGCTTGGCCTCGTGCAACGCCGCAAGGGCGAGTTCGCAGCCGCCCGGCGGAGCTACGAGTCGGCGCTCAGCGTGTTCCCCGACTTCCACTATGCGCACCGCAACCTGGGCGTGCTGTGCGACCTGTATCTCGGCGCGCCGGGCTGCGCGCTCGAGCACTACGAGGCCTATGCACGCGCTGTGCCGGGCGACGAGGAGGTCACGAAGTGGATCGCGGAGTTGCGCAACCGGACCGCGCAAGGGGGGAACCCATGACCGCAAGATGGATCGTTGCCGCGCTGCTGGTGCTGCCTTCCGTCGCGATCGCCGACGAGGCGCCGTCGGAAGAGCAGCCGGAGCGCGTGGCCAAGGCCGAGGCGCCGGCACAAAGCGGCCCACGGAGCATCTCGGGAATGTCCATCCTGGGCAACCAGGAGGCGCCCAAGTCGCTCGTCATCGTTCCGTGGAAGAGCTCGGAGCTGGGCGAGTCGATCGCCGTCGAGTCGATGCTCGACGATTCCAGGCGACCGGTGGACAAGGACGTTTTCACGCGGGAGCTCGGCTACTACGAGATCAGTACGGAATGAGGCTTTGGCGGGCCGTCGGCCCGCAAGGCGGCGCGAGCCGCCCGGTTGGAGAGGCTTAGGTACAGGAGGGTTTGAAGATGGACGGTTTCTATTCGGTGGTGAGGTTCTTCGTGACCGGGGGTGCGTTCATGTACCCGATCCTGATCGTGTTCGCGGTCGGCGCCGCGATCGCGGTCGAACGTTACCTGACGCTGGTGCAGATCCGGCGCAAGAACGAGGCAACCTGGGACAAGCTGCAGCCGACGCTCGCAGAGGGCAAGTTCGACGAGGCCCGCGAACTCGCCAACAGCGACGACTCGACCGTCTCGCGCCTGCTCAGCATGGGGCTCGCACGGCAGGGCGCGGTGCGCCGTCGCGAGGACATCGAGATCGCGATGGAAGAGAGCATGATGGAGATCATCCCGCAGCTCGAGAAGCGCACGGCCTACATCGCGCTGGCGGCTTCCGTGGCCACGCTGCTCGGCCTGCTCGGCACGATCGTCGGCCTGATCCAGGCCTTCACGGCGGTCGCGAACGCGAACCCGGCCGAGAAGGCGGACCTGCTGTCCGCGAGCATCTCGGTCGCCATGAACACGACTGCCTTCGGGCTGATAGCCGCGATCCCGCTGCTCGTGCTGCACTCGGTGCTCACTGCGAAGACGGGCGAGATCGTCGACGGCCTCGAGATGGCCTCGGTCAAGGCACTCAACGTCATCACGGCGATGGCCAAGCGCCAGGTCGCGGTGTAGCAGCCATGGCAAGGAGGGCACACCACTACAGGCGCACTCGACACGAGGCGTCCGAGCTCGACATGACCACCTTCATGAACCTGATGGTGGTGCTGGTGCCGTTCCTGCTGATCACCGCGGTGTTCTCGCGGATCACGATCGTCGAGCTCGACCTGCCGAGCACCCAGGACTCGTCCTCGGAAGGTCCCGCCTTCCGGCTCGAGGTCGTGGTGCGTGACGAAGGCCTGGAGATCATGGACGGCCACCAGGTAATCGCGGCAATCCCGAACGTCGACGGCGGCTATGACCTGCAAACCCTCTCCGAGTACCTCGTGGCGGTGAAGCAGCAGTATCCGGACAAGCAGGACGCATCCGTGCTGCTCGAGCCTCACATCGCCTACGACCACCTGATCCAGGTCATGGACACCGTGCGGACGATCGAGACGGAGGACCCGGCCGGGCAGCTCGCCCGTGCCGAACTGTTCACGGCGATATCCATCGGAGACGCGCCATGAAAAGCTCACGCCGCATCAGGCGGATGTCCCGCAACCGGCGCGCCATCCCGAAGCTGAACCTCACGTCGCTGATGGACGTGTTCACGATCCTGGTCTTCTTCCTGCTGGTCAATTCTGCGACCACCGAAGTGCTGCAGCAGCCGAAGCAGATCACACTGCCGGACTCGATTGTGGAGGCCAAGCCACGCGAGACGGTCGTGATCTTCGTCGGTACGGAAGACGTCCTGGTGCAGGGCGTGCCGGTGGCGCGAATCGCCGACATCGCTGCGACCAACAGCGAGCGCATCGAGCCGATCAGCGTTCGGCTCGCCGAGCTCGCCGGGAACGTCATCGGGCTCAGCACCAAGGCCGTGGCGGAGAGCCAGGAGGTCACCGTACTCGCCGACAAGACGGTGCCCTTCAACGTGATCAAGAAGATCATGGCCACCTGCACGGGCGAGGGCTACACCCGGGTCTCGCTGGCGGTGATGCAGAAAGCGACGCAGACCACCTCCTGATGGGGAGCGGCCACGTGGAAGACTTGACTCAGCAAGAACAGGAACTGCGGGCCCAGGCCGCCGAGATCCGCAGAAAGCTGCAGGAGCTCGCGACCGAGTTGCGCGAGGTCGACGACGACCTCGAGGCGCTGGCACCGCGCCGGGCCCAGCACGAGCTGCTGGATGCGGCCTGCACCTCCCTCGAGCGCCTGGGCGAGCTCGGTGCAGCGTCGCTGTTCTGGGGCGATCGGGTGGAGCCCGAGCAGGCGGCCGGCATCCTGCACCGCGTGCGCGAGCGGGCGAGCGCGTTCAACGCGGAGCTCGCCGCGCTCGACACGCACCGGCAGGGGGTCCTGGACCGCATGGCGGACCACGAGGAGTCGCTCGAGATCCTCGGCGAGGACCTGTACCAGCTCCGCGAGCAGGAGGAACGGCGCAAGCTCGAGTGGATCGTCGAGCGCGAGATCAGCGAGGTGCCGGCGCGTCCCGCAGTCATGCCGTGGTCGCACGGCGGTGAGGACGACTGGCGCCTGCGCAAGTCGCTGGTCGCGGCGCTGGCGGCGAGCCTGCTGGCGGCCGCCATCCTGCCGATGGTCGACCTGCCTCTGCCGAAGCGTTTCGAGCCGGAGGACGTGCCGGATCGCCTGGCGCAGCTCGTCCGCAAGGAGCTGCCCAAGCCGCAGCCGGCCCTGGCGGAGGCGACGCCGGAGCAGCCCAAGCCGGAGGAGCAGAAGGACCAGCCGAAGCCGGAGGAGCAGCCCAAGCCCACCGAACAGTCGCGCGATCCCGTGCCCGATGCGCCGATGTACGCCGCGGCGGACCCAAAGCCGCAGAGGCGCGTGGAGAAGGCCGGCATCCTCGCCTTCAAGGACAAGTTCGCGGGACTCGCCAAGGGCGACGTCGCACCGAAGCTCGGCGAGGGCGCGCGCTTCAGCGGCACCGACGACTCGAACGACCAGCCGCCCGCACGGGCGATGCTGACCAGCAACGCGCCGGGCTCGAGCGGGGGCATCAACCTGGCCTCGCTCAGCCGCAACGTCGGCGGGGGCGGCAACGGTGGCGCCGGTGGCGGCGGCGGCGGCATGCACGGCGTGGCGGTCGGCCGCGCGACGAGCGCCATCGGCCAGATCGGCGGCGGCGGAGGCGGCAGCGACCGGCCGCGTGCGAGCGGCGGGCCGGGCCTGTCCCGGACCGACGAGGAGATCCAGATCGTCTTCGACCGCTACAAGGCGGCGTTCTACCGGCTCTACAACCGCGAGCTGCGCAAGGACCCCACGCTCAAGGGCCAGATGATCCTGCGCCTGACGATCGAGCCCGACGGCAGCGTGTCGATGTGCGAGCTCTACGAGTCCGACATGGACGCGCCGGTGCTGGCGACCCAGGTGGTCGACCGCGTACTCGGCATCGACTTCGGGGCGAAGGAGGGCGTACAGGCCCTCACCATTGTCTACCCGATCGACTTCCTGCCGGCGGCCTGAGCGAGGCACCGGGCGGGGGTCGGTCGAGGTAGGCCCATCAACGGAACCCGACAGGGACACGGATAGCGACGACAGAGAACACATAGCCGCGACGCGATTTTGACAAAGGCAAAGCCATCGAAAGGTGGCGACGCAAAGTCACCGGTCTACAGGCCCTCCTCCGGGGCCCATGACAGCGGGACCGCCGGAATCCAGCCCTACACAGGCAGGTTGCCACGGTCCCCTCGGCGAGCGAATCCAGCGCGCAGGCGAGAGGAACGAGGGCAGCGATGACTTGTGGCGAGACGAACGACGTGACGAGGAGAGGCAGCTGGATCTGGCTGCAGCTCGCTGCGTTCGCGCTCCTGCTGGGGTCGGCCTTCCCCGCGCTCGCCGTCAACTGCTCCGACGCGCCGTACTTCGGCCTCATCGACGGCGACGTCGTCGCGGCGCCGAGCCAGATCCAGATCGACCGGAACTGTACGGTCAGGAACTTCCCGGCCGGCAACCCGCTGACCACCAACTTCAGCTTCCTGACCCAGCCCGGCCAGACGGACGAGCGCTGGATCATCATCTTCGACAACGTCGTGCACATCGGCCAGATGGCGTGCAACGCAGTCGCCGGGCACCGCATCTGGTTCGTCAACAGCTCCTCGAGCACGATCAGGGAGAAGTGCCAGAACCTGCTGATCCCGGTCGAGAAGATCGACA
>LJNS01000110.1 GCA_001303245.1 Gammaproteobacteria bacterium SG8_30
TCCGACAGCCGCGTCAGGCGGATGAGCGGCGTGCGGCCGACCGCGCCGGCGAACCTTTCCACGATTGGCATCTCGGGAACCTCCGGCGGCGATTCTCGCTTCTTGCCTCGGGAATGTGGAAAGAACCGTGCGGCATGAGCTGCCGTGTGCGGCGCCGGCTGCCTGTCCTCCGAACGACGCCGCGGAGGCCGACGGGTCCTCTTGGATCCCCACGCCTGGACTCACGACGGTCTGACGGAGTCCGCCATCGTCTTCAGGACAGGCCGGTCATCACCTGCCGCCGGTACGCGGGCCGGACCGACAGCCGGGCGTACCAGTCCTCGGTAGGCCAGGACCCCGCATGGGATGTCGGCGATCGTGAATCGCGGCCCGCCGAGCCACGGCGCATCGCGCAACGCCTGGTCGAGGATCCGGAAGGCCGCAGCGGCCTTCGAGGCCGACTTGGCGACGAGCGCCGCGTCGCGCTCCGTCTCCTGCGTGCGGACCAGTTGCACGAACAAGGGCGTCATCGGCGGCGCCAGCACCGACAGTTGCCAGTCCATCCACTTCTCGCCCACGGCACGCCGGGCCGGATCCGGCTCCCACAACTCCCCCGTGTCGTAGCTCGCCGCGAGGTAGCGCAGGATCGTGTTCGACTCCCAGAGGACGCGCCCCGCGTCCACCAGCGTCGGGATGAGCCCGTTCGGGTTCAGCGCGAGGTACCCGGGGTCCCGGTTCCGGCCGAAGGCGCCGCCCACGTCCTCGCGCTCGAATGGCAGGCCGAGCTCGTCGAGGCACCAGAGTACTTTCTGCACGTTGCTCGAGTTGTTTCGACCGAGCACCTTGAGCATGACGGCCTCCTGTGCGGACCTCGCGCCTCGCAAGCCGCGACGCAGTGTCGAGCTTAGCGGAATGGCTAATGGTGCGATGCGGACCCGCCCCGGTACCGTTGAGCCCAAACGACCGCCGGGTCACGGGGGAGGGACCGCCATGGGCGATTATCGATCGATTTATGCGCGCTCGCTGAAGGACCCGGAGGGCTTCTGGGGAGAGGCCGCGCTGGCGCTGCACTGGGAGAAGCGCTGGACGAAGGTCTTCGACCCGGACAGTCCTCCCGCGGGTCGCTGGTTTCCCGGCGGACGGCTCAACACCTGCTACAACGCCCTCGACCGGCACATCGAGGCCGGGCACGGCGACCGGCTCGCCCTGATCTACGACAGCCCGATCACCGGGCAGCAGCGGAAGTTCACCTATACCTTGCTGCGCGACGAGGTAGCGGCACTCGCGGGCGTGCTCGCTGCACACGGCGTCGCGAAGGGCGACCGCGTGCTCATCTACCTGCCCATGATCCCGGAGGCGGCCATCGCCATGCTGGCCTGCGCGCGGATCGGGGCCGTGCACTCCGTGGTCTTCGGGGGATTCGCCGCGCCGGAACTCGCCACGCGCATCAACGACGCGCAGCCGAAGATGATCCTGTCCGCGTCCTGCGGCATCGAGCCGAACCGCGTGATTCCCTACAAGCCGCTGCTCGACGAGGCGATCCGCCTCAGCGCCCACAAACCCGACGCCTGCGTGATCAAGCAGCGCCCGCAGGTAGAGGCGCCGCTCACCGCCGGTCGCGACCACGACTGGGACACGGCGGTCGCACAGGCGGAACCGGCGGGCTGCGTACCCGTGGAGGCGACCGATCCGCTCTACATCCTGTACACGTCGGGGACCACCGGACAGCCCAAGGGCGTGGTCCGCGACAACGGCGGGCACGCCGTCGCGCTCCACTGGACCATGGGCAACATCTACGGCGTGGGGGCGGGCGACGTCTACTGGGCTGCGTCCGACGTCGGCTGGGTCGTCGGTCACTCCTACATCGTGTACGGCCCGTTGCTCGCCGGCTGCACGACGGTGATGTACGAAGGCAAGCCGGTCGGCACGCCGGACGCCGGTGCGTTCTGGCGCGTCATCTCGGAGCACGGCGTCAAGGTGCTGTTCACTGCGCCGACTGCGTTCCGCGCGATCCGCAAGGAGGACCCGGAAGGCAAGCTGCTGCACCAGTACGACCTCTCCGGCATGACGGCGCTGTTCCTGGCGGGCGAGCGCTGCGACCCGGAGACGCTCAACTGGGCCCGCACGATGCTCGACAAGCCGGTCGTGGATCACTGGTGGCAGACGGAGACCGGCTGGGCCATCGCGGCCAACCCGCTCGGCGTCGAGCCGCTCGAGATCAAGCCGGGCTCGCCCGCGGTCGCGATGCCAGGCTACGACGTGCGCGTGCTCGGCGAGAACGGCGAGGACATGCCGGCCGGGGAGCTCGGCAGCATCGTGATCAAGCTGCCGATGCCGCCGGGCTGCCTGCCCACGCTGTGGAGAAACGACAAGCGCTTCATCGAGTCCTACCTGTCGCAGTTCCCGGGCTGTTACCTGACCGGCGACGCCGGCATCAAGGACGAGAACGGGTACCTGTGGATCATGAGTCGCACCGACGACGTCATCAACGTCGCCGGTCACCGCCTGTCCACCGGAGCGATGGAGGAAGTGCTGGCAGGACACCCGGACGTCGCGGAGTGCGCCGTCTTCGGCGTCGCGGACATGATGAAGGGGCAGATGCCGCTGGGGCTCGTCGTGCTGAAGGCCGGCGTCTCGCGCCCGGAGAAGGACATCGTCGCCGAGCTCGTCGCCCGCGTGCGCGAGCAGATCGGGCCGGTCGCGGCATTCAAGCAGGCCAAGGTGGTGACACGGCTGCCCAAGACGCGATCCGGGAAGATCCTGCGCGGAACCATGGTCAAGATCGCCGACGGCGCCAAGTGGAGCATGCCGGCGACGATCGACGACCCGGCGGTGCTCAAGGAGATCGAGGCTTCGCTGAAGGAGATCGGCTATCCGCGCAGCTGAGCCGCGGCCGGCTCAGCGCAGGAAGAAGTACCAGACGAGCACGGCCACGATCACGACGTCGATGACCAGCACCCAGCGGACGAGCCGGCGCCTGGTCTCGGCCCGCTGCTGCTCGACCTGCGCCTTGAGCATCGGATCTTTCGCGACGTAGGCCTCGACGCGCTCCTTGGCCGCCGCCAGCCCGAGCCCCTGCTCGGCCTCGCGGGTCAGCTTGATCGCATCGATGAAGCGGCCTTGATTCAGCGCCACGATCGCGGCGGCCGGCAAGCTGCCGTCCTGCTCTTCGCGATCGGTCATCGTGGGTAGGACATCAACGCGGCCCCGGGCCGGAACGAGTCGCGCCGGCCCGTGGGCGCACGGCCGTCATGCGGCGGGGAACCATGCCCGCCGTACTCAGTCGTCGAGGCGGCGATCCTTCCAGTTCCACCACTTGAGGAGATGCTCCTCGGGCTCCGGCGTGCGCGCCGCGTACACGGCGCAACGGAAGGAGTACAGCACGCAGGCGTCGTGGTCGTGGCCGGTGATCTGCTTCAGGCGCTCGAACAGGCTCTCCGCGTCGGCTTCGGCGAGATCGCGGATGGAGTGAACGCCGAGGTGCCTGAGATCCGCGGCAATGCTCGGGCCGACGCTCGGCAGCGTCGTCAGTTCGTCGTGCATGGGTCGAGTCCTCCATACCTCCCGTGTTTTCGGCCCGAGGGTACCCCAGCCCGCCGCCCCCCGGGGCTCGCCAATCTCGTATTTCCCCTGCGGCCCGGATCCGGTATCGTTCGCCGATTGTCGTGCCAGCCGGGCTTTTCCTCGACCCGGGCTACGATGCGGCACGGCGCCCCTGCCCGCCAGAACCAACCGGAATGAGCACCCCGCCTGCGGGCATTGGACCGCGCGCGCCGGCAGCCCGTACATTCGGCGGGAACGGGGGGTTCCGTCCGTGACGTTATCTGCACACGACCTGATTGCCGCTGCCCGTGCCCAGATCCTCGAGCTGGCGCCGCATGAACTGGCCCCGCTGCTCGGCAGCGGCACGCCCATCGTCGACGTCCGCGAGCCGGACGAGTTCGCCGACGGGCACATTCCCGGCGCCGTCAACATCCCGCGCGGATTGCTCGAGTTCGAGGTCGACGGCCATCCGGCCGTCGCCGGGCGCACCGCCGAGGAGTTGTCCCACCGGGACCGTCCCGTGGTGCTCTACTGCCTGAGCGGCGGCCGGTCGGCCCTCGCGGCGGAGGCTCTCAAGCGGCTCGGGTTCGTCACGCCGATGTCCCTCGCCGGGGGCATCCTGGGCTGGGAGGTGGCGGGACTGCCGGTGGCACGACCGGGATCCTGGTGAGCCGGCACCGGGTCACTCCTTCCCGTCGACTGCACCGCCGTGCAGCCGCAGGCTGTAGGCGTAGAACCTCACGTCCTGCACCCAGCCGAGCGATTCGTAGAGCCGCTGGGCGGGGAGGTTCGAGCGAGCCGTCATGAGGTCGAGGCGGACGGCGCCGGCCTGCAGGGCGTGGTCGCGTGCCGCACTCATCAGCGCCTGAGCCACGCCCCGACGCCGCGCATCCGGCTGTACCCAGAGGTCGTAGAGCACGAAGACCCGGGCCGCGGCGAGGGAACAGTAGGTCGGGTAGAGCTGGACGAAGCCGACCGCCTGGCCGCCGTCGATGGTCGCGATGAAGACGACGGAGTCATCGCCCTGCAGACGGTCCCTGAGATAGCCTCGCGACAACGCCGGGTCCGGCGGCAGCGCGTAGAACTGCCGGTAGGCGTCGAAGAGCGGTGCCAGCGTCTCGACGTCCGCGGGGCCGGCGCGCCGGATACGGAGCTCGGTCATTCGTTCAGCGGTCGCGGGCCTCGATCAGGTCGAAGATCTTCGGACGCTCGGGCTCGCCCGCCATGTACTCGGCCTCCTCCACGTTCACGATCGGACGGACTGCGCGACTCATGGCGTCTTCCCCCCTTTTCCCCGCGCCGCGGAACGCGGCCGGGCGTCGTATATTAGTCGCATGTACACGCTCTACGCGCGGGACGGCTGGGGCTCCGCCATAGTCGAGGCCCAGCTGGCCTGGTACGGCATCGACTACCAGCGCCAGGTCGTCGGCGATCTGTTCCACTCGGCCGAGGCGCGGGAGGAACTCGCCCGCTTCAACCGGATCACGCAGGTGCCGACGCTCGTGCTCCCCGGTGGCCGGGTCATGACCGAGAGCGCGGCCATCACGCTGCACCTCGCCGACGCGACGGGATCGGAGGAGTTGGTCCCGGGACCGGCAGCCGCGGAGCGGCCCGACTTCCTCCGGTGGCTCGTGTTCCTGGTCGCGAACATCTATCCGACCTTCACCTATGCCGACGATCCGTCGCGCTTCGTCGACGTCGAGGATGCGCGTGCGCCGTTCCGTCGCAGCGTGGACGCCTACGCGCGCAGGCTGTGGACCATCGTCGAGCAGGCGGCCGGCCGTCCCTGGTTCCTGGGCTCGCGGTTTTCCGCAATGGACTTGTACCTGGCAGTCATGACTCATTGGAGGCCGGGCCGCGAATGGTTCGCCGCCAATGCGCCCAGGCTGGCGGCGATCGCCGACGCGGTGGACAAGGAGACCAGGCTCGTCGAAGTGTGGCGACGCAACTTCGGCGAAGCTGGCTGATCCGTAGGGGGAGATCGGCATGGCGATTTCGATCCGCGACGCCACGCCGGCCGACGCGGCCGCAATCTCGGCGCTCGTGCGCCAGTCGGCGCGCAACACCATCTTTGCCAACGGGCCGGACGACGGCTGCAACTACTTCCTCGCGATGAACACGCCGGCGGCCACCACCGGACGCATGCGCGGCAACTACCACTACTACATCGCGGAGGACGAAGGCCAGATCGTCGGCATGATCGCCATGCGGGACAACTCGCACCTGTATCACCTGTTCGTCGACCAGGCCTGGCACGGCCACGGCATCGGGCGCCGGCTCTGGGAGCACGCCCGCGAGGTCTGCCGACGCAACGGGAATCCAGGCCGCTACACGGTCAACTCGACTCCCGAGGCGATCCCGATCTACGAGCGCTTCGGCTTCGTGGCAACGGGCGAGATCGAGACCCGCAACGGCCTGACGGCACTGCCCATGCGGCTGGGGCCGGCCTGACCGGCCCCGTCCGTCACGCGGCGCCTCTGAGCCGCTTGACGATGGACAGCTCGCCGGTCAGCGTCCGGTTGACCGGACAGCGCCCTGCGATCTCGACCAGCCGCGCGCGCTCCGCCTCGCTCAGGTCCCCGGCGAGATCGAGCTCGAGGTCGATCCGCTCGAGCTTGCGCCCCTCGTCCCCGCAGTCCTCGCAGTCTTCCTCGTGGATGCGCTTGTGCCGCATGCGCACGGTGACGTCGTCGAGCGCGAGCTTCTGGTGACGGGCATACAGCCGCACAGTCATCGACGTGCAGGCCCCCAGCGCCATCAGCAAGAGGTCATAGGGGGTGGGGCCGAGGTTGGTCCCGCCGTAGCTCTGCGGCTCGTCGGCCATCCAGCGGTGATGCTCGCTGTACAGGCCGCGCAGGAACTTGCGGTCGAGCTCGGTCACGACTACCTCGCGCGGGCCGACCTCCGGCCGCTCTCCGTAGCGGTCGCGGGCAGGCTCCTGCTCCAGGCCGAGGTAACGGCTCGCCCATGCGGCCAGGGTCGCGGCGACGTATTCGGCATCCTCCGTGCGGCTCAGCAGGTGGTCCGCCTTGTCGAGCGAAATGAAACTCTTCGGGTGCAATGCCGCCTCGTAGATCCGCGCCGCCTCCTCGATGGGCACCACGTCGTCGACGGGTGAATGGAACACGACCAGCGCCTTGCGCAGGCGGCGGATGTGGTCGGCCGAGCCGTGCGCGCGCAGGTCCTCCAGGAACTGCCGCTTGACCGTGAATTCCCGCAGTCCGATCCGTACCGTGGACGCGCCGCGCCGGCCGATCTCGTCGACTTCGCCGGCGAACAGGTGGCGCAGGTGATCCGCCGTGGCCGGTGCACCGATCGTGGCGACGGCCTTCACTTCGGGCAGTTGCGAGGCGGCCGCGAGCACTGCCGCACCTCCGAGGCTGTGGCCGACGAGCAGTTCGGGCGCGCGGTACTCTCGCGTGAGTGCAGCGGCGGCGGAAACGAGGTCCTGCACGTTCGAGGAGAAGCTGGTGTTGGCGAAGTCCCCGTCACTGTTGCCGAGGCCGGTGAAGTCAAAGCGCAGGACAGCGATGCCGCGGGCGGCGAGGGCGCGGCTGATCCGCGAGGCGGCCGCGATGTCCTTGCCGCAGGTGAAGCAGTGCGCGAACAGCGCGTAGCGCGCGATCGTCGTGCCCTCGGGCGGGGTCTCCAGGAGTCCGGCCAGCCTCTGGCCGTCGGCGTTTGCGAACTCGAGCTTCAAGCGCGCCATGGAAGGCTCCCGCGGCAGCGGCTGCGTGGAGCAACATCATTGCACGGGCGACGCGGCGCCTTGCACCCGGACATTCACCAGTCTCGCCACGTTCCAGGTCTCTGCCGGCCCGACTCGCGAGGATGCTATGGTGCGGCAGCGATCCGTCGGACGATCCGGATCCTGCACGTGATCGCGCTGGCGGCTGAACCCGGGCTGGGATCCGACGCTGCAAGGAGAGGTCGGCGACACGCATGTTCATCGGACACTTCGCGGTCGGGTTCGCAGCAAAACGGCTGGCGCCGCGGGCGTCGCTCGGGACGCTGTTTCTCGCTGCACAATTCGTCGACTTGCTCTGGCCCACGCTGCTGCTGCTCGGTGTGGAGCGCGTCCGCATAGAGCCCGGCATCACGCGCGTGACGCCGCTCGACTTCGAGTACTACCCCTGGTCCCACAGCCTTCTGGCTGCGCTCGGCTGGGGTCTGGCTTTCGCGACCGGGTACTTCGCTATCCGTCGGCTCGGGCGGGAGGCGCTGGTTGTCGGGCTGGCCGTGCCAAGCCACTGGCTGCTGGACCTCGTCGTGCATCGTCCCGACCTTCCTCTGCACACAGGCGCAAGCCCCCTTCTCGGGATGGGCCTGTGGAATTCCGTGGCGGGCACGTTGGCGCTCGAGACGTCGCTGTTCGCCTGGGGCGTCTGGCTCTACGTCCGGTGCACCAGACCCGTGAATGCGACGGGCACGTGGGCGCTCGGCGGCTTTGTCGCGTGCCTGCTGCTGGTCTACGCCTTGAACCTCTTCGGGCAGCCGCCTCCCGGGGTCCGTGCAATCGCCTGGGCAGGACAGGCACAGTGGCTGCTCGTCGGCTGGGGATACTGGATCGATGCGCGCCGTCGCACGCTTGCAGTCACGCGGCCGGTCACTGCGGCGAGCGGAAAGGGCCCCGTCACCAGCCGACCGGGGTAGACGGGGAGGAGCAGGAGATGACGGAGATCATCGGCCGAGACGGCCCGCGCTACGGCGCTTCCTCGCCCGAGGCGTATAGTGGGCGGCGCGTGACGCCCATCTGGACGGGCTGCAGATCGCGACCCGGGACTGGCGTCGACGCTCGAGGGGGACATTCATGACATCATCATCGAGGTGCGTAATCGCACCTGCAGTGGCGATTTGCCTGGCGCTGGCGGCTTGCGGCAGCAAGGCGCCGGAACCCAAGGAAACCGCCGCATCCAGTGAGACCACTCCGGCCACAGGCGATGAGCTCGTCGCCGAGGCGCTCTCGGCGGCGCTGCCCTCCATGGCGGCGGACGCCTCCGTCATGGACTGGCAAGGCAACGTGCTCAAGCAGGGCAGCGGCCGCTACACCTGCATGCCGACGGCACCGGAACTGCTGGAGGCCGGCCTGAAGTCGCCCATGTGCATGGACGACGCCTGGATGAAGTGGGCGCACGCCTGGGAGAAGCGCGAGGAGTTCAGCATCTCCACGGTCGGCATCTCCTACATGCTGGCCGGCGACAGCGGCGCCAGCAACATCGACCCGTATGCGACGGCACCGACGGACGACAACCAGTGGGTCGTCGAAGGGCCGCACCTCATGATCCTGGTGCCCGACCCGGCACTGCTGGAGGGCATCTCCACGGACCCGGAGAACGGCGGCCCCTACGTGATGTGGAAGGGCACGCCCTACGCGCACGTGATGGTGCCCATCGACGTTCCACCGACGCGCGGCGGCGAGGACCCGGTGACGGATGCGCTCTCGGCCGCCAACCCCGACATGGCCGCAGGCGCCGCCGTCGTCGACTGGGAGATGAAGACGCTCAAGGAGGGCACGGGTGCCTACACCTGCATGCCCACGCCGCCGATGCTCAAGGGCACGGCGCCGATGTGCATGGACGCGCCCTGGATGGCGTGGGCCCACGCCTGGATGAGCCGGACCGAACCCGAGGTCGACCGACTGGGAATCTCCTACATGCTGGCGGGTGACGAAGGGTCGAGCAACGTCGATCCTTTCGCCGAGGGTCCCACCGACGACAACCAGTGGGTCGTCGAGGGGCCGCACGTGATGATCCTCGTGCCCGACCCCGCGCTGCTCGAGGGCCTTCCCACCGACCCGGAGAACGGTGGCCCCTACGTGATGTGGAAGGGCACGCCCTACGCCCACGTCATGGTGCCGGTCGCGGACTGAGGCACTGCGCAATCCCGATCCGGCGGCAGCGGTGTGCCGCCGCCGGATCTCCCGTCTTGCCCGGGTGATTCCCGCCGTCCGGGACATGCCGGCCGACTCCCGTATCATCCCCGGGGGCTGTACCCGTCCTCTGCCGGTTTCTCCCCGATGCTCCTGCAAGCGCTGCTGGTTGCCCACATCGCGATCCTCGGCTATTGGCTCGGCTCGGAGCTGGTCATCAACAGCACGTTCCGGTACGTGTCCTCGTCCTCCGGCATGCCCTTTGCCGAACGGGACCGACTGATGGACCACGTCATGGACGTGGACCAGCACGTCCGGTACGCGCTCGTGCTGCAGGCGGGAATCGGCACGGTGCTCGCCGCGCTATACGGCCTCTTTCCAGGCGGTGCGCCGCTCGCGATCGGCGCGGCGGTGGCCACCGTGTCATGGCTGTCGCTGGTCGAGGCGACGCACCGTCTCAGGAGGACCGACGCGGGTCGGCGGCTCGCGGCGCTCGACCGCATGGTCCGCTACGCTCTCGCCGCGGTGTTTGTGGTGCTGGGCATGGCAGCCGTGGGAGGTGCGATTCGCGCGATGCCCGCCTGGCTCGGCTGGAAGCTTGTCGCCTTCGCGGGCGTCATCGCCTGCGGGATCGGCATCCGCTTCGCACTCATGGGCTTCTACCGGACCTGGGACGAGGTCGCCCGCGAGGGCACGAGCGAGGAGCGCGAGCGGTCCATCAGGACCACGTACGTCCGTGCGACGAGCTTGCTCGGCCTGCTGTGGCTGTTCATCGCGGTCATCACGGCGCTGAGCGTGTCGAAGCCGGCGTAACGACCACGACCTCTCCCTCGCCTTCGGCGCGGCCTGGCACGATTCAGGACTTTGCCACATGCCGTCAGGCCAGCCGTCCTCCTCGCGCATCCGGCGCGTTTCCTCCGACGAACTGGCCGTCATGGCCGACCTCGAGAGCTTCCCGCCCCTCTTCGATGCGATCGTGATCGGCGCCTCCGGACTCCTGCACGATGGAGCGTCCGTGCAGCCGGAGAAGTCGACGAACGGACCCGACGCGTCAGCCGGCAGGCACGGTCCGGTCCCGCGCCCACTCGCGCAGCGCCGCAATGCGCTCCGCCATCACACGCGACAGGGGCCGC
>LJNS01000040.1 GCA_001303245.1 Gammaproteobacteria bacterium SG8_30
TCGCGAACAGCTTCAGCGTGATCCTCATAGCACGTGGGCGTTGTGTCCCACCGGCATCGTGCTGGCGAGATAGGCCTCCATCAGTCGGGTCGGGTCGGCCCTGAGCTTCTTCTTCCAGCTACCGAGCCGCGTTCCGCTCTGGATCAGCCCGCGGACGACACCGATGTGGTCGGTCAACCCGAGCGCGGTCGCGCCGACTAGCACGTCGTCCCTGAACTGCAGACTGAGGTAACGGAAGCGCGCGGGATCGTCGATCTCGGCGTCGTCACCGCCGTCGACGCCCGTCCACTGCGCGAACGAGCTAGAGACGAGCCCGAGCGTGTCGAGCACGTTCATGTTGATCGTGCCGCGCTGCGGGTGCACGTGCCCCCGCACCATGTTCATCGCCGCCGCCCGGCCGTGCTCGACGGCAGTCGGCTGGATCGCCTGGACGACGAACTCCCCTGTCGAAAAGTCACGCCCCTGCGCGACGTCGCCGGCGGCGTAGACGTTGGGCACGCTGGCCGCGAGGTGTTCATCCACGACGACGCCACGGTCCGTCGCGATGCCGCTGCCTTCGAGGAATCCAACGTTGGAACGCACCCCGGTGGCGCGGATGACGAGGTCGGCAGGAATCGCCTCGCCGCCTTCGATCAGCACGCGCAGAGGTCTGCCACCCCTGGTCTTCTCGATCGCCTGCACGCTGGCCGACGTGCGTACGGCCACGCCCCGCTGCTCGCACCAGCGGCGCATCATGCCGGCCGCCTTGGCGTTGAGCATCCGGGGCACCATGCGCTCCTCGAGCTCGACGACCGTGAGGTCCACGCCGCGACGCGCGAGCGACTCCAGGATGATGCAGCCGATGAACCCGGCGCCGATGAGCACGACCGAACTGCCCTTGCCTGCGCGCGCGGCGATCCAGCGCGCGTCCGCGAGCGTCCAGCAGGCCGAGACCCCCTCGAGGTCCACGCCGGGAATCGGCGGCGCAGCGGGCGTGGCACCCGTGGCAATGAGCAGCTTGTCCCACGGCAGACTGGCGCCGCCGGCGAGCGTGATCCTGTGCCGCTTCGCGTCGACACCGGTCACGCGGTCCTGAAGCAGCTCTATGCCGCGCCTGTCGAAGTGCGCGGGGTCCCTGCGCAGGTAGGTGCCCTGCTCGTCGATCCGGTCCATCAGCAGGTAGGGGATCGCCATGCGCGAGTAGGGCGGCTCCGGCTCGTCGCCGATCAAGGTCACCTCGCCCTTCGGGTCGAGCATTCGCAGCTGCTCGGCGGCGATCACGCCGGCCGGGCCCGCGCCGATGATCACGTGTCGCATGCCCGCCTCCTCAGGACAGTCCGAGCCGCGCCAGCGTCTCCGCCGTTGGCACGCCCTTGTCGTTCCAGCCGCGGATCTCGTAGTAGCGCGGCAGCATCTTGCCGAGCTCCGCGACCTTACCCTTGGCCGGCCCGAGGTTGGCCGCGTCCTTGAGCAGCCGCTTCGGCAGTGTGTCGTCCTTGCCCGTGATGCCCGCGGCCAGATTGAACTGCCGCTCCAGGTTCCAGATGCGCTCGCCGACCTCGAGCAGCTTCTCCGTCGTCCACGTACCCTCGCAGGCAGCATCGAGCTGCGGCGCCACGTCGTCGAGCGTCCATGCGAAGGATGTGAACACGCAGATACCGGCGGAGTCGAAGGCAGCGGTTGCGTCCTGGAAGGCCTTGACGAGCTCCGGCTTGCCGGCGGTCTCGAGCGGGTCGGTCTTCTCCGGGATGCCCAGAATCTCGGAGGCCACGGTGTAGCCGCGCAGGTGGCAGGCTCCACGGTTCGACGTTGCGTAGGCCAGGCCCATGCCCTGGATGCCGCGCGGGTCGTAGGCGGGGAACTCCTGGCCCTTCACGGTCATGGAGAGTTCCGGCCGGCCGTACTTCTCGCACAGACGCTTCGAGCCGAGGCCGAGCTCGCGCCCGAAACCCTCGCCCTTTGCGACCATCTCCGCCGCGCGCGTGAGTGCCTCCGCCGAGCCGAACTTGAACTCGACCCCACCGGTCTGCTTGCCGGTGATGATGCCCTGCTCGTAGAGCTCCATCGCGGCAGCAACGGTCGAGCCGAAGGAGATGGGGTCGAAACCGTCCTCGTTGCAGAGGAAGTTGGCATAGGTCAGAGCGTCGAGATCGTCGACTCCGGTGTCCGAGCCCAGCGCCCAGGCCGCCTCGTACTCGAGACCACCCGATGAGCCCCAGTACTCGGGCTTGTTCTTGATGGTGTAGTGGCCGCGGTCGATGCTCGAGATGCGCCCGCAGGCGATGGTGCAGGCGAAGCAAGCCGCATTCGTAGTGAGGTTCGGCTTGCCGTCGCTCGCACGCGGCTCGTGCATGGCCTCGCCCGAGATCTTGTGCGCCCCCTGGAACTGCGTCTCGCGCATGTTGAAGGTCGGCATTGCGCCCGCCTCGTTGATGACGTTCATCAGCACCTGCGTGCCGTAGGCCGGCAGGCCCTGTCCCGTCACGGCGTTGTCGCGCAACACTTTCTTGCCAGCCTCGGTCGCCTGCATGAAGCGCAGCGGATCCTTGACGTTGCCCACACCCTTGGTGCCTCGGCACACGACGGCCTTGAGGTTCTTGGATGCCATCACCGTGCCGACGCCGGAGCGCCCGGCGGCGCGGTGCAGGTCGTTGATCACGCCCGCGTAGAGGCAGCCGGCCTCCGCGGAGCGTCCGACGCATGAGATGCGCACGTTCGGGTCCTGGTGGCGGGCACGCAGGATCCCGTCGGCTTCCCAGATGGTCTTGCCCCAGACGTCGCCGGCGTCGATCAGCTCCACGTGGTCGTCGCGGACGTACAGGTATACGGGCTTCGGAGACCTACCCTCGAAGATCAGCATGTCCCAGCCGGCGATCTTGAGCTCGGCCCCGATGTAGCCGCCGGAGTTCGAGCAGGCGATAGTGCCGGTCAGGGGACTCTTGCAGACCACAGAGTAGCGGCCGCCGGTGGAAGCCATGGTTCCGGTCAGCGGCCCCGTCACCAGAATCAGCTTGTTGTCCGGTCCGAGCGCGTCGCAGCGCGGGTCGATCTCCTCGAACAGGTACTTGGAGGCCAGGCCGCGCTGGCCGAGGAACTGCAGCGCCCACTCCATGTTGAGCGGCTCGGCCTGGGCGGTTCCCTTGGTCAGGTTCACGCGCAATACATTCTTGGTCCATGCCATGACGGTGCCCCCTATCCGTCCACACGCTCGAATTTCTGCAGGTCCTTCGCTACCGGGGCGTTGAACCGCGCAGTCTTCGCCTCGCCGCGCTGGGCCCAGGCGCGCATGCGCTCGAGGCCGGTGTCGGCGACGTCCACGTAGGTGATCGCGCCCGTCGGGCAGGCCTTGGCGCACCATGGGTCGCCGGCGCACAGGTCGCACTTCATGACCTTGCCGGTGTCGACGCGGTAGTTCACGGTGCCGAAGGGGCAGGCGATGGTGCACACCTTGCAGCCGACGCAGCGGTCGAGGAGCACGTCCTTGGCTCCGGTCACCGCGTTCGGAACGATCGCCTCCACAGGACAGGCGTGCATGCACCAGGCTTCCTCGCACTGCGTGCAGGTGTAGGGCGAGAACCGGCCCTCCTCGTGGAACATAAACACCTTGATGCGCGAGAGCGCGGGATTGAAGACACCCTCGTTCTCGTAGGAACAGGCCATCTCGCATTGCAGGCAGCCGGTGCACTTCTCCGGCTCCAGTTTCAAGGCTCGCAACATGCAGGATCCCCCCGGTCTTTCCGTCGGTATTGCCGGACCTGCTCAGAGGCACCGGCCCATGCGGCCGGCGCACCGGCCTCCTTCTTCCGGATCATGATACTCGTGCGACGCGCAGCGAAAAGGCCCGAGGCGCGAAGGCTCGCGACGCAGGCGCAGCGGGTCCGCGGATGGTGCAGCGCCAAAAGCGGTCAGTCGGACGTCGACGCGAGCGTGGCGGGCCTGCCGCAGGCCGGGCAGGCGGGATTTTTTCGCAGTCGAAGGGAGTGAAATTCCATCCCGTGTGCGTCAATAAGTAGCAACCTGCCGGTGAGGCAGCTTTCGATGCCCAGCAGCAGTTTGAGCGTCTCGGTTGCCTGGATGCAGCCGACGAGGCCGGCCACCGGTCCGAGCACACCCTGGCCGGAGCAGGTCTCCCAGCTGGAGCCCGGCCGCGAGCCGCTGAGTTCGCTCGAGGCGTCGCCGTACAGGCATGCGTAGCAGGGGCTGTCGTCGCGATCACCGCGAAACACCGAAGCCTGGCCTTCCATGCCGACGACGGCGCCATACACGAGCGGCCGACGCGCCTGGAGGCATGCCTGGTTCAGGTCGAAGCGCGACTCGAAGTTGTCGGTGCCGTCGACGGCGACGTCGACCCTGCGAACCGCCTCGTGCAGCTCCTTGCCCGACAGCCTGCACGCGTGCGTAACGATCCCGACGTCCGGGTTCAGCGCCGTGAGCGACTCGCGCGCCGAGCTCGTCTTGGTCATGCCGATCCGGGTCGCGCGATGCAGGATCTGCCGGTGGAGGTTCGACACCTCGACCGTGTCGGGATCGGTGAGCACCAGCTCGCCGACACCCGCGGCGGCGAGGTACGTCGCGACCGGCGAGCCGAGACCGCCGAGGCCGAGAATGAGGACTCGCGAGCGCGCGAGCCGCTCCTGCCCGGCCACGTCCACTTCGCGCAGCATGATCTGGCGGCTGTAGCGCAGCAACTGCTCGTCGCTCAGCGACGCTGCCGTCCCGATGCCCTGTTCTGTCCGGCTGGCCATGGCGGCGACCCCTTGCTTGCCGGCGATTATTGCCCGCGCTGAGCGCCGGGCAGCTCAGTCTATCTCCCCGAGCGACGGCCGGCAGCAGCGAATCGCAGCCGACCCCGGAAGTAAAGGCTCATCTCCCGACTCCGCGGAAGGGGGCGCGGGCACGGCTCTTCCCCGGGAGGGGCCGCGGCGTCTCAGCCCCGGGGCCAGAGCCTCTCGCTCGCCAGCTCGGCGCCCTGCGCGAGTGACGATAGCTTCGCCCAGACCACGTCCGGGTCGACTCCGGCCGTGCCCACGTGGATGCTGAATCCGCAGTCCGTGCCGGCCATGACGTTGTCGCGCCCCACCAGGTTGGCGTAACGCAGAATCCGCTGAGCGACGAGCTCGGGATGCTCGATGTAATTCGACTGCACCTCGATCACCCCTGGAATCAGCACCTTGCCTTCAGGCAGTGCGACCTGCTCGAAGACCGACCACTCGTATGCATGACGCGGATTGGCCGCCTCGAACTGGATCGCGTGGGGCTTGGCCTTCCAGACCTCGTCGATGATGTCCCGTATCGGCACGTCGCAGTGGTGCGGGCCCGGGTAGTTTCCCCAGCAGAGGTGCATCCGCACCTTCTCCGGCGGGATGTTGACGAGGGCCCGATTCAGCGCTTCGACGTGCAGCTGCATCCTGTCGCGGAACTCGGCAAGGCCCAGGTCCCGGTACTGCGTATGCCGGCCCATCGCCAGGTCGGGGCAATCCACCTGCAGCATGATGCCGGCGGCGACAATCGCCTCGTACTCGTGCCGCATCGCGTCGGCCAGCGCGAAGATGTAGCTCTCGTGGTCCGGATAGTAGTCGTTGCGGAAGAACAGGCCGACGACGCCGGGCGACGCGGCGCTCATGAAACTGCCGACCGCGCCGTGCTTCTGCGCCGCACGCCGGAGCCGGCGGGCGTCCGCGACAGGCGCTTCCATGTCCCGGACGCTGATCGCGCCGTTGCAGGCCGGGGTCTTGCGGTGCTTGCGCCCGGGATCCGAGGCCATGCGGGCCTTCGAGCGCGGATAGTCCTCGAGATCCTGGAAGACGTAGCTCGTCCCCGTCCCGCCGAATCCGTTCAGCCGGTCCTTGATGTACGTTGCGTAGCTCGGTTTCGGCCACTCGCCGTCGTTGACGATGGCCACTCCCGCTCCCACCTGTTTGGCAACCGCCTGGTCGACCGCGCTCTCCACTCGCTCATCCAGCGCCCGGCGGTCGATCGGGATTCCGTCTTCACGCGCGAACATGATCTCGACGAGGTCGTCGGGTCGCGGCAGACTGCCGACGTGCGTGGTCAGGATGCGATCTTTCGCACTCATCTTCGAGGCTCCTCGCGCGTTTGGTCGGAATACCGGCCGAGGACCTCACCGTCCACGGTTGCCCAGCAGTTTGCCGCCCGTGCCCCGGCGCGACGATGATCGCGCCCGTATCAGAGCGAAGAGGCCGATGCAATCGCGGGCCCGGCGAGCATGGCGGTTCGCACGATAGCACACGGATCCCCGCCGGCAACGGTCGGCCGGCGACCGGTCTCTCGCTCGCCTGCCGCTTCGCCGGCCCTGCGGACCGCATGCATCGCAATTGACGCGGCTCGGCCCAACCTACAGCATCGTCACGTGCCGCGACGCCAACGCACCACGGGAGGCGGCCCTGTCTTGAACATGCCTGGACTGATGACTGCACTCTGCCTGCTCTACGGTGGCGCCGCCGTCGCCGGCGAAGATGTCACGGACGGCTGGGTCAGGGCAATCGCTGCAGGCGACGCTGCCACGCTGGACGCGCTCGCCGGACGGCGCGCCGATGTCGATGCGGCGACCGCTGACGGCAAGACCGCGCTGATGGTCGCCGCACGCGACGGCCACACGGCGCTCGTCCGGTCGTTGCTTGCGGCGGGCGCGAGCGTCGACGTGGCCAACACGCGTGGAGGGACCGCCCTCATGTACGCGGCCGTGGGCGGTCACGTCACGGCGAGCGAACTCCTCCTGGAGGGTGGAGCCTCCGTCAACAGCCAGAGCACGAACGGCTGGACCGCGCTCATGATCGCCTCCGTCAAGGGCCACGACGAACTGGTCAGGCTCTTGCTCGACCACGGGGCCGATCCCGCGCTGCAGGACATCTACGGTTGGACGCCGCTCTTGCGCGCGGCGTCGGAGGGCCGGCTGGCCGTGGTGCGGACGCTGCTTTCGTCCGATGGCACGGATCCGGACGCCGTCAACGAGGCTGGCCAGACGGCGCTGCACGAGGCCGCACGGCAAGGTGACCTGCAGGTCGTGGAATTGCTCGTCGCGGGCGGTGCCAGCCTGCAGGCAAGGGACCGGGACGGCCAGACACCGCTGATGCTGGCGCGGAGCCTGGACCGGGCCGAAGTGGCAGCCTGGCTCTCCGCTCGCCCGGCCGCAGGCGACTCAGGCGGCTCGCCCTAGCCGCAAAGCACCTGCGACGCACAGTACTCCGTGATCTTCACGACGGGCGTCTGCCCCCCGGCCTGTTCCGCGACGTCCGAAACCTTGTGCTCGAGTTGCAGGCGGAAGCCGAACTCCTCGAAGAAACGATCGAACATCTCACCGCCGTAGGTGCCGATCGCGGCGATCGAGTCCTCGGCTTCATCGTACTCCAGCAGGATTGCCGCGAGGGGCTGTCGCGCCGGCCCGCCGAGGACCCGGGCTCCCTGCCGGGGATCGTACACGCTCTTTTCCGAACAGCAGTAGATGACGCTTTCCCGCTGCGTGCGATTCCTGTCCGAATCGACGAAGCTGACGGACTCGTGACGATAGTTGATGAAGCTCACGGATCTCGCCGGGTGCGTCATCTTGTGTGCGCAGATGGCCGAGTAAGCCACGATGGAGCGCCCCGGTCCGACGCCCCCTTTCCACGTATAGGAACGACCATCCTCGGTGTGCAGCGTCGCCTGCTGCGTGGCGGGCCGACCGAGATCGAGGAGGAAACATGGCGTGGTGACGAACGGGTAGTGGAACAGGTAGCCCTCCCCCACCTCGAGGTCGGCGGCCCGGGCCGGTTTGCCCGACTCGTCGACCAGGATCGTGCGCCGGTAGCGCCGCGCGCTGCCCCTTTCCTCGGCCAGCAGACGGTTGCTCGCCGAGGCCATGGCGACCGCAGATGCGCACAGCTTGAAGAAGGTCCGCCGCTTCAATCCCGGGTTGTCGCTCATCCCGACCGGCCTCCTCGTACACCTGGTCGCCGCGAGCGCCTGGTTGCGAGCGCTCGTCTCGACCGGCCCGGCCCGGTTCACGGGCCACGCACGACCGGCCAACCCACGCGCTCGATCATCGCAACCGACGCGAGTGGTGTCCAGCCGTCCCGATCACCCCGGGGCGGCGCTTTCGGTGCGGATCTGAGCCATAATCCGCGTCCCCGGCTCTGGCATCCCGCGCCCGCCATGAATGCACCCTACAACGTGGACCAGCACGTCGCGCTGAGGCGAGTCAGCTCGATCGCGGCCAGCCCCGACGGAAGCTGGCTCGCCGTGTGCGTCCAGCGCATGGACAGGGACGGCGCCAAGTACGTTTCCGACCTGTGGAAGGTCCCGACCGACGGCGGCGACGCCGTTCAACTCACCCGCGGCGACAGCAAGGACCATTCCCCCTGCTTTCGCCGCGACGGCGCGCTCGGTTTCCTGTCGAACCGCAGACCCAGCGAGGTCAAGCCGGACGAGGAAGCCGAGAAGCGGATGCAGGTGTGGCTGCTGCCGGCAGCCGGCGGAGAGCCCTGCCAGCTGACCGACGAGCCGCTGGGGGTGGAAGCATTCCGCTTCGCTCGCAAGGCGGACCGCATGGCCTGGTTCGCGCCGGTCCTGCCGGGCGTCGCGACCGACAAGCAGCGCGAGACGGCGACCGAGCGCGCGAAGAATGGTCCGAGCGCCCGCAACTTCCGTCGGCAGCCGGTACGTCACTGGGACCACTGGCTGCACCAGAACCCGGATCGCGCGAATCATCACCTGTTCGTGGCCGCGGCCGACGGCACGGGCCGCGAGGACCTGACGCCGGAGGCCACGACGGAGTTTTGGATCGAGCCTCACCTCGACGTCAGCGACGACGGGCGGCGGGTGCTGGTGACCTGGGCGAGCCCGGGCGCCGACCGGGAGGAAGACACCGCGGTGCTGGTGATCGACCTCGCCACCCGCGAACGCGTGCTGCTCGGGCAGGAAGAGAACACCATGAACGACGGCGCGCTGTTCTCCCCGGAC
This sequence comes from Gammaproteobacteria bacterium SG8_30, assembly GCA_001303245.1. GTDB lineage: Bacteria > Pseudomonadota > Gammaproteobacteria > Steroidobacterales > Steroidobacteraceae > SG8-30. The sequence goes on from LJNS01000040.1 coordinate 8,938, forward strand.
GGGCGTACCGTGGCCGTGGTCCGGGGACGACGCTCTCCTAGGCAGGTGCTGCGGCCCACGCTGACCCTGATCGACCTGGCCGACGGCACGCTGCGGGAACTCGCAACCGACTGGGACCGCTGGCCGGATCTGGCCGGCTGGAGCACCGACGGGAAGACGCTCCTGGTCAGCGCGGATGACGAGGGCATCACGCCGGTGTTCGGCGTCGGGAGAGACGACGGGTCGGTCACGGCCTGGACTCCCCGGCCGAGCGGCGGAGCGCACGCCGGAATCGTGGCGCTGCCCGGGGGAGGCGCTGCCTGCATCCGGTCGACCTTGCTCGATGCACCGGAGTGCCACCGGCTCGACGGTCCCGGGCAGGCGCCGGTGCCGCTCGCTAGGCTGTCGGGTTTCGAGCCTGCGCAGAGCTGGGCCGAGGTGGAGCACGTCACGACGAAGTCAACGGACGGCGCCACGATCCACAGCGTCATCACGCGTCCGCGGGGCGCGAAACGAGCGCCGACCCTCGTCTGGATCCACGGCGGGCCCATCGGGATGAGCACCGACGGCTGGCACTGGCGCTGGAACGCGCTGCTCGCGGTCGCGCAGGGCTACGTCGTCGTCCAGCCGAACCCGCGCGGGTCGACGGGCTTCGGCCAGGAGTTCGTGCAGGGCATCTGGGGCAACGTCTGGGGAAAGCAGTGCTATCAGGACCTCATGGCCGTGACGGACGCCCTCGAGCAACGAGCCGAGGTGGGTCCGGGACGCGTCATGGCGATGGGCGGCAGCTTCGGCGGCTACATGACCAACTGGATCGGCACCCAGACGCAGCGCTACCGTTGCCTGATCACCCACGCGAGCATCGTGACCATGGCGCAGTTCACCGGCACCACCGATCACCCGGCCTGGTGGTACCTCGAGATGGGCGGCGAGAACCCGTACGCCGACATGGCCGCGTTCGACCGGTACGCGCCGATCCGTCACATCGACCAGTGGAAGACACCGGTGCTCATCATCCACGGCGAGAAGGATTACCGCTGCCCGATCGGCGAGGCGCTCAACCTGTTCGAGGCGCTGCAGTACCACGGGGTCGACAGCGAGCTGCTGGTCTTCCCCGATGAGAACCACTGGATCCTCAAGCCGCGGAACGTGATCGCGTGGTACCGGAACGTCCTCGATTTCCTGGCCCGGCACATGGGTGGTGCCGACGCGGAGAACGACCGCGCCGGCGCCTGACGGCGATCGGCGAAACCCACCACGCCGGGAAGAACAGCGCGCCATGGCCGTCCACGTCGTCGACCACCCCCTCGTCCGGCACAAGCTGGGGCTCCTGCGTCGTCAGGCGCTCGACACCAAGAGCTTCCGCGAGATCGCGTCGGAAATTGCCATGCTGCTGACCTACGAGGCCACCAAGGACCTGGCCACCGAACGCGTCGTCGTCGACGGCTGGGCCGGACGGGTCCAGGCCGAGCAGATCCGGGGCAAGAAGATCACGGTCGTACCGATCCTGCGTGCCGGGCTCGGCATGATGGACGGCGTACTGAGCCTGATTCCGAGTGCGCGCGTCAGCGTCGTGGGCATGTACCGCGACGAGTCGACGCTGCAACCGGTCAGGTACTACGCCAAGATCGCGAGCGACGTCAGAGAGCGCACGGCCCTGATCCTCGACCCGATGCTGGCCACCGGCGGGACCCTCGTGGCTACCATCGATCTGCTCAAGTCGGCGGGATGTCGCTCGGTGCGGGGCATCTTCCTGGTGGCCGCACCCGAAGGGCTGCAACGGCTGCAGGCGAGTCACGCCGACGTGGAGGTCTTCGTGGCCGCCGTGGACGAGAGGCTCAACGAGGCCGGCTACATCCTGCCGGGGCTCGGCGACGCCGGGGACCGGATCTTCGGCACGCGCTGAGCGTAGCGCCGGTCGCCGACACCACATCGGTGCGCCGCCGGACCCGGCGTGCACCGCGGCAGGGCGGCACCGAGGCCGACACTCTCGCCGCAGGCGGGCTTTTGCCGCCCGTTGCACGTGGCGCAGTCCTTGCACGCTCTCCCTGGCCGGATCCCGGCTGAAAGCTGCCGAGGGCGCTTCGCTCATGCCCAGCGACGAACGGCGCATTGCACCCCTGCAGGACTTCCTCGAAGCGCTGCTCGAGGAACTTCGGGGCCTGATCTCGGGCACCGTCGCCGACTACATTCCGGAACTGCAGCGCGCCGACCCGGATTGGTTCGGCATCGCCCTGTGCACCATGGACGGGCACGTCTACCAGGTCGGCGACGCCCGGCAGCCCTTCACGGTGCAGTCGATTTCCAAGGTGATCGCCTACGGGCTGGCGCTCGAGGACCACGGCGTGGAGACCGTGCTGTCGCGTGTTGGCGTCGAGCCTTCGGGCGAGGCGTTCAACTCGATCAGCCTGGAGGCCGGCACGGGCCGGCCGCTCAATCCGATGATCAATGCAGGTGCGATAGTGACCACCGGCATGATCAGGCACGAGCCAGGGCTCGACGCCCTGGCGCGGCTGCTGGGGAGCTTCGAGCGCTTCGTCGGCCACTCCGTCGGCGTAGACGAGAGGGTGTATCGCTCCGAGAGCGAGACCGGCCACCGCAATCGCGCCATCGCGCACCTGCTCCGCGGCTACGGGATGCTGAGCGACGATCCCGAGCGGGCCCTCGACCTGTACTTCCGCCAGTGCTCGGTGCTCGTCAACGCCCGCGACCTCGCGCTCGCGGCAGCCTGCCTCGCGAACAACGGTGTCAACCCGGTCACCGGAGTCGTCGCGCTGCCCGCGAGGCACGTTGACCGCGTGCTCAGCGTCATGAGTACCTGCGGGATGTACGACTACTCGGGCGGCTGGATCTACGACGTCGGGATGCCGGCCAAGAGCGGCGTTTCCGGGGGCATCCTTGCCGTCTTGCCAGGCCAGTTCGGACTCGGCGTGTTCTCGCCGCGCCTCGACCCGAAGGGCAACAGTCTGCGGGGCATCGCAGCCTGCCGGCAGATCTCGGACAGGCTCCGGCTGCACATGTTCAAGGTGCCGCCCTCCACCTCCGCCTCGGTGCTGCGCGTGCGCTACGACGGGAGCCAGGTCCAGTCGCAGCGCGCACGGACACCGCACGACTCGGCCGTCCTCGACGCCGAGGGCCACCGCATCCAGGTGTACGAAGTCCAGGGAGACCTGATGTTCTCGGGCACCGACTCCGTGACCCGTATGCTCCAGCAGGAGCCCGACAGCCAGGAGTTCGTGATCGTGGACCTGCGGCGCGTCTCGGCGATCGACTGGGCAGCCACCGAGATGCTCGCCGAGACCGCGGCGCGGCTCGGGCGTCTGGGCAGGAAGCTGTTCTTCACCGAGCACAAGGACCATTACGCGTTTCGCTCGTCGCTCGCCCGCAAGGTGGCCGGATCGCAGTCCCCCGGCCATTTCTACTTCGTCGACACCGACCGAGCGCTCGAGTGGTGCGAGGAGCAACTCTTGTCCCGCTTCCGCAGGCAGCCTCCCGCCGAGACAGGCTGCCTGGATCTCTCGGAACAGCTGCTGTGCCGCGGCATGACTCGACGGCAGCTCGAGGCGCTCGAGCGCTCGGGCCGGCTCGTCAGCATCCCGGCAGGACACCGGATCTTCTCGACCGGAGACCCGGCGCACTCCTTCTACCTGATACGGCGCGGCATGGTGGAGGTAAGCGTCGCGACCGACCCGCGGCGCAGCCTGCGCCTGACCACCCTGGGGCCGGGCATGTCCTTCGGCGAGCTGGCCATGCTGGACGAGTCAGCGCGCACTGCGGACGTCGTGGCCAAGGTAGACACGGAGTGCCTCGAAGTCCCGTTCTCCTCGCTCGACGCGGACATGCGGACCGTGCTCCTGGCCAACCTCGCCCGCCAGCTGGCGCGTCGGCTGAGCCGGGACGCCCGCATGCTGCGGGCCCGCGGCTAGCGAATCCCGGCGGCCGTCCCGGCGCGCAGCGCCCGGGTCGAAGGCCGCAGCAAAGGCAGCAGCAAGAGCGGCGCGAGGACGAGGGCGGCATCGATGAAGAGCACCACGGCGTAGCCCTGCGCATCGGCCACTACGCCCTGCCAGAGGTTGGTGTAGGAGATCACCAGGTTGCGCAGCGCCATGTAGCCGGTGAACTGCGTGGCCGCCACCAGCGGATTGGTCAGGCCCATGAACAAGGCCGCTCCCGTCCCGTAATGCATTCCGACACAGAAGTTGAAGGTCATCGAGACCACGAAGAACTGACCGATGCTCACGCCCGACAAGCCCTCAGCCGCCGCGACCGAGCTCGCCAGGTACAAGGTCGGCAGCGCGGTGAGGAGGTACCAGGCCCCCAGCATCCTGCGGTGGCCGAAGCGGTCCGCGGCCCAGCCCCCGATCACGCAGCCGGTCGCGGCAAGCACCGTCGTGTACACGTTGAGCTGCGCAATCTGCTGGTCGGTCATGCCGAGATCCACCTGCATGCTCTGGGCGACCGCTGCGTTGAGCGCCATCGCGCCCATCGGCAACAGCGCGAAGGCGACGCCGACCATCGGGCCGGGCCCAGAGCCGAAGAATCCGGTGGTCAGCTCGCGCCCGAAACTGCGCATCCTCCCCGCCAGGGCGCCCCATATCCTTCCGGCCTCGCGCGCCACGCCGGCTGGCCGGTCCGCAGGCAACGAGTCGCGGACGAACAGCACCACGAAGACCAGGATCGCCGACAGCGCCAGGCTCACGTACAGCACTGCCGCATCGAAGCCGTAGCGGCCCGCGACGAACATCGCTCCACCGCCGCCCAGTGCCTGTCCCAGGTAGGCGCCACCGAACATGAAGCCGTTGGCCGTGCCGCGCTCGTGCTCCTGCAGGCTGTTGACCGCCAGCGAGTCGATCGCGATATCGTTGGTGGCAGCGAAAACGTTGTGTACCAGCACCAGCGCGATCAACAGCTCGAAGTGCCTTGAAAAGTCGACCCGGGACAGCACGACCAGGGTAACCATCATCGCCGCCTGGCACAGCACGATCCAGCCCTTGCGACCCCCGAGCCGTTCGAGCCGGACGAGATCCACGAGCGGGGCCCAAGACCACTTGAACGCCCACGGCAGGTAGAACGACGCGACGAACGCGCCCACCTGTGCGACGTCCAGGCCCTGCCTGCGCATGTAGGCTGCGATGGCCACTGCCGCGAATCCGAGCGGAATGCCCTCGGACACGTAGAGGATGCCGAAGCTGGCAATGCGTCCCGGGCGGCTGTCGAGAAGGTTCTGCATGATGGCTGCGACTTCCGGCGGGAACGCTGCGCAGGTCCCCGCGAGGGGCTGGGCACGCATCATCTCCCGGCGCCGGGAGTCGCTGTCAAGCAGCTGGCCTGAGGGGCTCCGGCCTGCCGATCACGTAGCCTTGTGCAAAGTCGATGCCCATGTCGCGGGCGGTCTCGAGCGAGGCGGCGTCCTCCACCTGCTCAGCGATCAGGCGGAATCCGAGCGCGCGGGCGAGCCGAACGATCGCCGCGACCATGGCCTGGTTGACGGCATCGCGCGAGAGGTTGCGCATGAACTCGCCGTCGATCTTGATGTAGTCCATCGACAGGCTCTTGAGGCTGGTGAACGCCCCGAGATCGTTGCCGAAATCGTCGAGTGCGAACTGGCACCCCATGCCGTGCAGCACGCCGATGAAGCGCTTGGCGGTGTCGAGGTTGGCGATCACGGAGTTCTCGGTCACCTCGAAGCAGACCTGCGAGGGCGGCACACCGGTGTGGTCCAGCGTCTCGACCACGAATTCCAGGAAGGACGGGTCTCCCAGCGTCTGGCCGGAGAGGTTGATCGACAGGCTCCTGCCCTCGGCGAGGCGGATCGCGCCGCTCGACAGCGCGGCGAGCGCCGTCTGCACGACCCAGCGGTCGACCAGCGACATCAGCCGGTAGCGTTCGGCCGTGTGCATGAAGTCGGCCGGCGAGGCCGGCTCGCCGCTCTCGTCGCGCAACCTGAGCAGCACCTCGAGTCCCGGACCGATCACTCCGTTCTCCCGCGAGGCGACGATCGGTTGCACGAACAACTCGAAGCGCCCGTCCCGGAGTGCCGACTGCAGCCGCTGCAGCCACTGGATCTCCCCGGTGTGCCGGGCGACGGCCTCGTCGCGGGCGGAGTAGACGTGGACGTGGCTGCCGTCGCGCTTCTTGGCGACGTAGCAGGCGGAGTCGGCGGCACTCATGACGTCCTCGAGGCCGCCGCTGTCACGCCCCACTTCGACGAGGCCCACGCTCACCCCGATGCTGAAGATCCGGTCCTTCCAGACGAATCGGTAGTCGTTGATGGCCCGGCAGACGTCCTCCGCGATCTGGCGAGCCTTGTCGAGCGGACAGCCGATCAGCAGGATCCCGAACTCGTCGCCGCCCAGCCGGCCGACAGTGTCCGAGTCGCGGACCGCGTCCTTCACAAGCGCGGCGACCTCGCGCAGCATGTTGTCGCCCGCGAGATGCCCGCAGGTGTCGTTGACGACCTTGAACCGGTCGAGGTCGAGGTAGCACATCACGTGGCTGGCCTGGCTGCCGCGCGCGGCCTCCAGCGACTCGCCGAGGCGGCGCTCGAACTCACGCCGGTTGACCAGCCCGGTCAGGGCGTCGTGGCTCGCCTGGTAGGACATCTGGCGGGTCAACCCGCGCAGCTCCGTCACGTCGTGCAGCACGACCGCGACGCCGGCGACGTCGCCCGCGTCGGGCCTGATGGGCGCCGCGGACACCTCGATGCTGTACTCCCCGCGCGTGGCCCGGGCGAGCATGAGGGCTCGCCTGCCGAGGCTCACCCGGCTCCCGCTCGCGAGGCACTGCCTGACCGGGTCCGGCAACGGGCGTCGATCGTGCTCGTCGACGAATGCCACGAGCTCGGTCAGGCTGACGCCCTCCGCTTCCCGGCGGCTGACGCCAACGAGCTCCTCGGCAGCCCGGTTCATGAAGTCGATGCGTCCCATCGTGTCGGTCGTGACCAGACCTTCGCCGACTGAGTCGAGCGTCATCTGCGCGCGACTGACGGCCTCCGTCGCAACCGCCCCGGCCGGCGCCCCGGGCAGCATCTCGATCGCAGAGTAGACGATGAGGACATCTTTGCCGAACCGCAGAGTGGTGCCGCGCAGCTCCAGACGCGCGACCTGGCCATGTTCGTCCGCGACCTCGACTTCGGTCAGCTCGGCCGCCTGCTCGCCGGCGAGGCGGCGCGCCACGTTGGTGCGCACGAGGCTGGCGTAATCGGCCGTCACCAGCTCGTCGAGACTGCGGCCGACCACCGACTCGGGGCCGGCTCCCAGCAGCCGGCAGAACCCCGCGTTGACCGCCTCGATCCGCTCCCGGTGCACGAGCATCGGCTCGTCCACCGACGTCACGAGCGTGCCGAGCAGGACGCGGTCGTCGGCGGACGCCCTCGAGGCCGACAGCTCCCGGGCCGCCTCGGCAAAGCGCGCCGCAACCGACTCGTCGTCCACCTCGGCGGTCGGCACTTCGTGTAGGCCGGGCCCTGCGGCTGCGGCGACGGCATCCGCGACGTCCGCAGCGCGAGCGAGTTCGCGCCGCTGGCGGATGACGATCGCCAGCAGGATTGCCGCGAGCAGCGTCAGCGCGCCGCCGACGATTTCGAGCCCGGTCATCCCGTCGTGTATCCCCTGTTGGTCGGCACGACCGGCGCCACGCACCGGCGCGCCGGGAGCCGCTTTGTTTTCACACCACGACGCTGACGAGCATATCGCATGGTAGTGGAGGTGCCCGTGCTGATTGACCATAATAGGCGGCGCTTGCCGTCTTGTCGGACGGTGGCCGACGCCTTAACCTGCCCGACCTGCCCGCCCCAACGACGGACCCGTCGATGCACGCCAACCCCGAAATCGCGCGCCGCCAGATGATCGACCAGCAGGTGCGTACGTGGGACGTGCTCGATGACCGCGTGCTCGACGTCTTCGCGCGGGTATCGCGGGACCGCTACGTTCCGGAGTCGTTTCGCGACGTCGCCTTCGCCGATGCGGCCATCCCGCTGGGCCATGGCCAGGGGATGCTGCCGCCCAAGGTGGACGGCCGGATCCTGCAGGCGCTCGCCGTGAATTGCGGCGAGGACGTGCTCGACGTCGGAACGGGGAGCGGCTTCCTGGCCGCATGCCTCGCCGCGCTCGGCGGGTCCGTGCGCTCGCTCGAGATCTTCGAGGACCTCGCCGCCTCCGCACGATTGACGCTGCGCGCGGACTCGGTGACGGGGGTGTCGGTCGAAGTGGCGGACGCCAGCCGGCTGGAAGAGACGGATCGCTACGACGCGATCGCCGTGACGGCTTCCCTACCCGTGTACGACGCCCGCTTCGAGCGCGCGCTCAAGCTGGGGGGGCGGCTGTTCGTGATCACCGGCCAGCGTCCCGTGATGGAAGCCCGGCTGGTGACGCGGATCGCGGAGAACGAATGGCGGAGCGAGGCCCTGTTCGAAACGGTTGTCGAGCCGTTGATCAACGCGCCACAGCCGCCCACCTTCCACTTCTGAGTTGGTCATGATCGACGAAGTCACCCCTGCCGAGTTCGTCCAACGCCGCGATGCGGGCGAGGACCTCGTACTGCTCGACGTGCGCGAGCCCCGCGAGCTCGACATCGCCGCAGTGCCGGGCGCCCTGCATATCCGCATGTCCGAGGTGCCGGCGCGCCTGGGCGAGCTGGACCGGGATCGGGAAATCGTGGTCATGTGCCACTCCGGCGTGCGCAGCCTGGCGGTGGCGCGCTTCCTGCAGCAGCAGGGCTACGCCCGGGTCGCCAATCTGGCCGGCGGTATTTCCCGTTGGGGCCGGGAACTCGATCCGTCCATGCGGCAGTATTGACATGGGGACCGGCGGGGCGGCCGGTCGACATAGAATGGTTGAAACCGGTATACTACTGATATACCATACTACAACACTAGTTCTCTTGAGGGCGTAGCCCGGTGAGCACCCGTATGACGATCCGTTCCTTGCTCCCTCCCGCCGTAGTACTGGCGGGGCTGAACTGTCTTTCCCCCACGGCGCTGGCCTCGGACTTCGCCGAGGTCTACCAGCGCGCGCTGCAGAACGATCCCATCATCCGCGAGGCGGAGGCCAATCGGCTCGCCTCGCTGGAGTCCAAGCCGCAGGCGCTGTCGGCCCTGCTTCCACAGCTTGCCGCCTCCGCGGGATACGAGTGGAGTGAGACCGACGGCGAGGGTCGCCAGCTGCTGCCGGACCCGGCGACCAGTGAACTCGACTACCTGCTGGTTCCGTTCAGCAGAGACCGGGACACCACCACCTGGGACGTTTCGCTTCGCCAAAGCATTTTTCGCTGGGAAAACTGGGTCACGCTCCGGCGCGCCGACCGCGAGGTGGCACAAGCCGAGATCGATTACCAGGCCGCCCAGCAGGAACTGATCCTGCGTACGGCGGAGCGTTACTTCAACGTACTCGCCGCCAAGGACACGCTGAGCGCCGCGGAGGCGACCTACGAGGCGCTCGGCCGGCAGCTCGAGCAGGCCGAGAAGCGGTTCGAGGTAGGCTTGATCGCCATCACCGACGTGCAGGACTCCAAGGCCGCCTACGACTCCGCGACCGCGGCTGTCATCCAGGCCAAGCGGAATCTGGCCACGCAGCAGGAGTTCCTGCGCGAGCTGACCGGGGATTCCTTCGACGTCCTGGCGCGTCCCGGGGAGGACCTGCCGCTCAACCCGCCGGACCCGGAGGACGAGGACGCCTGGGTCAACATGGCCATGGACCAGAACCTCCGGCTGGGCTCGAGCCGCCTTGCGGCGGACATCACCCGCGACGACATCAGCTTCCAGCGAGGCGGGCATTACCCCACGCTGGACCTCGTCGTGTCGCGCGGCAACAGCGACTTCAGCGGCACGGCGACGTTCACGACCGAGACCGGACCAGAGAGCCGTCCCGACGACGGTTTCCAGGACGACACGAGGATCTCCCTGCAGTTCACCTTGCCCATCTACTCCGGCGGCGCGACCTCATCGAGGGTCCGCCAGGCCGAGTACCGGCACCGCGCCGCCCGCGAGCGCCTCGAGCGCACCGCGCGCGAGACCGAGCGCGAGGCGCGCGACGCCTTCCTCGGCGTCACGGCAGAGATGTCGCGGGTGCAGGCGCTGCAGCAGGCGGTCGAGTCGGCACGGGTCGCACTTCAGGCCACCGAGGCCGGCTACGAGGTCGGCACGCGCACGACGGTCGACGTGCTCGACGCGCGGCGGCGCCTTTTCGAGGCCGAGACCAACTACGCGCGCAGCCGCTACGACTACCTCGTCAACGTCCTTCGGCTCAAGCTCGCAGCAGGCACGCTCGACCCGACCGAGGTCGCCGCCGTCAACACGAACCTCAACGAGGAAGTGACGCTCCGCTGACCGGATCAGGTCTCCTCCACCGGCTCGCGCGCCGCGGCGCGCGCCAAGACGGTCACGGACCGCGTCCCAGGCATCTGACCCCGGCACACGCTCGATTAGGATGCGCGCGGCGCCTGCCGCGTCGAGCTCCCGCAGCGCCGCATACAGGTCGTGCGCATAGGCAACGGGCTCGGCAGCCATGCGCCGCCAGAGGACGCCTGGCAGCTGGCGCGCCGGTTCGCTGCGCGCCAGCACCGCCACGCCGCCGGCGGCGGCGAGCTCCTTCGAGCGCGTCCCGAGTGCCTGCGCGTCCACGAGCTCGACGGGCGCCGTCGGCGCATAGTGCGATCGCTTCGAGCCCGGAACCCTGGGACCCTGGCTCCTCGGAGCCGCGAGCGGCCCGATGACATCCTCGAGTTCACGCCGGGAGATGTGACCTGGCCGGAGCAGGACTCCTCTATCCCCTGCAAATGCGACGATCGTCGACTCGAGACCCACCTCGCAGTCGCCTCCGTCGAGGACGAGCGCGACCCTGTCGCCTAGCTCGTCGACGACGTGCTCGGCACGGGTCGGGCTGACGCGCCCGTATCGATTGGCCGATGGAGCAGCGACCCCGCCACCGAAACGCCTGAGCAGCGCCTGTGCGACGGGATGGGCCGGGACCCGCAGGGCGACCGTGTCCTGCCCCCCGGTCACCTCGTCGGGCACGCGCGACCTTCGCCGCAGCACGAGCGTCAAGGGGCCGGGCCAGAACCTCGCGGCGAGCGCCCGGGCCGGCCCGGAAAACTCGCGGGCCCAGTCGGCCACGGCCTCCTGCGATGCCAGGTGAACGATGACCGGATGGTCGCTGGGCCGGCCCTTCGCGGCGAAGATCCGGGCCACCGCCGCCGGGTTGGAAGCGTCCGCCCCGAGCCCGTAGACCGTCTCGGTCGGAAATGCGACGAGTTCCCCGGCGCGCAGCAGCCGGACCGCCTGGTCGATGTCCGCACCGGTCGCCGTTGCCATCGCGCGATGATAGCCGTCGCCCGGATCGCCCGGGGCGTTCGCGGTGCGCCTCCGGCGGTCCGCGAGTTGCCGAAACGCGACAGTCCGGCCGCCGCTCACTCCACGTCCGACCGCTGCCACTCCTCGCCGCGCTTGTGCAGCTCGTAGGCCGGCCAGTAGTGCCGGTCGATCTTCAGGGTGATCACGTCCACCGAGCCGTTCCAGTTGATTGTCTTCAGGCGCACCGAGGACCGGTCCGGGCGCCCGGCCACCGCGCCCAGGAAAGCGTCGAGGTCCGGGGCGGGCACGCCGTCCACCTCCACGATCCGACGCCCGGCCCAGAGCTGGTAGCGACTCGCCGGGGAGCCGTAGAGGTAGAAGGCGACGAACACGCCGTCGGGCGGTATGCCGCGCTGCGCCGCCATGGCGCGATGGGGCTGCTGCAGGATCGCACCGGCCCAGACCAGCACGCGGTCGATCCCGCGCCCGGACAGGGCCACGGTCGGCACGTCGAGCGCGACGTCGCGGCCGTCCCGCCAGACGGTGACCCTGACCTGCTCGGATTGAACCGCCCGCTCGACTTCGCGGAAGCTCGTCACGACCTGGTCGTCGATCGCGAGCAGCAAGTCCCCCGGCTGCAGGAGATTCGCGGCGGGAGAGCCGGCAACCAGCCGGGTGACCGAGAGAACCTCGCGCCGGATCGGGCTGGCGGCCTCGATACGACGACTCCATTCACCGTGGAGCCCGAGGCGCCTGGCCTCGGCGAGGGAGCGCGGCGACAGCTCGGCCTCGAGCGAGTGCAGCGGCGCGCCATCGCGGGCGTGGGCCAGCATCTCGAGCACGAGATCGGCGGGAATGCCCTGGTTGTCCTGCTGCAGCTGGCGCCCGCTCTCGAACGCGAAGCTCGACCACAGCGCGACCACACGGCCGCGGCGATCGGCGATGACGCCGTCGAACTCACCGGGGCCGCTCACCAGGCGTATCGACGACAGGTTGGATTCCCTGAACTGCAGCGTGCGTGACAGCGGGAAATTCACCGGGTCTATGGAAGCCACCTGGGCCCGCTGGCCTGCGAGCCGACCGTCCTGGCGCAGGCCGGCCACGGTGACTTCGTCTCCGGGAGCCAGCTCGTCGGTGGCGAACCGCACCGCCCGGACGGGCGTGTCGCCGATCGCAGCCGGCTCGTAGGCGACCAGCGCGAGGTTGTGCACCGGATGGATCCACGCGACCCGGCCGGGCACTTCGAGCGTTCCGGCGAAGGTGATGCGCACGTCGCCGAGAGCCACCGGCACGGTGTTGCGGTCCACCGCGACCAGCCCGCGGGCCGCGTCGACCACGACACCGGTGCCGTAGTAGTTTCGCTCGGTCACCCCCGAGACCGGATATGGCATGTTGAACCGCACGAGTACGAGTGACGGCGCAAGCTCGTCCAGCACGCGCTGCCCGGTCCGGGCGAAGCGCGTACCCGCGGCTTCGACGGGTGCCGCCCGCGGCGGATCGGGAAGGGCATCGCAGGGCCAGTAGCCTAGCCGATCGTCCCGATGGCACAGGCTGGCAGGGAACCAGCGCCGGTCGACGCGTACCGACTCGAGCCTCGGCGAGCGCGTATCCTCGATGGTGAAGTACTTGACCGGCAAGATTTCTCCGTCCGCCATGCCGCCGAGGATCGCGGTCGCGTCCGCGACCCCGGCCACCTCGCGTCCCGCCAGCTCGGTGATCACCGCGGCTCGCGGGATCCCGGCCGGCCCGAAGATGTATCCCGGATTCGCCACGAAGACGCCGCGGACCGGCACGTTCATGTGGCGCGCCATCTGCCAGGAGAGGGTGTGCAGCACGCTGTCGCCGATGTCGAGGTACTCGTCGGGCGAGATGGCGTGCAGGTCGGTGACCGGAAGCCTGTGACGGATGCCGACGCCGCCCCGTTCCACCTCGAGCTCCACCTCGGAGCCGACCGAGCCGTCGAGGATCCCGGCCAGCACATCGAAGTCCGCGAGCAGCCTGCCGTTGACGCGAACCAGCACGTCTCCGGCCGCGAGCAGCCCGTCGGCCGGCGAGCCGGGCTGGACCTCGGTCACCACCAGCAGTCCCGTGCGGGCCGGCAACGCCTGCCGGGCCTCGGCCTCGGTCGCGGGCCTCAGTCCGAGCCTGCGCAGCTCGTCGTAGGGCGTATAGCGGAAGACGGTCTGCAGCGTGCCGCGGGTCACGGCCTCACCCGCGCGCACCAGCTCGAGCGCCCGGACTACCCGGCCGAGCGGCAGGTAGAAACTCGATGCGGCGCCCGTGGCGCCGCCCGCGTTGAGCGCGACCACCCGGCCTTCGATGTCTATGACGGGCGACCCCGAGGAGCCTCCCGACGTGCCCGATGCCGCCTGGAAGTAGAAGGTGTTGAAGTCGTTGTACTTGCCGACCCCGTAGCCGGGCGCCTCGCGGTCGAGCCGGGCCAGCGTCCCGGCGAGGATGGAGAGCTGCTCGCCCGCGTCGTTGCCGACAACGCGGATCTCCGTACCGACCTGGGCCCCCTCCGGACTCAGGGGCAGCTCCGCCGGCCGGATGAAGCGTAACTTCGAGGGATCGTAGCGATAGAAGCCGAAGTCGTGCACCGGGTCGCGGTAGACGGGCTGCAGCTCGACTTCCTCCCGGTTCAGGAAGACCGCCTGCGCGGTGACCGGACCTGCCATTACGACGTGCCGGTTGGTCAGGATCAGTCCGCGCTCCGCATCGACGACGAACCCGGTCGCCTGCGACGAGGTGTTCCACTCGGTGTCGAAGGCCCGCGTTCCGTCCACCTGGATGGCGACGACGCCGCTCGCGATCCGCTCGAGCGTGGCCGACCAGCCGTTGCCGTTCTGCTGGGCGTCCGCCGTCCAGGGCGCGGCACCGATTGCGGCCCACAGCAACAGGCGGGCAGTGAGTCTCTGGTGCATGTCAGTCGAACCTGTAGCCGAATGCCTCGCCGAATCGATCGGCAAACTCCCCTGGGGTCAAGCGGTGATGCTGCGTGCCCGTGTGCGCGATCTTGATCGCGCCCAGGAGGGACGCAATCCGTCCCGAGGTTTCCCAGTCCATGTCGGCCCGCGCGGTAGGCGTCGCCGCAACCCGTCGGATCGAGCAGCTGCTCGGCGCGAACGCAGGGGATGTGGACCTGGCGGCCGTCGCGCAGGTGGATCGTCGATCCCTCCGCACCGCGCGTGACGACGTACGCGTCGACGCGCTCGGCAATCCGCCGCGGGTCGAGGCCGGTGCGCTCCTGCAGGAGCTGGCCCTCGTAGTCGTTGACCGTGATCCAGGCTGCCTGGTCGATGAACGTGTCGAAGTCCTGCTGGCTGAACAACGGCATGGCCTGGCCCGGATCGAAAATGAACGGAATCCCGGCAGCTGCGAACTGGCCGGCGTGGGTGATCATCGCGTCGCGCCCGTCGGGCGCCAGGATCCCGACCTTGATCCCGGCATTCGTGGGCACGGCGATCTCCTGCGAGCGGTTCATCGCGCCCGGATGGAACGCGGTGATCTGATTGTCGTCGAGGTCGGTGGTAATGTAGGCCTGTGCCGTGTACTCGTCGTCGAGAACCTTCACGTAGCGGTCGGACAGGTCGTTGGCGGCAAGCCACTGGGCATAGGGACCGAAGTCGTGGCCGACCGCGCCGCAGGCGAAGCCTTCGCCACCGAGCAGCCTCAGGTTGTACGCGATGTTCCCGGCACAACCGCCGAAGTAACGGGTCAGCTTGGGTGCGAGAAAGGACACGTTCAGCATGTGGATGCGGTCCGGCAGGATGTGGTCACGGAACCGCCCCGGAAAGACCATGACGGTGTCGTAGGCGAGCGAGCCGCAGATCAGCGCTGTCATCTGTCACCCTTCTTCCCGGCACATCCGCCGAACGATACCTGCCCGTCCCTTCGCTTGCCACCGCCGTTCCGTTTCGAGGGTTGCGCCCGTGACCGGC
>LJNS01000041.1 GCA_001303245.1 Gammaproteobacteria bacterium SG8_30
CGGCTCTCGGCCGACCTCTCGGCGCGCAGGCCCTGGCGCCTCGGTACGCATTCCCTCGAAGCAGGCGGCAACCTGCGCTGGCTGGACTGGCGCACGGAAGCCGGCAACGGCTATTTCGATCCCTCCAACTTCACCGCCATCGGCGCGCCCCTGCGTGCCTTCGGCCCGATCTCGAAGGCTCACTCGATCAACTACGACGTGAGCGTGGAGCTCGGCCTGCAGTCCTACGACTTCGCAGGCACAAGGACCTCGCTCGACCCGTACTACATAACGGTCGCCCGCATCTCGCAGCAGGTGACCCCTTCCCTCCGTCTCGAAGCCTTTGCGGAGGCCGGCTCCTACGCATCGGAAGGGAGCAACGACTGGCGCTACTCGCGCGGCGGTGCCCGATTTGTCTGGCAGTTCGGCAGGACGGGGGAGTGACGTGGCACTGCCGCACCGCCCCGTCGATGAGGACATTCGTCGCCATCTCGATCCTGCTGCTGGTCGTCTTGCTGGTGTCGCTCGTCGTCTACATCATCGGGCGCCGAACGTGGACGACGGCACTCGCCTGGCTGAAGCGTCGGCGAAGCAAACGGCTGGCCGCCGCACTGGATGGGTGGCTCGCGACCGCCGACGAGACCGTGCCCGTCGAGATTGAACGCATGTGGCGCTTCCCTGACCGTGCCCTCTTCGTCAACCTGTGCCTCAACCGTCTGCAAGGACCGGATCCAGGACCGCACCACCGGCTGGTCGGCTGGCTGGAGTCGCAGGGACTCGTCCGTGGCTGGCTGCGCGACCTCGCGTCCCGCAACCACTGGAAGCGCGCCCGTGCGGCTGAGATGCTGGGCAAAGTCAGGGTCCAGTATGCGGTCGGGCCGCTGATCGAGGCGCTGGCGGATCCCGTGTTCGACGTTCGCATGCGCGCAGCCCGGGCTCTCGGAGCGTTGGGCGGACATCGCGCGCGGCGCGCGCTGGTGGCGACGCTCGCAGACGAAACCCGCTGGTCGGTCATTCGCATCGCGGACCTGCTCTCCGGCATGGGCACGCAGGTCGTGACCGAGCTCATCGAGGCCTTTCCGGGCATGTCCAGGGCGAGCAGGCTCGCGACGCTCGACCTGATCGCGCATCTCGGCGACGCATCTGCCACGGACTTCCTGATCGGCTGCATCGACGACCTGGACCGCGACGTTCGCGCGCGGGCCGCAGCGGCCAGCGGCCGGATCGGCGACCGCCGGGGCCTCCCTGCTCTCCGGATCGCACTGCAGGACACCGAGTGGCCGGTTCGTGCCATGAGCGCCAAGGCCCTCGGGCAGCTCGGCGACACGGGCTCGATCGCCGGGCTCTGCGCATCCCTCCGCGACCCGGAGTGGTGGGTACGAGCGAACGCCGGCGAGGCCCTTCACGCGCTTGGCGCACCCGGCATCAATGCGCTGGTGGGCATGCTGGACGACCAGGACCAGTTCGCCCGGGACCAGGCGCTGGCGACGCTCGAGTCCTCCGGCTACCTGGATACCTGCCTCGCGGGAATCGACGTGGCCTCGAGCGCCGGCGCAGACGCACTCACGGCGATCCGCGTTCTGGAAAGCCTGATGACACGTCATCCGCGCTCCCGGGTCGATGCGCTGCGCGATCGGCTTACTCACCCGGCTGCGCGCCGGGCCATCGACCAGGCCATCGGCCAGGCCAATGAGCGCCCGCAGGTCCCTAGGGAGGCCAGCCTGTGATGGGCATCAGCTTCGACGGTGGGTTTTGGGGCGCGCTGGCGCGGATCATCGTCGGCTTCAATCACTTCGTCCTCGTCTACTTCGCAATGATCAACCTCGGGTATCTCGCCATCTTCGCCGTGTCGCTACAGGAGCTGTGGCGGTTCGTGCAGAGGAGCTTCTTCTCGGACTACGACCAGATTCGTCAGTCGGACCTGACGCTGCCGGTATCGCTCCTGGTGCCCGCCTACAACGAGGCCACCACGATCGTCGAGAGCGTCCGCTCGCTGTTGAAGCTCAACTACGGGCAGTACGAGATCATCATCATCAACGACGGCTCGAAGGACGAGACGCTCGCGACCCTGATGCGTGCCTTCGACCTGCAGCGGTGGGAAACTCCGGTCCGCCGGAAGCTGCGGTCGCGACCCATCCGCGCCGTGTACCGCTCGATGCAGCACCCGAACATCGTCGTACTGGACAAGGAGCGTGGCGGCAAGTCGGACGCACTGAATGCCGGCCTCGATGCCAGCCGTTATCCGCTGTTCTGCTCGATCGATGCGGACTCGATCATCGAGTCGGACGCCCTGCTGCGACTCGTCAAGCCCTTTATCGAGTCTCCGCAGGAAACGGTGGCGGCTGGCGGCATCGTGCGGGTCGCGAACGGCTGCCGCGTGGAAGACGGTCGCGTCACGGAGGTGCGCCTGCCCCGCAGCCGGCTGGCGGTAATGCAGGTCGTAGAATACCTGCGGGCTTTCCTCGCGGGTCGTGCGGGCTGGAGCGCCGCGCGATCGCTGCTGATCATCTCGGGCGCGTTCGGCATGTACCGCAAGCAGGAGATCGTCGACATCGGAGGATATTCGAGCTCCACGGATACGGAGGACGCCGAGCTCATCGTGCGACTCCATCGCGCCATGAGCGACCGGCGCCAGCCTTATCGCATCGTCTTCGTCCCGGACCCGGTCTGCTGGACGGAGGTTCCGGAGACCTGGAAGGTGCTGACCACGCAGCGCTCGCGCTGGCACCGCGGCCTGCTGCAGACGCTGTGGCTCTACCGGGGAATGATCTTTCGCCGGCGATACGGTGCGGCGGGCATGTTCGGCATGCCGTGGTTCATCGCCTTCGAGCTCCTCGGGCCGGTCGTCGAGATCGTGGGCTATGTCCTGATCCCGCTCGCGTGGTACGTGGGCATTCTGGACCGCACCTTCATGGTGCTGTTCCTCGTAATCGCCTTCGTGATGGGCGCGCTGCTGTCCGTGGGGGCCCTGCTGCTCGAGGAGATGGCCTTCAGGCGCTATCCGACCTGGCGCGACCTGCTGCGACTCCTTGCATACGGGTTTCTCGAGAACTTCGGCTTCCGCCAATACATGTCGTTCGTCAAGGTACGCGCACTCTTCGAGGCGCTCTGGCGAAAGGCGGGGTTTCGGCGGTCCGACGGCAGAGAAGCCGGGCGGACCAGGGCTATAGCTCGGCGCCGCGTCTCCCGAGGTATGCGGCAAATCGTTCCCCCAGATCGGGATGCTTCAACCCGAATTCCACCGTGGCCTCGAGATAGCCGAGCTTGTTGCCGCAGTCGTACCGCCGGCCCTCGAAGCGGTAGGCGTATACCGGCTCCCCCGGAAGCAGCGCCGCGATCGCGTCGGTGAGCTGAATCTCGCCGCCTGCCCCGCGCCCGATGATTTCGAGTCGCGTGAAGACCGAAGGACTCAGCAGGTAGCGCCCGACGACCGCCAGGTTGGAGGGTGCCTCCGCGGGCTTCGGTTTCTCCACCATCCTTGTCAGTCCGTTTCGGAGCGGGGCACTGACTGCACGCCCACGAAGCTGCCACCGCGTTCGCCATAGGCGTCGGCCATCTGCTTGAGGACCGGGACGCGTGCATCGATGAGGTCGTCCGCCAGGTGCACGAAGAAAGGCTCCTGTCCGACGACTGGCCTCGCGCAGAGCACGGCGTGGCCCAGTCCCAGGGGCGCGGGCTGCCGGATGTAGATGCAGGACGCCCACGAAGGCAGGATGCCCCGGACGGTCTCCAGCAGGTCGCGCTTGCCCTGAGCCTCGAGCGCAGCCTCGAGCTCCGGATCCGAGTCGAAGTGATCCTCGATCGCGCGCTTGGAACTGCCCGTGATGAAGACCAGATTCCTCGCCCCCGCGGCCAGCGCCTCTTCGACGGCGTACTGGATCAACGGCTTGTCGACGATGGGGAGCATTTCCTTCGGGCTGGCCTTCGTGGCCGGCAGGAAGCGTGTGCCCCGCCCGGCGACGGGAAAGACGGCGGAACGCACGGGTGCGGGACGGCTCACGGGACCTCCGGGCTGCGACGGGGACTTCGGGAGACAATGATACCCGAGGGTCACCGTGGCCGCCCGCACCCTGCGGACTCAATCCTTCTTGGCCGGCGCGCCGAACCGGAGATTGGCCCGGTTCCGCTCGACTGTCTTGTCCCCCACGCCTTTCACGCGAGCGAGGTCCTCCGGCCCCTTGAAGGGGCCGTGCTCCTTGCGATACTCGACGATCGCCTGTGCTTTCGACAAGCCGATGCCGTCCAGCTCGCGCGCCAAAGTACTGGCGTCGGCGGTGTTGACGTCGACGGGCCCGGCATGGGCGCACGGTGCGCACAGCATCGCGGCCACGAGCGCCGCCTTCAATCCCTTGACAAGCATGTTGCGAGACTCCTTCCCTACGCGCGCGGCGCCCATCGCCGCGCCCGGGCATAAGCTAGCCCGCGAGGACCGGGAAAGGGGAACGACAATCGTGCGCAGTCGCGCAGAATCAGGCGGGTTGGGCGCGACCGCCTTCCAGGCCGGCAACGAGGTCGAATCTCGTCAACGGTCGCTGGCTGTCCCAGCTCTTGCAGCCAGGGCACTGCCAGAAGTGACCCGAGCTGGAGAAGCCGCACTGGGCACAGCGATAACGGGGCGTCGACGCAGCCAGCCTTCGCAGCACACCAGCCAGCTCCACGACCGTCCGTGAATCCAGGGTTGCCGGATCCTTGCCGAGCGCACCGATCAGTCCCGCGAGGGTCTCGTCTCTCTCGAACTGCGTGCGTACCAGCGTCTCGAGCACCGGAAAATCGAGGGCATCATTCACGATTGCCGCGAACGCGAATTCCTGCCTGCCATCCGGCCTCGAATCCACCAGGGTCGCCATCATCGAGCCGCCATCCGCGTCCCGCTTCCGCGCCACGCGAGCGAGACGTGGCAGTGCCTCGACGATGAGCGCCGCATCCTGCTCGACCACCCGGCGGAGCAGCCGGAGGGCCAGCTCCGCGTCGCCCTCCTCGATCGCTATGTCTGCACGGATCAGCGCGCTTCGCGCGAAGCGTCTTTGGACACCGCGTGCCTTGCGCAGGTGCTGCTTGGCCTCCTCGAGCCGACCAGCACCGCGCGCCGTCTCGGCCAGCTCGCAGTAGTAGTGGCCTATGGCCGACTCCTGTGCCGGACGGCCGGCCTTGGCCAGCTCCTCGTGGGTCGAGATCGCACGCTCCCAGTCCCGCTCGACCTCGTAGATGCGGATCAGCTTGCGCATGGCCGCCATTCGGTGGGCACCGGCAGCCGCCAGCTCCTCGAGAATCGCCTCGGCGCGGTCGAGCAGTCCGGCTCTCAGATAGTCCTGAGCCAGGGCATACCTGGCCTGCTCCCGCTGCCCGGGCGGCAGGCTCGAGCGGTTCACGATGTTCTGGTGTATCCGGATGGCGCGATCGACCTCCCCGCGACGGCGATACAGGCTGCCGAGCGCGAAGTGGGTCTCGACCGTGTCCCCGTCGAGCTCGGCCGCGCGCAGGAAGGCTTCGAGCGCCTTGTCGGTCTGCTCGTTGACGAGGAAATTGACACCGGCCAGGTAGCTGGTCCGGACGTGCTCGGCCCCGAGGGCACTGGGTCGCGGGCGCCTCGACGCGTAGAAGCCGATGGCGCCGCCGAGTGCCAGCACCGCCAGGAAGGTCCACGGTGAGTCGAAGCCCATCGAGCCCGATCCTCCTGCCGTCACGGCCAGGCGTGCGCCCGACTCATTGTCCCGTCAGTCCCGGATGGGGTGAGCCTGACCCTCGTTGACTCGCTCGCGCAGGTCCTTGCCGGGCTTGAAGTGCGGAACGTACTTCCCGGCGAGCGCGACTGCTTCCCCTGTCTTCGGGTTACGTCCCTGGCGCGGGGGGCGGTAGTGCAGCGAGAAGCTGCCAAAGCCGCGTATCTCGATACGGTCGCCGTTGGCGAGCGCATCGCTCATGATCTCCAGCATCTGCTTGACCGCGAGTTCGATGTCCTTGGCCGGCAGGTGTTTTTGCTTGGCGGCGATCAGCTCGATCAGCTCGGACTTGGTCATGGAGAGCGCCCGTATGTTGCTGTAGTGTTACTCCGGACAGTCAACCGGCGGGCGGGCCGGCTCGCCCGCCCGCCGGGAGCAACTCACTGACCGGAGATCTGCTCCTTGAGCAGGTCGCCGAGTGTGGTACCCGAGGTGGACTCGCCACGGTACTGCTCGACCGCCTCAGCCTCCTCGTAGGCCTCCTTGGCCTTGATCGACAGCGTGATCGCCCGGCTCTTGCGGTCGACGCCGATGAAGCGCGCCTCGACCTCCTCGCCGACTTTGAGCACGGAGCGGGCATCCTCGACGCGGTCCCGGGACAGCTCGGAGGCACGCAGGCTGCCCTCGATGCCGTTGCCGAGATCGATGACCGCACCCCGCGGATCGACCTCCTTGACGACGCCCTTGACGATGCTGCCCTTGGGATGCTCTGCGAGGTAGCCGGAGAACGGATCCTTCGCCATCTGCTTGATGCCGAGCGAGATGCGCTCGCGGTCGGGATCGATCGACAGCACCATGGCCTCGACCTCCTGGCCCTTCTGGTACTCCCGGACCGCCTCCTCGCCAGGACGATCCCAGGAGATGTCCGACAGGTGGACCAGGCCGTCGATACCGCCCAGCAGGCCGATGAAGATGCCGAAGTCCGTGATGGACTTGATCTGTCCGCTGACGCGGTCGCCACGGTTGTAGGAGTCCGAGAACTCGCGCCACGGATTCGCCTTGCACTGCTTCAGGCCGAGCGAGATGCGGCGGCGCTCCTCGTCGATGTCGAGGACCATGACCTCGACCTCCTCGCCCACGTGCACGACCTTGGCGGGGTTGACGTTCTTGTTGGTCCAGTCCATCTCGGAAACGTGGACGAGACCTTCGACTCCTTCCTCGATTTCCACGAAGCAGCCGTAGTCGGCGATGTTCGTGACCTTGCCGAAGAGGCGCGTGTTGGGCGGGTACCGCCGGGCGATGTTTTCCCAGGGATCGGCACCGAGCTGCTTGATGCCGAGCGACACGCGCTGGCGCTCGCGGTCGAACTTGAGAATCCGCACGTCGATCTCGTCGCTGACCTTGACCACCTCGGAAGGATGCTTGACGCGCTTCCAGGCCATGTCCGTGATGTGCAGCAGGCCGTCGATGCCACCGAGGTCCACGAACGCGCCGTAGTCGGTCAGGTTCTTCACCACGCCCTTCACGACGTCGCCTTCCTTGAGGTTGTCGAGCAGGGCGGAGCGCTCGGCGCTGTACTCCTGCTCCACGACGGCACGACGTGACACCACGACGTTGTTGCGCTTCTGGTCGAGCTTGATCACCTTGAACTCGAGAGGCTTGCCCTCGAGATACGACGGATCGCGAACCGGCCGGACGTCGACCAGGGAGCCCGGCAGGAAGGCACGGACGTTCTCGATCTCGACGGTGAAGCCTCCCTTGACGCGGCCGTTGATCACGCCGCTGACGATCTCTCCGGACTCGAAGGCCTCCTCGAGACGAGTCCAGGTCCTGGCACGCTTGGCCTTTTCGCGGGACAGCCGGGTAGCGCCGGAACCGTCCTCGACGGCATCGAGCGCCACTTCGACCTCGTCGCCCGGAGCGACCTCGACCTCGCCGGATTCGTTCTTGAACTGGTCCGCCGGAATGACAGCCTCGGACTTGAGTCCGACGCTTACGATGACCACGTCGGGCGAGACGCTGACGACGGTTCCGGTCAGGATCTGGCCGGGGCGGATCTGCTGGCTGGCCAGACTCTCTTCGAACAACTGGGCAAAAGATTCTGTCATGTATTAGCGGGGCCGCGGGGGACCCGTTTCCGTGTTGCTGATCCCGGGGCTTCCTGCCGCCGAGGGTTCTACTTCCAACGGCCCCCGTCCCTGGGAGACCGACCTGCCGGATACCCGGCCAATTCAATCCTCCTCGGCCCGCGGCGCCGGGATCCTCGCCCGCGCCAGGGCCAAAACCTTTTTCACGACCGAGTCGACTTGGAGCGAGGTCGTGTCGATCGTGACGGCGTCCTCGCAGGCGACGAGCGGAGCCACCTCGCGGGATGCGTCCCGCCGGTCGCGCTCGTCTATCTCGGCAGAAAGGGCGGCGAGGTTAACACTCAACCCCTTTTCTTTCAACTGCTTATGGCGGCGGTGGGCCCTTTCCTCGGACGATGCGGTGAGAAAGACTTTCAGTTCCGCGTCTGTGAAAACGACCGAGCCCATGTCCCGCCCGTCCGCCACCAGTCCGGGCAATCGCCGGTAGGCTCGCTGCCGTTCGAGCAATGCCTGGCGGACCGACGGCCAGGCCGCGACGCGCGAAGCGGCTGCGCCGGCCCGCTCCGAGCGGACCGGCCCGGTGACGTCGTTGCCCTCGAGCAGAATTCGCTCGTTTCCCTGCTCGTCGAACGTGAAGACCGCCGCCAGGCTCCGCGCCAGCGCCGCATGGCCATCGCGATCGTCCGGGTCCAGCCCTGCCTCTTCCCCCGCCAGGGCCACCAGCCGGTATAGAGCACCGCTGTCGAGCAGGTGGTAGCCGAGTGCCTCGGCCACTCGCCGGCTGACGGTACCCTTCCCAGAACCGCTCGGCCCGTCGATGGCGATGACGGGGACGGTGCTCATTCAATCGTCGTCAGGCGAAGTCCGGCCCGCCGCGCGGTTTCCTCGAACCCGGGGAAGGACGTCGCGACGTTGGCCGTGTCCCGGATGGTCACCGGATCGCGAGCGCGGCTTGCCGCGACCGCGAAAGACATCGCGACGCGGTGATCCCCGCGACTCCGGACCGTGCCTCCGTGGAGCTCGCCTCCACGGATACGCATGCCGTCCGGCAGCGTCTCGGCGTCCGCACCCAACGCCTGCAGCCCCTCGGCCATGGCGCCGACTCGGTCGCTTTCCTTGACCCGCAACTCCGCGGCACCGGTGACGACGGTTTCCCCCTCCGCCAGTGCCGCGGCCACGAAGAGCACGGGAAGCTCGTCGATCGCCAGGGGTACGAGACTCTCGGGAAGACGGATTCCTCGGAGCCGGGACGGGTGAACAAGGAGGTCGGCGACCGGCTCGGCGCCAGCACTGCGGCGAGTCTCTACCTGGATTTTCGCGCCCATGAGCCGCAGCGCATCCAGCAGACCGGTTCGCGTCGGATTGATCCCGACGTTCCTGATCGACAGGGGACCTGCCTCTGCCAACGCCCCGGCCACCAGGAAGAAGGCCGCGGAGGAAAAGTCGCCCGGAACGTCGACCCGCGCCCCCCTGGGCTGTCCCGGCAGCAGCGTGATTCGACCCTCCCTCGAATCCACGTCGACGTCGAATGCGCGCAGCATGCGTTCCGTGTGATCACGGGTCACCGCCGGCTCGGTCACGGTCGTCCGGCCGGTGGCGTACAGTCCGGCCAGGAGAATCGCCGACTTGACCTGTGCGCTCGGCACCTCGAGTGCGTAGTCAATGCCCTCGAGCGCCCGTCCACCCTGGATCCGTACCGGGGGCTTGCCTGCCTCGGTCCCGATGTCCGCACCCATCATCCGGAGCGGCCGTGCCACGCGCTCCATCGGACGGTTCATCAGCGAGCTGTCCCCTACCAGCACGGAATCGAAGGACTGTCCCGCCAGCAGACCCGTGAAGAGCCGCATGGCGGTCCCGGCGTTTCCCATGTCCAGCGGGCCGGGGGGCGGCTTGAGGCCTCCCAGCCCCACGCCGTGTACCCGCAAGGCGCCTTCGGGGCTCGTGTCCACCGCGACGCCCATGGCCCGCATGGCGGTCAGGGTCGCCAGGCAGTCCTCGCTGTCGAGGAAGCCGTGCACCTCGGTCAGCCCCGAGGCGATGCCACCGATCATCAGCGCTCGATGGGAGATCGACTTGTCACCGGGGACACGGATCTCACCGCCGAGGCCCGCGCCGGGTTCGACGGTCCAGTCACGCGTGCTGCCGGCTGCAGCGCTCAGAGTATCGCCCTGGGGTACGAGCCGAGCACACGGAAGAGCGACGCGTGCTGTTTCAGCTCGGCGAGCGCGGCGGCCACATTGTCGTCCGCGGCGTGACCGGCAATGTCGATGAAGAACACGTAGTCCCACTTGCGACGGCGGGATGGCCGTGACTCGATCCGCGTCATGCTGACGCCGTGCCGCGACAGCGGCTCGAGCAGGTGGTAGAGCGTTCCGGCCTCCTGGGTGTGTCCCGTAGAGACCAGCAGCGTGGTCTTGTCCTCCCCGCTCGGCTGGAAAGTCTTGGCGCCAACCACAAGGAACCGAGTCGTGTTGTCCGGGCGGTCCTCGATCTCCGCCACGAGCACGCTCAGGCCGTACACCTCCGCCGCGGCCTGCGGAGCGATCGCCGCCGTCCCCTGCTCGTCCCGCGCCCGCCTCGCGCCCTCGGCATTGCTCGACACCGCAACGCGCTCGACGAGCGGCAGGTGCTCGTCGAGCCACTGGCGGCACTGTGCCAGCGACTGCTGGTGCGTGCAGATACGCTGCACGTGCTCGAGGGACTTCATCCGGCCCATGAGGTATTGGTGGATGCGGAGTTCCACCTCGCCGCAGATGTTCAGCGGCGAAAGCAGGAAGCGGTCGAGCGTGTGGGTCACGGTGCCTTCGGTCGAATTCTCAATCGGCACGAGCCCGAAATCGGCGTCGCCCGCCTCCACCTCGTGGAAGACATCCTCGATGGACGGCAACGCCAGGGCGCGGACGGAATGGCCGAAATGCTTGTAGACCGCCTGCTGCGTGAACGTGCCTTCCGGACCCAGGAAGGCCACCTTCAGCGGCTCCTGCTGCGCCAGGCAGGCGGACATGATCTCGCGGAACAGTCTGAGGATCTCCTCGTCGCGCAGCGGTCCCTTGTTCCGCGCGAGCGCCGCGCGCAGGACCTCGGCTTCGCGTTCCGGCCGGTAGAAGTCCACCGTGTGACCGTCGGCGTGCTTGGAGATCCCGACCTTCTGTGCCAGCCGGGCCCGTTCGCTGATGAGTTCGTGGAGCGCGGCATCGACCTCGTCGATGCGGCGGCGAATCGCCGAAAGCTCCGGCCGCCCCGGCTCGTCCTTCGCGGCCGGCTTGCCTTTGCGTGACTTCCGGAGTGCCATGGCCCGCGCCTTCAGATCAGGCGCGCTGACAACACGCCGTCGATGCGGCCGATGCCGTCCACCACCGGCTGGGGAACGGCGCCGTCCGTGTCGAGCAGCGTGTAGGCGAGTTCACCGCGCGACTTGTTGAGGAGGTCGGCGATGTTGAGCCCGGCTTCCGCCAGCCTGGTCGAGATCTGGCCGACCATGTTGGGCACGTTGCTGTTGGCGATGGCCAGTCGGCTGGTTCCGGGTACGCGAGGCAGCATCGACTCCGGGAAGTTGACCGAGTGCCGCACGTTGCCGTTCTCGAGAAAGTCGCGCAGCGTGTCCGCGACCATCATGGCGCAGTTCTCTTCCGCCTCTCCCGTCGAAGCGCCGAGGTGGGGCAGCGCGATCACCTTGGGATGGTCCTTGTTCGCCAGCGTCGGAAAGTCGCACACGTAGGCCGCCAGCTGTCCAGCGTCGAGCGCGGGCAGCACGGCGGAGTCGTCGACGATGCCGTGACGGGCGAAATTCACGATGACCGACCCGCGCTTCATCAGGCCGATCCGGTGTGCGTTGACGAGGCCGCGGGTGCCGTCCACGAGCGGAACGTGCACGGTCACCATGTCGGACCGCGTGAACAGGTCGTCGAGGCTCAGGGCCTGCTCGACCCCGGATGACAGCTGCCAGGCGCGCTGCACCGTGATCTGTGGATCGTAGCCCAGCACTTTCATTCCGAGCAGGTGCGAGGCGTTCGCCACCTCGACGCCGATGGCCCCGAGGCCCACGACGCCGAGCGTCCTGCCGGGCAGCTCCATGCCGACGAATCGCTTTTTGCCGGCTTCGACGGCTTCCTCGAGGGAACGGTCGTCTCCGTCGAGGCCGCGCACGAAGTTCCACGCCTGGCAGATGTTGCGCGCGGCAAGAAGCAGCCCGGCGATCACCAGCTCCTTGACGGCATTCGCATTCGCCCCCGGCGCGTTGAACACCGGCACGCCGCGGCGTGACAGTCTCTCGACGGGAATGTTGTTGGTGCCTGCGCCAGCCCGCGCCACGGCGAGAACCGTGTCCGGGATCTCCATGGCATGCATGTCCGCCGAACGTACGAGGATGGCCTGCGGATGGCCGATCTCCGACGCGACCTCGTACCGGTCCCTGGGCAGCCGGTCGAGCCCTTTGATGGAAATATTGTTGAGCGTGAGGATCCGGAAGCTCAAAGTAGCTCCTCAGCCGTGCCGCCTTTCGAACTCGCTCATGAACGCCACCAGCGCATCGACCCCTGCCATCGGCATCGCGTTGTAGAGGCTGGCCCGCATGCCACCGACCGACCGGTGGCCCTCGAGATTGGCCAGGCCGTGAGCGCGCGCCTCCTCCAGGAAGCTCGCCTCGAGCTCCGGCCGGGCCAGGGTGAACGGGATGTTCATCCAGGAACGGCATCCGGGATCCACGGGGTTGGCGTAGAAGGAAGACCCGTCGATGGCCTGGTAAAGGCGTTGCGCCTTGGCGCGGTTCCGCTCGGCCATGACCGCAAGACCCCCTTGACGCTTGAGCCACTGGAACACTAGTCCGGCCATGTACCAGCCGAACGTGGGAGGGGTATTGAGCATCGACCCGGCATCGGCCATCGCCTTGTAGTCGAGGACGGACGGCGTTCCCTCGCGGGCCGTTCCCAGGAGGTCATCGCGCACGATCACGAGCGTGAGGCCGGAAGGGCCGATGTTCTTCTGCGCCCCGGCGTAAATCAGCGCGTAGCGCCCGACGTCGACCGGGCGCGAGAGGATGGTGGATGACATGTCGGCCACGAGCGGGGTCTCACCCGGATCGGGCGCGTAGGGGAACTCGACGCCGCCGATCGTCTCGTTTGGCGTGTAGTGGAGGTAAGCCGCGCCAGGCGTGAAACCGAGTGACTCTCGGGCCGGAACGGTCGAGTAGTTGCTGTGCTTCTCGTCGGCGATCACCTGAACGTCGAGGTACGCCCGGGCTTCCGCAATCGCTTTCTTCGACCATTGGCCGGTATTGATGTAATCGGCGACGGCGCCCCGGGACGCCAGGTTCATGGGCACCGCAGCGAACTGCGCGGTGGCGCCTCCCTGCAGGAACAGCACGCGGTAGGTATCCGGCACGCCTAGAAGCTCACGCAGGTCCTGCTCCGCCTGCCGGGCGACGCCGACGAAGGCCTTGCTGCGGTGGCTGACCTCCATGACCGACATGCCGGCACCATGCCAGTCGAGCAACTCGTCACGGGCCTGCTCGAGGACCTCGGTGGGAAGGGTTGCCGGTCCTGCCGCAAAATTGAACACACGCATCTTGGTCACCCGCGGCGATCGGTACTCACCCTACTCGATCTCGCCATCGCCATCGCCATCGCCATCGCCGTTCTCCGCCGCGACCCGCTCGACGCCGACGACCATCTCGTCTTCAGCGAGCCGCATCACACGAACGCCCTGCGTGTTGCGACCCAGCACGGGAATCTCGTCCACCGGTACCCGGACGAGCGTGCCACTCGAGTTGATGAGCATCACCTCGTCGGTCGTCTCGACCTGGAGCGCACCCACCATCGGTCCGTTGCGCTCACTCGTCTGCATGGCAATCACGCCCTGCCCGGCACGACCGTGGACCGGAAACTCCGCCACCACGCTGAGCTTGCCGTAGCCGCGCTCCGACACCGTCAGGATCGGTCCCTCTCCCAGCACGATGAGCGAGTTCACGAGCTGGCCCTCGCCCAGCCGGATTCCGCGGACGCCGGCCGCCTCACGTCCCATCGGCCGCACCTGCTCCTCGGAGAAGCGGATCGCCTTGCCATCCGTAGTGGCCAACAGCACGTCGCGCTGACCGTCCGTCAGCGCCACGCCGACGAGCCGATCGTCGTCGAGCAGGTGGAGCGCGATGATGCCCGTGGCGCGGGGCCGGGAGAAGGCCGGCAGCGGCGTCTTCTTGACCGTGCCGTGGGCCGTCGCCATGAAGATGAACTGGCCCTCCACGTAATCGCTCACCGGCAACAGGGCAGTGATCCGCTCGCCCTCGTCGAGCTGGAGCAGGTTGACGATCGGCTTGCCGCGTGAGCCGCGACTGGCAATCGGCAATTGCCATACCTTGAGCCAGTAGCACCGGCCGAAGGTCGAGAAGCACAACAGCGAGTCGTGACTATGGGCGACGAACAGCATGTCGATGAAGTCTTCGTCCTTCATCGTCGTCGCCATCTTGCCGCGACCTCCGCGTCGCTGTGCTTCGTAGTCCTTCACTGGCTGCGCCTTCGCATAACCCGCGTGCGACAGCGTGACCACGACGTCCTGCCTCTCGATCAGGTCCTCGAGCGTCACGTCCTCCTGCAGGGCGACGATCTCGGTCCGTCTCGGATCGGCGTAGGATCTCTTGATCTCCTGAAGCTCCCCGCGTATGACCTCGAGAAGCCGTTCCGGCCTTGCGAGGATGTCCGCCAGGTCCCGGATCAGGTCGAGAAGCTCGCCGTACTCGGCCACGATCTTGTCCTGCTCGAGCCCCGTGAGCCGGTGCAGGCGCAGGTCGAGTATCGCCTGGGCCTGGGTCTCGGAGAGCCGGTAGCCCTCGACTGCGAGCCCCCATTCTCCGACGACGTCCTCAGGGCGCGTGGACACGTCCCCGGCCCGCTCCAGCATCGCCGGGACGACGCCCGACCGCCAGACGCGCGACACGAGTGTCGCCTTGGCCTCCGCCGGCGACGCGGAGGCCTTGATCGTGGCAATGATCTCGTCGATGTTGGCCAGCGCGATGGCCAGCCCCTCGAGAACGTGGGCCCGGGCACGCGTCTTGCGAAGGTCGTGAACCGTCCTGCGCGTGACGACCTCGCGACGATGCCGCAGGAACGCCTCGAGCATCTCGCGCAGCGACAGCAGCCGCGGCTGTCCGTCGACGAGCGCGACCATGTTGACGCCAAACACGCTTTCCAGGGGCGTCAGCTTGTACAGCTGGTTGAGGATGACCTCGGCGTTCTCGTTGCGCTTGAGCTCGACGACGACCCGCAAGCCGTCCTTGTCCGACTCGTCGCGCAACTCGGAAATGCCTTCGATGGTCTTGTCTCGGACGAGGTCGGCGATGCGCTCCAGCAGTCGCGCCTTGTTGACCTGGTACGGCAGCTCGGTGACGACGATTGCCTGCCGGCCGCGGTCGTCGATCTCCTCAAACTGCGTCCGTGCCCGGACCGACAGGCGGCCGCGGCCGGTCTTGTAGGCCAGGGCAATCTCGGCGGAGCCGTTGATGATCCCGGCCGTCGGAAAGTCCGGGCCGGGGACCAGCTGCATGAGCTCGACGAGCGACAAGTCCGGATTGTCGACGAGCGCGATGCAGGCATCCACGATCTCGCCGAGATTGTGCGGCGGGATGTTGGTCGCCATGCCGACGGCGATTCCCGCGGAACCGTTGACCAGCAGGTTCGGCACCCGCGTCGGCAGCACCGCCGGCTCCTGCTCGCTCTCGTCGTAGTTGGGCGCGAAGTCGACCGTCTCCCGGTCGATGTCCGCCAGCAGCTCGTGCGCGAGCCGCGACATGCGGATCTCGGTGTAGCGCATCGCCGCGGCCGCATCGCCGTCGACCGAGCCGAAGTTCCCCTGACCGTCGACGAGCAGGTAGCGCATCGAAAACGGCTGCGCCATGCGGACGATCGTGTCGTAGACGGCCGCGTCGCCATGCGGGTGATACTTGCCGATGACGTCGCCGACGATTCGAGCCGACTTCTTGTAGGGCTTGTTGTACTCGTTGCCGAGCTCGCGCATCGCGTACAGGACTCGCCGATGCACCGGCTTCAGCCCGTCCCGGACATCGGGAAGTGCGCGCCCCACGATCACGCTCATCGCGTAATCGAGATAGGACTGGCGCATCTCGTCTTCGAGATTGACGTGCAGGATTTCGCGCGCGACTTCGCTCATCTGGGCTCATGCCGGCACCGGCCGGACGGTCCTGAACCGACCGTCCGGTGCGGCTTGGCGGGCGTTACCGGAAAGTACGAATCTTACCATACCGACGGTGCGCTTAGCGCTGGTTTTTCAGTGGCTTGCGTGCCTGACGGGATCCCGCCGCAGACCCGCACGTACAGCCCTCCCCGGGAGGCCACGCCGAACGGGCGAATGGCCCCGGCCGCTATACTCTGCTGTCTTCCCGCATTGAGGAAACGCCCGCAATCGTGGCTGAGAGAGCGACCCCCGACCTGGCCATCTCGGCGCGCTGGATCCTGCCGGTCGAGCCGGCGGGGGCCACGCTCGAGGAACATGCCGTCCTCGTCCGGGGCGGCCGGATCGAGGCCATCGTCCCGGCGGACCGCCTGCCGCCCATGGACCCGGAGCGGATCGTTTCGCGACCGCAGCACGTACTGCTCCCGGGCCTCGTCAATGCCCATACCCACGCAGCGATGTCCCTGCTCAGGGCGACGACTCCGGGCCCGGCACTCGATGCCTGGCTGCGCGAGCGCGTCTGGCCGCTCGAGGCCCGCCTGGTGAGTCCCGACTTCGTCGCGGACGGCACAGAACTCGCCATCGCGGAGATGCTGCTGGGGGGGATCACCTGCTTCGCCGACATGTACTTCCATCCCGAGGTCGCCGCGCGTGTTGCCCGGAGCAGCGGCGTACGTGCGGTCATCGGCGTGCCGATCTTCGAGCAGGCGACGCGCTGGACGTCGGGCCTCGACGACTCGCTCGGACGATGTCTTGAACTGCACGATCGCTACCGTTCCGACGCGCTCGTCGGCACGTCGTTCGCCCTGCATTCCTCGTCTCTGACCACGGATGCCACCCTTGCGCACGTGAGAACACTGGCCGACCAGCTCCAGTGCCCCGTGATGATCCACCTGCTGGAGGCGGCTTCCGAGCGGCCGCGTGTCCTGCGGAACCACGGCCGGGGACCGCTGGAACGGCTCGAGGCAGCGGGGCTGCTCAACGACCTGCTGGTGGCAGTCCACTGTGTCCACGCGAGCGCGGCCGAGATCGAACGGATCGCCCACGGGGGCGCGTCGGTGGTGCATTGCCCCGCCTCCAACCTGAGGCTCGGCAACGGCATCGCGCCGGTGTCGACCATGCGCGAGGCCGGCGTCAACGTCGCACTCGGCACGGACGGGGCAGCCAGCAACGATTCCCTGGACATCCTCGCGGAAGCCCGCCTAGCGGCACTGCTGGCCTGTGGATCGACCGGGAACGGCCACGCGCTTTCCGCTCACGAAGCCCTGGGAATGGCGACCCTGGCCGGAGCTCGATCCCTTGGCCTCGCCGACGTCACCGGTTCCCTGCTGCCCGGGAAGTGGGCCGACATTGCGTGCATGGCGCTGCATGGCCCCGCCATTGAACCCGTGACCGATGTCGCCGAAGCCGTGATCCACGCCGCAGGCCGCGCCGCGGTATCGGACGTCTGGATCGCTGGTCGATGCGTCGTCCGTGACCGCCGATTGGTGCACATCGACACCGTCGACCTGATGGACCGGTGCCGGCACCAGGGCGCGAGGGTAGTGGCGGCGCTGGCCGCTAACGCGGGACAATAGGCACATGCAGACGGAATCCAGGAATGTCGACCCGGGCGAGCTGGCCAAGTTCGAGGCGATGGCCGGCCGCTGGTGGGATCCAGAGGGCGAATTTCGCCCGCTCCACGATCTCAACCCGCTGCGACTCGACTTCATAGAGGGTTGTGCGCAGGGCCTTGCAGGGCGACGCGCGCTCGACGTCGGTTGCGGCGGGGGGCTGGTGTCCGAGGGCATGGCGCACCGAGGCGCCCGCGTCACCGGCATCGACCTGGCCGCGGGGCCGCTCGACGTGGCGCGACTGCACGCGCTCGATTCCGGCATCCACGTCGACTACCGGCTGGTTTCCGCCGAGGACCTCGCCGCCCAGCAGGCCGGTGAGTACGACCTGGTGACCTGCCTCGAGATGCTGGAGCACGTTCCGGATCCCTGGCACCTGGTGGACGCCCTCGCCCGGCTCGTGCGCCCCGGGGGAGACGTCGTCTGCTCGACCATAAACCGGACCGCCAAGGCCTTCGCCCTGGCGATCGTCGGGGCCGAGTACGTGCTCCGCCTGCTGCCGGCCGGCACCCACGACTATGCCCGGTTCATAAGGCCATCCGAGCTCGCACGCTCTGCCAGGGAGGCCGGGCTCCAGCTGATGGACCTGCGCGGCATCGCGTACGACCCCTTCTCCCGGCGCGCACGACTCTCCAGTGACACGTCGGTCAATTACCTGGCGCACTTCAGGCGACCGGCCAAGGCGGCATGAAGGCCGCACGCCCTCCGAAGGCGGTGCTGTTCGACCTCGACGGCACGCTGCTGGACACGGCTCCCGACATGGCAGGCGCACTCAATGTCCTGCGTAACCTGGAGGGCCTCGCCGAGCTGCCCTTCAGCGACATCCGGCCACACGTTTCCCACGGCGCGGCCCGCCTCATCGAAATCGGCTTCTCCTGCACCGAGGGCGCGCGCTTCGACGACCTGAGGAGCCGCTTCCTGGAGCTGTACAGGCACGACCTCGCCGCCCGGACACGGCTGTTCCCCGGTCTCGAGCCGGTTCTCGACGGCATGGACGTGATGGGAATCTCCTGGGGCATCGTCACCAACAAGCCGGCGTGGCTCACCGAGCCGCTCGTGGATGCGCTGGGATTGAGGCCGCGTCTTCGATGCATCGTCAGCGGCGACACGCTGCCCCGCAGGAAGCCCCACCCGGACCCGCTCCTCCACGCCGCACGCCAGATGGGATGCGTGCCTGCGGAATGTCTCTACGTCGGTGACGCGGAACGTGATGTCCTGGCCGGACGGGCGGCCGGCATGCGAACGATCGTGGCCGGCTTCGGCTACATCGGTCCCGGCGAGGACCCATCCGCCTGGCAGGCCGATGCGATCGTTGCCGAACCGGCCGAGCTCGCCCCGCATCTGGGCTTGCCCGACATGCGAGCCGCGGCGCCGTGACGCTCCTGCAGACCTCGACGATGCTTCTCGGAGCCACCCTCGCCTTCCTGGTCGGCTGGTGGCTGGGAAGACGCCGTTCGGCAGCACTCGAGACCGAGGTAGCCGTACTCAACGAGCGTCTCGCGGCGCAGCAGGCCGTGGACTCGGAGCGCGACGAGATCCTGGCTCGCGCGATGGACCAGCTCGACCTCCGTTTCCGCGAAACGGCCGGACGCAGCCTGAGGGACTCGAGCGAACACTTGCTGCGGCTTGCGCGCGAAAATCTGTCGACGCAGCAGCAGGCCGCGGACGGCGCCCTGAAGGAACGGGAACAGGCGATTGCCGGCCTGGTCAAGCCGATCCAGGACGCCCTGGCGCGTACGGCTGAATCCTTGCGAGAGGTCGAGACCGCCAGGCAGCGGGACTTCGGGAGCCTGCGGCAATACCTCAACGACATGCGGCAGTCGCACGCCGCCCTGCAGCTCGAGACACGCAACCTCGTCAAGGCTCTTTCCAAGCCGCAGGTGCGTGGGCAATGGGGCGAGATCACCTTGCGGCGTCTCGTGGAGCTGGCCGGCATGACCCAGCACTGCGATTTCGAGGAACAGGTGCACGTGTCGGACGGGGACCGCGCCGCCCGCCCGGACATGGTCATTCACATGCCCGACGGTCGCGACCTCGTCGTCGACGTCAAGACTCCGCTCGATGCCTACCTGGCCGCCGTCGAGGCGACTTCCGACGACGTCCGCACCCAGGCGCTGCGTCGTCACGCGCAGCACGTTGCCGACCGGGTCCGGCTGCTCTCGTCGAAGAAGTACGCGTCCCAGTTCCCCGCCGCGCCGCAGTTCGTCATCCTGTTCATTCCCGGCGACCAGTTCCTGTCCGCTGCGCTCGACGAACAGCCCGAACTGCTCGAGAACGCCATGAGCAATGGCGTCATCCTCG
This sequence comes from Gammaproteobacteria bacterium SG8_30, assembly GCA_001303245.1. Lineage (GTDB taxonomy): Bacteria > Pseudomonadota > Gammaproteobacteria > Steroidobacterales > Steroidobacteraceae > SG8-30. Next base: position 19,819 of record LJNS01000041.1, read on the forward strand.
CCACGCCCTCGAGTTTCGTGGCCTTGCTCAAGGCCGTGCACTACGGCTGGCAGAACGTGAAACTCGCCGAGGGCGCGGAGCACATCCGCAAGCTGGCCGAGGAGCTCTATGCCCGCCTGTCCACCTTCCGCGGTCACCTCGCCAAGGTCGGTACCGAGCTCGACTCGAGTGTCCGTGCCTTCAATGCCGCCGTCGGTTCCCTGGAGCGCAGCGTCCTGCCCGGCGCACGCAAGTTCACCGAGCTCGGCATCCGCAGTGACCGCGAGCTGCCGGTGCTCGACCAGGTCGACACCGCCGTCCGTCCGGTCGATCCCGGCCCGGGGCGAGCCGACGAGCCCGAGGAGGACTGATCCCGCATGCCCGAATCCATCGATCCGCGCCTCTACAGGCCCGACCCCGCTTCGCACGAAGGTCGCGTCATCCTCGTGACTGGCGCCGGCGACGGCATCGGCCGCGCCGTGGCCCTGGCGCTTGCGGCCCACGGTGCGACCGTAGTACTGCTGGGGAAGACCCAGCGCAAGCTCGAGTCCGTGTACGACGAGATCGTTTCCGCCGGCCAGCCACGGCCCGCGCTCATGCCCTTCAATCTGGAGACCGCGGCGGCGCCGGGCTACGACGCGCTTCACGATGCGCTCGAGTCGGAGTTCGGAAGGCTCGACGGGCTGGCCCACGTCGCAGGCATTCTCGGCGCGCGCAGCCCCATCGATCACTACGACGTTCCGATGTGGTGCCGCGTCCTGCACGTCAACCTCACGGCTTCTTTCATACTCACCCAGGTAACCCTGCCTCTGCTGAGAAAGTCACCGGATGCGTCGGTGGTGTTCACCTCGAGCGGCGTCGGCCGCAAAGGTCGCGCCTACTGGGGCGCGTACGCGGTGTCCAAGTTCGGTACCGAGGGCCTGATGCAGGTACTCGCCAGCGAACTGGCCGAAACGACGCGCATTCGCGCCAACAGCCTGAATCCTGGTCCGGTCCGGACACGGATGCGATTGCAGGCCTTCCCCGGGGAAGACCGCTCCAGGCTTCTCGAGCCAGCAGCGGTCGCCGCTCCCTACCTGTACCTGCTGGGACCCGACAGCGTCGGTATCAACGGCCGGGCCTTCGACTGCCAGTAGCCGGGCTCAGCGCCGCGACCTCTTCGCACCTGCCCGCGGCTGGCCGGGAGATCGCGGGTGCCGGGTCTTCTTGCCGGTCCTACCCGCCGGCACGGCCCGGTCGAGCACGTCGCGAGCCACGCCGGCGGCATCGAGGAGAGCGCCGAATTCGCCCTGCGATAGCCGGCGCGACTGCCCCCGGGCGAGGCCTCTGTCCAGCGTGACCGGACCGAACCGCGTACGCAGGACTCGATTCACCTCCAAGCCCACGCTCTCGAAGAGGCGTCGGAGGTCGCGTGGTCGCAGCCCCGACACCACGGCCCGGGCCCAGCGGTTGGCGCCCTCGCCTCCCGCATACTCGAGCTCCAGTAGGCCGTCCTCGGCGCAGATGTCCCGGTGCGCCGCGTCCAGCAGGTCGTCGATGCGCGACTCGTCGAAGTCGCCTCGAACCCGCAGGCTGTACTCGCAGCGCAGATTGCCCGAGGCGCGCATGAGTGCCTCGGCGACGCGGCCATCGCTCACGAACAGCTCGAGGCCGCCCTCGCCCAGGCCCATCGGGTTGACCGGGATCCAGCGACCCCCTCGCGCAGGCGGAAGGCGCTCGAGCGAAGCACGGCCGGCGCCTTCGACCGGGTCCCTGATGCCCTCGCGCGCGGGGCGATGGTAGACGACGGCGGCCGGACCACTCTCGTCCGCCCACTGCAAGCGGAGCTTGCGGCCATCCAGACGCACCTCGTCGCGGGGACCGATCGCCTGGCCAAGCGTCGCCGCGATGCCATTCACGCTGATTCGGCCGGCGGCAATCCAGTCTTCGACCTGCCTGCGCGATCCGATCCCGCGGGCTGCAAGCGCCTTCTGGATGCGAACCCGGCTCGTCATGCCGCGCGCCGAATCAAGCGGTCGTCGCATCCGGGTCGTTGGCCGCCTCGAGTTCC
>LJNS01000111.1 GCA_001303245.1 Gammaproteobacteria bacterium SG8_30
CCTGCTCGTCGTCCGCCACGATGCGACCCCGTAGCTCGATCGGCTCTCGGCGACCGTCGCAGTAGAGCGCCAGGTCGAAGCGGTCGCCCAGCGCGAGCGCCGGGTCGCGCTCGATGCGGATCCCGTCGCCGCTGAGCTCACGCCCGATCACGACCCGCGCGAGCTTGCCCGGAGCCCCGATCTCTCGCCGCCGGCCACCCCGCCGCGGGGGCCCGCCGCGCGCATCGGCGCGCCGTCGCGGCCGGAAGTCCACCGGCTGCTCGGCCATCAGCGAGCGCAGGGTGACCCGATCCCCGAGCGGCAGCGGGTCGAACGCGATCGACACGTCGAAGTTCGGCCCGTCGGCGGTGGTCACCTGGCGCGATTGCAGCACCCGGCCCGTCAGCTCGAGGCGACGGGGATGGGTCAGCTCCGGCGGCAGCGCCAGCCGGATGCGGGCCTCGGTCGGGAGGGGCGCGGCGGTGACGAGACCGCAGCCGCCGGTGGAGAGCTGGGTCATCACCAGCTCGTGTCTCTCGTCGCCCGCGAGCTGCGTGACCGGGATGCCGATGGCCACCCGCGTCATGCGCCGCCGCTCCGGCCCCTCGTAGTCCGCGCGCTCGACCAGCAGCCGCAGCACCTCGGGGTTCACGGGCCGCTGTACGAGGAAGTCGCAGGGGATGCCGTCGATCGGGTCGCGGTGGCGCTCCGCGACGAGCAGGTGCAGGTGGTGGCGGGGCTGCCGCCCGTTCGCCTGCAGCAGCCGGGCGCGCGCGGGCGTCGTGACCATCAGCGGAAACTCGTCGTCCTGGCTGCCCGGCTCGGCCCCCGGCTCCGCCTCGAGGAACGGCATGCCCATGTCGCGCAGCGCCGAGCGCACGTCGACCAGGTCGCCGTCGTCGAGGATCAGGGCTCTCAGTCGCTGCCGGCTCACGCCGCCCCCCATGCGATTCCCTGGGGGCTCATCGGACGGTCGCGGGGCCAGCCTTATGTGAGGCTGGTCGGCGGGCGCCGGGTCAGCTGGCGGACTCGGCCCCCGCCAGTGCCCCCAGCTTCTGCTGCAGCTCGCCGGACTCGTACATCTCGATCAGGATGTCGCAGCCTCCCTGGAACTCTCCATTCAGGTAGAGCTGCGGGATCGTGGGCCAGGAGGAGTACTGCTTGATGCCCTGACGGATGCCTTCGTCCGCCAGCACGTTCACCGTGGTGTAATCGGAGAGCAGGCTGTCGAGGATCTGCACGGCCGTGGCGGAGAATCCGCACTGTGGCATGCGGCGGTCGCCCTTCATGAACAGCAGCACGCGGTGCTGCTTCACCAGCTCGTCGATCTTTTCCTGAACGGGGTCGCTCATCGGGCCTCCAGCTGTGTCTCGGTCGGGAGCAGCGTGATCGGATCGAGCCACGCCCTCATGGCGCGCTCGTCGCGACGCAGATCTTCCAGCGAGATGCGCTCGAGGGTGGCCTGCAGCGCCCGCTCCAGCGTGCGCCAGAGGGCGCGGATCGAGCAGTCGCTGGCGCGCACGCAGTGCTCGCGCTGGCCGCCGTGACAGGCGCAGAAGCGCTCCGGGAAGAACTCCCCGCCCAGCACCCGCAGCGCGCTCCAGACGCTGATCTCGCGCGCCGGCCGCGCCAGCCGGTAGCCGCCTTCGGCCCCCCGCACGCTGGCGACCAGCCCCCCGAGCCGCAGCTCCCGCATCAGCTTCGCCGTGTACTCCGGCGACAGGCCCTCCGCCCGGGCGATCGCCGAGATCGCGATCGGAGCGGCGTCCGGCGCACTGGCCACCCGTAGCAGGCAGCGCAGACCGTACTCTTCGCTGGCGAGGAGCTGCATGGCTGGCCGAGGATAAGAAACTATACTCACGAGTCAATTATTGCCGGCCGCGCCAGGCCGGAGCGACGGATCGCCTCCGGATGGCCTGCGATAGGCTGGCGATCCGCCCGCGAGAGCGAGGACCGCGTTTGCCCCCCGCTACCGACCGCTTCGGACGGCGCCTGCACGACCTGCGCATCTCGGTCACCGATCGCTGCAACTTCCGCTGCCCGTACTGCATGCCCGCGGAGATCTACGGCGACCGCTACCCGTTCCTCGCGAAGCCCGAGCTGCTCAGCTTCGAGGAGATCGATCGCCTGGCGCGCCTGTTCGTCGAGCTCGGCGTCGAGAAGATCCGCATCACCGGCGGCGAGCCGCTGCTGCGCCACAACCTGCCGTCGCTGATCGCGGTGCTCGCCACCATTCCGGGCCTGCGCGATCTGACGCTCACGACCAACGGCTACCTGCTGGCGAAGCAGGCCCGGCCGCTGGCCGAGGCCGGCTTGAGGCGCATCACGGTGAGCCTCGACAGCCACGACGAGCAGGTGTTCCGGCGCATGAGCGGTCGCGACTTCGGCCCGGCGCGCGTACTGGAGGGGATCGAGGCGGCGGCCGCGGCCGGGCTGGCGCCGATCAAGCTCAACTGCGTGGTGCAGCGCGGCGTGAACGACCACACCTTCGTGGAGCTGGCGCGCTCCTTCAAGGGTAGCGGCCACATCGTGCGCTTCATCGAGTTCATGGACGTCGGCACGCTCAACGGCTGGGACCTCTCCCAGGTCGTCAGTGCCGCCGAGATCGTCGAACGGATCGGGGCGGAGCTGCCGCTCGAGCCCGTCGACCCCAACTACGCCGGCGAGGTCGCGCGCCGCTACCGCTACGCCGACGGCGAGGGCGAGATCGGCGTGATCTCCTCGGTGAGCCAGCCCTTCTGCGGCGGCTGCACCCGCGCGAGGCTCACCATCGAGGGCAAGCTCGTGACCTGCCTGTTCGCCGCGGGCGGAGTGGACCTGCGCACGCCGCTGCGCGATGGGGTCTCCGACGACGCGCTGCGCGAGCAGATCGCCCGCGTCTGGTCGCGCCGCGCCGACCGCTACTCCGAGGAGCGCGCCGCCCTCACCGACGCGACCGGGCACGTGGCGCCGCGAGACAAGATCGAGATGTACCAGGTCGGCGGCTAGGAGGCCGACCCAGGACCCGCTCCTGGGTCAGCCGACGCGGCGAGCGTAGCCTCGCCAGCTAGCCGGCGAGGCTACCGTTCCGATCGACCGCGTGGGAGGCTCGGGGTTCCGGGCTCGCGCAGACCGGCCGCTTGCGCAGCGCCGAACCCGACCTGCCGGTCGGCTGCGCGCGAGTTGCACCGCGCGTCGTTTTCTTGCTCACAACGCGATCCGATTGTTGAGAATTGGCCACAGTAGGAGGAAGATCGAAAGACGCGGGTCGAGGCCGACCCGCCTGCTCTCGTCCCTTCCCCGAGGACTGCATGGTCGCCATCCCCCGCCGTCGCTCCCGCGCTGCCGGCGCGTCCGCGTCGGACCCGCTCCCGCGCGCGGGGGCCCCGGGTCGGGTCGGCGCGGAGAGCGCGGCGCCGGCGCCGCGGACGGACGACGCACCGGAGCTCGTGTTGTTCGAAGGCGGGGGTGTCGCCGCGCACACCGGAGTCGTGCAGCTCGTGGTGAGCCCGAGGCGCGTGGCCCGGGCGTTCGGGGCCTTCGTCGCGCTGCTCGTCGCCGCCCACGTGATGGTGCAGATCGTCGGCCGCGCGCGGGCTGACGAGCAGGTGATGGGTCTGCTCCCGCTGCTCAACGTCGGGACCGAGCGCAACCTGCCGACCTTCTACTCTGCTTGCGCGATGCTGGTCTGCAGCGGCCTGCTGCTGCTGATCGCCCGGCTGGAGTGGTCGCGTCCGCGGGGGGTCGGCCTCTATTGGGCCGTGCTCGCCGCGGTGTTCTGCGGGCTCGCTTGCGACGAGATGCTGGTCCTGCACGAGAAGCTGATCGCGCCGGTGCGCAACCTGCTGGGAACGTCGGGCGCGCTGTACTACGCCTGGGTGATTCCGTACGGTGCGTTCGCGCTGGCCTTCGCCGGCGCCTACTCCCGCTTCCTGTCGCGGCTGCCGCGCCGCAGCGCGCTGCTCTTCGTGCTCTCGGGCGCCGTCTTCGTGAGCGGCGCCCTGGTCCTGGAGATGCTCGGGGCCGCCTGGATCGAGAGCTACGGACACGGGGTCGGCTACGTGGCGTTCCAGACCGTCGAGGAGGCGTTCGAGATGAGCGGCATCGTGCTCTTCATCTTCTCCCTGCTCGACTACATCGGCCGCGAGCACGAGCTGCAGCTGCGCTTCGCCGCTTCCTGATCCCGGGCTCCGATTCGCGGCTCCGGTCCCGGCTACGCGTCCGGCATCTGGAAGCCCGGGGTCGACTTCGAGAGCGCGATCTCGTCGGGCGTCATCTCCGGCTCGATCGACTCGAAGAGCGGCGTCGAGAGGTAGCGCTCGCCCGTGTCCGGCAGCATGCACAGGACGACCGAGCCGGGCTCCGCGCGCTCGGCCACCTGCCGGGCGACGGCGAAGGTGGCGCCGGCGGAGACGCCGACCAGGATGCCTTCGCGCCGGGCCAGCTGCTGGGACCACTCGATGCCGGCCGGTCCGGCCACCGGGACGAGCTCGTCGTAGTAGGACTCGTCGATCGACTCCTGGAGCACGCGGGGGATGAAGTCCGGCGTCCAGCCCTGGATCGGATGGGGCTCGAAGGCCGGGTGGCTCGCCGCCGGGGCGCCGTTGTCGCGGCGCGCTTGCGCCTTTCCGCTGGCCACGAGCTGGGCGTTGGCCGGCTCGGAGAGCACGATCTTCGTCTCGGGCCGCGCCTTGCGCAGGACGCGCGCGACGCCGGTCAGCGTGCCGCCCGTGCCGTAGCCGGTCACGAAGTAGTCGAGGCGTCGGCCCTCGAAGTCCGCCAGGATCTCGCGCGCCGTCGTGTTCGCGTGGACCAGTGCGTTGGCTTCGGTCTCGAACTGCCGCGCCAGGAACCAGCCGTTGGCCTCGGCCAGCTCGACCGCCTTCTGGTACATGCCGAAGCCCTTGGCGGCGCGCGGCGTGAGCACGACCTTCGCGCCGAGGAAGCGCATCAGCCGGCGCCGTTCGACCGAGAAGCTGTCGGCCATCGTGACCACCAGCGGATAGCCCTTCGCCGCGCACACCATCGCGAGCCCGATGCCGGTGTTGCCGCTGGTGGCCTCGATTACGGTCTGGCCGGGCTTCAGCGCGCCGCTGCGCTCCGCCTCCTCGATGATGCTGACTGCCAGGCGATCCTTCACCGACGCCGCGGGGTTGAAGAACTCGGCCTTGACGTAGATCTCGGCGTGCTCCGGCGCGAGCGCGTTGATCCGCACGCACGGGGTGTCGCCGATCGTGTCGAGGATGTCGTCGTAGAGGCGACCGCGCCCCTCCGTGGTGCGGGGCTTCGTCGAGGTCATCGTGGGATCTCCTTTCCTGCCGGCTTCCCGACCGGCTGCATCAGGCGCCAGGTAGCAGCTCCACCGGGTCGCCGGTGCGAACCCGGCCGGGGGTCTCGACCCGGGCGTAGACGCCCAGGTTGCCGCCTGCGGCCTTCACCAGCGAGCGCATGATGCGAGGGTCCCGGGGCAGGTCGGCGAAGCCGTGGGTCGTCATCACGCAGCGCGGACACCCGAGCGCGACCTCGAGTCGGGCCTCGCCGATGCGCAGCGAGCGGCCGATCCAGTCCTGCTCGGGATAGGCGGCGCCGTTGGCAGCGTCGAGCAGCAGGTTGCGACGGAAACGTAGCACGTCGATGTGCCAGTAGGGGGTCGAGCCGAGAGCAGCAGCAGCGGGAAGGCGTCGAAGTAGGTGCCGGGCGGTGACGCGTTGACGAGGATCTCCGGCGGGAGCCGGCCGATGTCCGGCAGCGGCTCGCCCGGCTCCCGGCCGAAGATGGCCCGCAGCTCCTGCTGCAGGTCGGGGTGGTCCGGCGCAGAGCGCCGGTAGTGCTCGAGGTTCTCGGCGGGCACGATCGGCCACAGCGTCAGCTCGCGACCGATCGCGGCGCCGATGCGTTGTGCCGCGTCCGGATCGCTGGCGAGGAAGCGCGCGCCGTCCGGCAGCGAGATCTCCGGCGCCGGCGCGGGCCCCGAGCCCGGTGGCTCGAGGTAGCGCGCCGCGCAGCCCATCAGGCCCGGCAGCTTCTTGCCGCCCTGGATGCCGCCGCGCTGCTCGTCGCGGATCGCCCAGGCGCGATCGCCCGGGATTCCGAGCTCGCCGACGCGCGCCTCTGCCAGCGTCTCCCCCAGCATGCTCTTCACCGGGTAGCGATGGATCTCGTCGAGCGTTCCGACCTGCACCGCAGCCGACCTCCTCCGCTCGTCGCCGAGCGGCTGTGCGGCAGGGGTGTACCCGGCCGCCGCGCCGCGCCTATGATGCGTTCCCTGCTACCGCTTTGTACAGGGAGTTCCCATGCGTCTCGTCCGTCTCCTGATCGCGCTGCTGCTCGGCCTGCTGCTCGTGGTCGGGCTCTACGCCGCCGGCGCGCTGCTGGGGCTCTACGGCAATCATCGCGGGCCCGGCGAGCCGACCGCGACGCGCGTGCCCGAGACGGTGATCTCGGAGCAGGCCCGGGCGCAGCGCGCGGCCGCCCAGAAGCTCGCGGTAGCCGCGCCCAAGCAGATCCTGTTCGGCGACCTGCACGTACACACCACCTACTCCACCGATGCCTTCCTGTGGAGCCTGCCCATCATGGGGGGCGAGGGCGCGCATCCGCTGGGCGAGGCCTGCGACTTCGCGCGCTTCTGCTCGGGCCTCGACTTCTGGTCGATCAACGACCACGCGGAGGCTTCGTCGCCGCGCAAGTGGCGCGACACCAAGCAGGCGATCCGCCAGTGCAACCAGGTGGGCGGCGAGGGCAGTGCGCCCGACGTGATCGCCTTCCTCGGCTGGGAGTGGACGCAGATCGGCCGCACCGCCGCCGAGCACTGGGGTCACAAGAACGTCGTGCTGAAGGAGACCGCCGAGGAGGTCGTGCCGACCCGGCCGATCCACTCGGGCGGCGTCACCCGCACGCTGATGGCGGAGAACCCGGCCTGGATCCGCCTGCTGCCGGTGCTCGCCGACTTCGGCAACCGCCAGGACTACTACGACTTCGACGCGTTCATCCGCGAGATCGGGGCCACGCCCGAGTGCGCGCGCGGGGTCGACGTACACGAGCTGCCGGAGGACTGCGCCGAGGGCGCCTCGACGCCGGGCGAGCTGTTCGAGAAGCTGGCGCAGTGGGACCAGGAGAGCCTGGTCATCCCCCACGGCACGACCTGGGGCATCTACACGCCGCCGGACGCGAGCTGGGACAAGCAGCTTCGCGCCGCCCAGCACGACCCGCAGCGCCAGACGCTGATCGAGGTCTACTCGGGCCACGGCAACTCCGAGGAGTACCGCGACTTCCGCCCGGTGCTCGCCGACGGCGACGGCGTGAGCTGCCCGCCCCCGTCGAAGAACTACCTGCCGAGCTGCTGGCGCGCGGGCGAGCTGATCCGCGAGCGTTGCACTGCCGCCGGCGAGGACGAGAGCGAGTGCGATCGGCGCGCGGCCGAGGCGCGCCAGCACTACGCCGACGCCGGTCTGCAGGGGCGCCTCGCGATCCCCGGCGAGACGGCGATGGACTGGCTCGACTCGGGCCAGTGTCGCGACTGCTTCCTGCCGGCCTTCAACTACCGGCCCCGGGGCGCCGTCCAGTACATCGAGGCGCTGCGCAACTTCGAGGAGCCGGACGGCCCCGACCGCTTCCGCTTCGGCTTCATCGCCTCGAGCGACGTCCACACCGGCCGGCCGGGCACGGGCTACAAGGAGTTCGCGCGCAGCTCGATGGCGGACCAGTCCGGTCCGGTGAACCAGCGCATCTACGACGCCCTCTACCCGACCGGCGAGCCCGAGCCCGAATCGCGCGCCGTGGAGTACGACCTCACGACCGGCTTCGCCGCGATGCGCGCCTCGGAGGTCGAGCGCCAGGGCTCCTTCTGGCTGACCGGCGGGCTGGTGGCGGTCCACGCCGAGTCGCGCACCCGCGACGGGGTCTGGGACGCGCTCTCGCGCAAGGAGACCTACGGCACCAGCGGCGACCGCATCCTGCTGTGGTTCGATCTGCTGAATCCGCCCGGTCGCCCGAGTCGCCTGCCGATGGGCGGGGTGGTGGAGATGCGCACCACGCCGGTGTTCGAGGTGCGCGCAGTCGGCGCCTTCGAGCAGCAGCCGGGCTGCCCGGACTACAGCCTGAGCGCGCTCGCGCCCGAGCAGGTCGAGCGGCTGTGTCGCGGCGAGTGCTATCACCCGTCGGATCGGCGTCGCCGGATCGATCGCATCGAGATCGTGCGCATCCGCCCGCAGCGCACGCCCGACGAGCCGTTCGGCCAGCTGATCGAGGATCCGTGGCAGAGCTTCGAGTGCCCGGGCGACGACGCCGGCTGCACCGCGGCCTTCGCCGACCCGGAGTACGTCTCGGGCGGCCGCGACGTGCTCTACTACGCGCGCGCGATCCAGGAGCCGACTCCGGCGGTGAACGCGGACAACCTGCGCTGCGAGTACGACGAGAACGGCGAGTGCGTGCGCATGCGACCCTGCTGGGGCGACTTCCGCACGCCCGCGAGCGACGAGTGCCTGGCCGAGACCCGGGAGCGCGCCTGGTCCTCGCCGATCTACGTGGACTGGCCCCGCGGCGCCATCGCGCGCTCGCGTTGAGCGACCGGCAGGGGCGGCGGGGCGTGCGCCGGATCGCCCGCGGTCTCGGGATCGCAGCCCGCAGGTGCTGCGCCCGCTGCTCGCCCGCGACGACGGGCGCGCCGCGATCGAGACCCTGCCCGGAGTCGACCACTTCGGCATCTTCAGCGAGCCCGCGGCGCTCGAGCGCATCGCGGCCTGGCTGCGTGTGGAGTCCGCCGGTTTGACGCGCGCCCCGTCGCCGGAGACAATCCGGCTGGAGGAGGAGCCCCCTTGGCCGACGCGAAGCACATCCGCCAGCTCTACGAGCGCTACCCCGAGATGGTGACGAAGGGAGACGTCGACGGCATCGTCGCGCTCTACGCCGAGGATGCGACGATCGAGGATCCGATCGGCTCCGACCTGCTGCGCGGGCGCGACGCGATCCGACGCTTCTACGAGACCTCGACCGGCAAGGTCACGATGAAGCGCGCCGGACCCGTGTGCGTGGCCGGCAGCGAGGCGGCCACGCCGCTGGTGGTACTGATGGGACCCGAGGGAGAGCAGCAGGCGCTCGACATCATCAGCGTGATGGCCTTCGACGAAGCCGGCAAGATCAAGTCCATGCGCGCGTTCTGGAGCTTCGACGCGATGCGCAAGGCCACGCCCCAGGACTGACCGCAAGCCGTCGGAGGTCGGCAGCCCGAAGCGCGGCTGAGAGCGCAGGCTTCGCCGGGAAGCCGAGCGAAGAGGGGGTTCTCCCGGTAACTGGGGACGAGCGATTCGGGGGGCACGGACTTGAGCGTCGAGCTGAACGGCATCGCCCACATCCAGCTCTCCGTGAACGACCCGGAGCGCTGCCTCCCGTTCTGGGAGCGGCTGTGCCACTTCCTCGAGATGAAGACGCTGATCAAGGGCGAGGGCGTGCTCTACTGCATCGGCAGCCGCACCGGCATTCTGGTGCGCGCCGCGCCGGCGGACAAGCGCGACCGCCCCTTCGACCAGGACCGTTCCGGACTGCACCACTTCTGCTTCCGCGCGCGCCGGCGCGAGGACGTGGACTCCGTGTACCGCTTCCTGGTGGACGAGCTCGCTGCGAAGATCGTGCACCCGCCGGAAGAGGGGGCTCACTTCGCGCCCGGCTACTACTCGGTGCTCTTCGAGGATCCGGACGGCATCCGGGTCGAGGTGAACCACGTGCCCGGAAAGGGGCACCTGGGCCCGGGCGGCCGGTTGGGACCGGGCGGGCCGGGACCGGCCAGCCGCTACGGCGATCGCGGCGTCGGGGGATGACCCGGGCCGATCCCGGGGTGGTGGAGGTCTTCCGCAGGCAGGTGGGTGCCTGTCGCGCCGCCGGCTCCGAGTTCACCGCGCAGATCTTCGAGCGCTGCGCCGACGACCTCGAGGCCGGTGGACCCGTGGCCCGGCTGGTCGCCGACTTCGACGGCAACCCCCTGCTCGATGCACTGCCCCAGCGCGTGCTCGGCGCCGTGCAGACGCTGGTGCTGACGGGCGAAGCGCCCGAGCTCGCCGCGCTGCATCCCGCCGTCGGAGGGACGCCGCGCTTTCCCGAGGCGGCCGATGCCTTCGTGGCGGTGGTCGAACGCGAGCTCGAGCGCCTGCGGCCGGAGCTCGCGCACCAGGTCCAGACCAACGAGGTGCGACGCGCCGCGGGTCTGCTGGGCGGCTTCCTGGAGGTGGCGCGGGAGACCGGCCTGCCACTGCGCGTGCTCGAGATCGGCAGCAGCGCCGGTCTGCTGCTGTTCTTCGATCGCTACCGCTACGAGCTGGGTCCCCACCGCTG
>LJNS01000002.1:0-2926 GCA_001303245.1 Gammaproteobacteria bacterium SG8_30
CCTCGCTCTGCCTCGGCGCGACATGCTCCCCGGCCAGGAGCGCCCGCACGCTCTCCTGCTCGGGCAGCTCGACCGCGAGCTTCGCCCCGGCGTCACGCATGGCGCGCTGTGTTGCGGCGATCAGCGGGCCTGTGCCGGTCAGCGCGCCCGATTTCTGCCGACCGTAGCCTGTGAATACGAAGCCGTCGACGCGCTCGCCCCGCGGATCGTACAGGTTGAGCCGGTAGCGGATCGTGACGGTGTAGGCTTCGCCGACCATGTCGCGCGGGGTCAGGAACGCGTAGTCCTCGAACCGAGGCTCGAGCACCATGACGATCGACGGATCGGCCTTGAGGGGTTCCGCGAGATCCTCGACCTCCACGACCCGCGCGAACATCGCCCCGAGCAGCCGTGACGTGGGCCGGGCCGAGGCTGAACTCGTAGTCGACCTGGTAGCGCGTTTCCTTGTGCGTGTACTCACGGAATTCCTGCGGGTAGTAGACGCCCACCGTTACGGGCAGCTGGTCGATCAGCGGCGGCGGAAGCTGCGGCTGCGGCTGCACCTGTACCGTGCCGCAGCCGGCCAGCAGGGTTGCCAGGGCGCAGCACGCAGTCCACCGATGCAGCCTGCTCGTCCTCATCCCCGCCGCCCCGCCTCGAAAGACTCTTCCGTCAGGCCCACGAAGGTACCACCGTTGCGCGCGCAGAGTATGCGCATGAGGGTCGCGTAGCGGATGCTGGTGTATTGCGGCACGTTGGGCGCGAGCGGGAAGCCGATGGCGTGGATGCGCACCCGGGGCGTGCCCGAGGCGTCCTTGCGGTTGATGCGGTCGACCTGGTCGACCACGTCCTGGATCGAGGGGCCGGTGAACTCGTCGCCGAAAACGTAGATGCTGATGCGGTTGTCGGGCGAGTAGAAGGTGCGGATCGCTGCGACGATGCCCTCCACCGGGCTCGAGTTCGAGAAGGACTGCCAGCGCCGAAACACGTTGAGGATGGCCTGGCGCCGGGCCGGCGAGTCCGGGATCCACTTGCCGCGGTACTCGCTGAACATGTAGCCCCCCTCGTCGTCCATGACCTGGATGCCCTTGACCTTGGGGTAGATCTCGAGCACTTCGCGCATCTTGCGCTGCGCCCGCTGCCAGCTGAACGTCTGCATCGACCCGGAAGTGTCGACGATGAAGATGACGTACTCGCTATCGACCGGTATGCCACCGATGGGCTGGTCGGCGCTGCGCCGGAAGTCGGCACCGAGCAGGCGCTTCATCTCCTCGGTGAGCGACTGCCGCGCCACGGTCAGCGTGCCCTCGAGGTTGTTGATGATCTCGGCCTCGTCCCGGCTGGCGGCAAACTGCCCTTCGATGTCCGAAAGGTCTCCGCGCAACCGGGCGACGCGCCGCTTCTCCTCCGAGAGCTGCTCGACCCTGGCCTTCAACTCGCGCTCTAGCACCGTCGACGTGCCGCGCAGCTCGTACAGCTCCTCCTGCATCGAGCGGATCTGTCCGTCGAGGTCCTCCTTGGCCTGCTCGAGCTGGATCGGCTCGCCCACCTCGTTCAGGACGAGCAGCAGGATGATCGCCCCGAAGCCGCAGCTGATCACGTCCAGGAAGGACATGCTGAAGACTTCCGTCTCGCGACGTTGCCGGCGCTTCACGGCCAGTCACCCGGCGGACTGAGGAAGGCCCCGCCCGTGGCCTGCGCGAGCCGCCAGAAGTAGGTCGGCGCCGCCGGGTCGCCCTCCATCGGCAGCAGTACCACGTTCACCGGCGGCGCGCGCTGAGGCAGGGAGCGTACCGCCTGCTGCATGAAGTCCTCGCGGTCTCCCGAGTCGACCAGCTTCTTGAAGGTCGGCGGCTTGTCCCCCTGCGTGGGCAGGCCGTCCGTGATGAGGATCACGTTGTCCGGGACGGGCGAGAGCTGCTTCATCACCGCGAAGGCGTTGTGCAGGCTGGTGCCTCCCGTCGGCGCGGTCTTGCGCAGTGCCTGGAGGGCCTTGGCCATCACCTCGCTGTCCCGCGCCTCGAGCCATCGGCCGTCGCTGTCCTCGACGAGCGGCCAGGCCCGGGTATTGAACGCATAGACCTGGTACTTCGACTCGGTCGGCAGCTGCGCGGAGATCCAGTCGACCGTGCCGATCGCCTGCTGCCACTTTTCCGAGCGGAGCTTGCGGTCGGTCGACATGTTCCGCATGCGGATGATGTTGACCAGCGTCTCGTCGAGCATGCTCGCCGAGGCATCGAGCAGCACCAGGATCCGGTCGCCGCCGACCTTCAGGCCGGTCAGGTACTGGCGATCGCCGTCGCCGGCGACGCTGCGCACCTGAGAGCCGGTCTGCACTTCCTCGGCTGCCGCCTTGAGCCGGCGGGTGTCCTCCTCGAGCGACTTGAGGTCCGCCTTGAGCCGCTCCAGGCTCTCGCGCCGTGCCAGGGTGTCGAACTGGAACCTGGCCAGCTCCTCCTGCGTCTCGTCGATCTTGTCGATCACCCGGCGGGCTAGTCCCTCGGCGCGGACCTTCTCTTCCTCGGTCGACGCCATGGCGTTGCGCAGCTCCACGAGATACTTGTAGCCCTCCAGCACCTCCCGCTCGAGTCGGCTGGCCTCCGCGTTCAGGTCCTCGTTTTCCTTGATGCGCGCGAGCCCGGCCTGCGCGCTGATGATCGTGTACAGCAGCACCACCGCACCGAGTCCGCAGCTCATCACGTCCAGGAAGGACATGCTCCACGCCTCGGCACGACGACGGGCCACGCGACTATCCTGCCGACACCAGCTCGAGCACGACGCCCGGCGTGCCGACGCGCAGGCGGTCTCCCGCCGCAAGCACGGCCTTGCCCGCGATCCTCTCGCCGTTGACGAAGGTGCCGTAGCGGCTGTAGTCCGTCACCCAGACCATCCCATCCCGCTCGAGCACCGAGCAATGACGTCGCGAGATGCCGGCGGCCGGACCGCT
>LJNS01000002.1:2932-70447 GCA_001303245.1 Gammaproteobacteria bacterium SG8_30
CCGATCGACAGGGGCTCGCGGGAAATGCGGTGCGCACGGCCGGCGAAGACGACGTGCGTCGGTGCCGCGCCGCGTTCGCGATCTCCCCTTGCGTCTGTCCGCCTGGGTGGGTGCGCCCGCGCGAGCTCGAGCAGCTCGGCATCTGGTGTCGCCGTGATCTCGTCGGCCCGCTGCAGCGCGCCGAGCGCGGCCGCGCCTGCCGGAAGCGCGACGACCTCCGCATCGGCCAGTGCGCGGCATCGCTCTGCCAGCGCCGGGAGCGTGCCCGCTCTGGCCGAAAGCGCGACGGTCACCGGCTCGCCCGCGCGCCGCGCGCCTTGGATGAGATCGGCAAGCTGCGTGTAGAACGCCTCCGCCGCGAACACGAACTGCTCGCGGCGCA
The DNA here is from genome assembly GCA_001303245.1 of Gammaproteobacteria bacterium SG8_30. Taxonomy (GTDB): domain Bacteria; phylum Pseudomonadota; class Gammaproteobacteria; order Steroidobacterales; family Steroidobacteraceae; genus SG8-30. Next base: position 3,315 of record LJNS01000002.1, read on the forward strand.
GCGACACGCCGAACCGGCCGGCGGCGCCCTCGAGCTCCGCGTCGATCGACTCCTGCTGCGCCAGGCCCGAGAGCCACACGGGCAGGCGGTCGAACAGCTGCTGTTCGGTCGCGGCCTGGTGCAGCGGATCAAACCGCGTACGGCGAACCATCGCCTCGGCGACGAGCTGGGCCCACGCATCGTGCAGCGCCTTCAAGCCGACCCGGGGCGCGACCTCCACGCGCCGCCGCCGCAGCGGATCCCCGTGGAGCTCGGTCAGGACCGCCTGGTACAGGTGCAGGTCCAGGTGCAGCACGGTTTCCTGAGCCTCGAGTGCCGCACAGGCCGCCACCGCAAGATCGACGTAGCCGGCCACCGGCACGTTAGCAGCCCTCGCGATACCGGCCAGCAGGCCGGCCTCGCCCAGGCGCATGGTTCCCGGAAGCGCGAACAGTGCCTCGTCCTCCGCCCCGGCGACCGCCTTCCACAAGGCGGACAGGTGCACGTACGCGAGATCGGCACGCGAGCCTGCGCCGGCCGCGGGTCGCGGCAGCGGATCCGTGCTGAGTTCGGACCAGAAGCGGTCGAAGGCCAGCACCGGCTGCAGGCGCGCCCGCGCTGCGGCCTCCGCGCCGACGGTGACGACGTCCGCCGGTTCGAGCAGCGCGATCCCGGGGCTCGGCGCGGACACCGCGCCCTCCCGGGCCGGGACGACGCCGGCGTCGACCAGCTCGAATGCGATACGCGGCATGCTCAGCGCACCTTCAGGTGCCTCAGCAACCGCTGGTCGAGGTACACCTCTGAGTCGAGCACCAGCCTCTCCTGCGCCCGCTGCAGGTTGTGCAGCAGGAACATCAGGAGCAGCGAGAGCATCAGCGCGAAGAAGGTGGAGTTGAAGGCCACGCCGAGGCCGGCCGTGACGCCCGCGATGTCGCCGGTCACGGCCTTGTGCGCCTCCGCCAGCGCGTCACCGATGCCGCGGACGGTGCCGATGAACCCGATCGCCGGGATCGCCCAGGCAATGTACCTCACCATCGAAAGCTCCGAGTCGAGCCGCTCCGCCTCTGCCTGGACCACGGCCCTCGCGGCCTCGGATACGTCCTGCACGTTGCGCGTTGCGCCGAAGCGTGCGAGCGCTGCCTTGAGCGCCCGCACCGTCAGCATCGACTGGCGCTCCGCCGGCAAGGACTCGAGCTGCCGCGAGTACTCACGCGTGTCCTCCGGAAGGATCCGCATGCCTTCCGGGACCTGCACGAGGTCCTCTTCCAGCGCGGCGCGCTCGCGCAACGTCGCACGGCCCTTGTAGCCGATGATGCCGATTGCCCACAGCATGAGGATCAGGCAGGACTCCTGCTCGTAGTCCTTGACGATGACCCAGAGCGATCGCTCGGGCACGTAGTCCGGGTCCGCCCTCATCGCCTCGGCCTGCGCCGTCAGCACCGCTTGGGCGTTGGGCCGGACGAGCGCCACGTAGAACGCGTGGACGACGATGGTCGCAGCAAGCAGCGTGAAGATGCTGAACAGGAATTCGTTCGGGGTGCGTTTCGTCATGGTCCTGCCACGGCCGCCAGCGGCCTTTCAGATGTCGATCGGGAAAGATACCGGGAAATCGGCGCGCACCTCCTCCGAGGGATCGAAGCGCTGCGGGGTCGGCCCGGTGCTGCGCTGCCCCGGCGGCAGGGGCGGCAGCTTCTCCTCCTGTTCCTCAGCCTGCTGCGGCTCCGCCTGGCCCTCGGCCGGTGCCGCTGCCGGAACCGGTTCCTTCGGAGCCTCCGCCGGCAGTTCGTCGAGAAAAGGTACGTCGTCCTCGGCGGTGGCAGCCTGGTCCGTCTGGGGCTCGTCGGCCGGGGGCGCCTGCTGTTGCGCCAGCGCAAGCCCGGCCAGCAACACCGCCGGAAGGAGGGTCCAGGGCAGCCGTGTCACGGTTCACTCCGCATAGCGCGCGATCCTGAATCCCAGGTCCGGCTTGCCCGCGGCGCCTACGTCGCGCCAGGCGAGCCGCAGGTCCGGCGTCTTCCCCGTCAGCCAGCTCGACCCGCGGACCACCCAGGTCTCACCCTGCTCCGGGCCGGCAGGGTCGGTCGCCACGGTATCGGCCCCCGTCACGTAGATCGAGTAGTGGTCGGTGGTCCACTCGGAGACGTTTCCGCCCAGATCGAAAAGGCCGAGCGGATTGGGGCCGAAGCTCCCGACGGGGGCGGCGACCCGGAAGCCGTCGTCGTAACCGCTGATCACCACGGGAGTCAGGTAGATCGCCGACTGGTCGGCATAGTTCCCCGACCGCGGGGCCACCGGCAGCGCGTCTCCCCAGGGATACTTGCGGGCCGCCTGGCTGCCGTCGTGGCGCGCCACGAACTCCCACTCTGCCTCGGTCGGCAGCCGGTAGCCGGTGGTCACCGGCTCCGCGAGCGTGAGCCGGCCGTTGCCGGACACGTAGGCGGGCGGCAGGCCCTCCTTGCCGGAGAGCCAGTTGCAGAAGGCTGCCGCGTCCTGCCAGCTGACCCTCGCTACCGGCTGCCGATCGAGGTCCAGCGACTCCTCCTTGAATATCCCGGAGGCGTGATTCGGACGGAACTCCCGGAACTCGCGGTTGGTGACCTCGCGCACGCCGATGTAGAAGGGTCGCTCGAGCTCGATCCGGCGTTCCGCCTCGTTCGAGCGCCGCCCGGGTTCGCGGCGCGGGCTGCCCATCGTGAACGTGCCGCCGCGCACGAGCTTGAGCTCGGCCCCGACGGGGCTCTGCACGAGCGGTGGCAGACGCGCGAGGCGTGCCTGTGCGGGAGAGGTCAGCTCGTACTCGACGACCTGCGGTAGCTCCGGCTTCGGCGTGACGGTCGCCTTGAACGTGGCGAGCCCGGGCTTGCGGATCTCGAGCGCATGGGGCGCCGCGGGCAGCGACAGGGTCTGGTTGGCCAGGCCCCGCGACCGGCCGTCCACGAACAGCTCTGCGTCGGCGGGCTCACCTTTCACCGTAACCTGGCCGAGGACGGCCTCGAGCGTCAGCGTCAGCGTCTTTCGCTCGCCCGGGCTCACCGCGATGTTGCGCGTCTGCGACGCGTACCCGGGGCGGCTGACGACCACCTCGTGCGCGAGTCCCGGCGCGAGGTCCAGGGTCGCCGGCGTCCGCCCACGATAGCGCCCCGATACGCTCACGTCGGCGCCCTCCGGCTCGGTGCGGACCGCGAGCATGCCGTCGGGCAGGCCGAGCTCGACCGGCCCGATGGTAAGCGGCTCACCCGCCTTGACGGTGATCGGCGTCTCGTAGCGCCGATAGTCCGGGTGCTCGAGCGCCAGCGTGTAACGCCCGGCGTCGACGTCCGCGACGAGCGGCGTGACGCCGAGTTCCTGGTCCTCCAGAAGCACGCGGGCGCCGGCCGGCACCGACTCGACCCTGACCTCGGCGAAGTCCGGCTCGAGGCGGACGTCGACCGACTGCGACTCGCCGCCTCCCACGACGTCGAGGGACACGCGGTACTGCGCGTAGCGCTGCGCCTCGACCAGGACTTCCCGGGTTCCCGGGGCCAGCGGATATTCGCCGGGAACCGGGCCGAGCTCAGTACCGTCGACGGACAGCACGCCCTCGATGCCGCCCGTGTCGAATACGACGTTCCCAGGCAGCCGTTCTAGCGGGACGACGAATTCCTGGGCATCGTCGCGGGACACCGTGACGGTCAGCGCCGCCGGCACATAGCCCTTCGCCTCCACCTCGAGCGTGTACTCGCCGGGAAGAACGAGATACCGGCCACCTAGGGGCAGCTCGAGGCCGGTACCGACGAAGTCGACGCGGTCCGGCTCCAGCTCGGGCGTCGTGCGGACGCTGACAGCGACCGACAGCAGCAGCAGCGCCAGGATCGCCAGCACGGCAAGGCCCGCAACTCCCACGGCAAGCCGTCCCCGGGGAAGAGCGCGACGCCGCGGGCGCGGTCGGGCGCCGGGAGCCCGGTAGTCCACCGGCTCGATCCGGATGCGCGCCACGTCGCCCGGTGCCAGCGCGGGTTCCTCGGCGAGCGGCGGCAGCGTGACGTTGGCGACGGCCTCGTGCTCGACGACCAGAACCGGCCCGTCGTCACGGGACTCGAGCCGTAAAAGCGCACGACCGAGATCCGTGACGGACTGCTCCGACATCGGCACGGGTCCGTCGACCGGCCGGCCGTCCATCCGCAGGGTCGCTCCCTGGCGCGGCGCGAGGACGAACCGGCCGTCGCGCATCGCGACCTCCGCCAGGACCTCGTGTGGCGCGCAGCCAGGCAGCACCACCGTGCTTCCGGGTCCGCCCAGGGATATCGGGAAGTCGCCCGCGTCGAGCAAGCGCTCGCCGAGCGGATCGACGAGACGGATCCCGCTCAAATCGGCTCCTCGCAGCGCACCACCACGGGATCGGGCGCCGCGCCCGGTCGCACGACGACTTCCTCCCGGACGTCGCGGTAGCCCGGCCGGCTCCCCACGACGGCATAGCGCCCGGGCATCAACTCCACCTGCTGGTTGAGGAAGCTGCCCATGCGACCGACGCGGTATATCACGACTTCCGTGACCCCGTCCGACTCGAGACTCACGCGGACCGGCGTCTGCGCCGCGCGCAGCATCTCGGCGAGGGACGCCGCACGGCGCGCGAGCAATTGCCGCGGCGGCGGCGCAGTGGCGGCGGCGGCGAGCAGGCTCTCTGCCTCGCTGCGGCCCGCGGGCTGCCAGAGACGCTCAGGCTCGTCGAAGAGCTTGTCCATGCGCTCGTCGAGACCAACGCGCGGCACGACGCGATCGAGCCCCGCCTGCGCCGGGGCGAGCGTCGGTTCCAGGGAAAGCGCCTCGGACCACGCCTCGCGCGCCTCTGGCCATCGCTCCGCCCGCTCGGCGGCCTCGGCCCGCTCCGTCAGTGCACGCAGCGTCGCTGCGCGGTCGTCGCGCTCGAGCTGGGCGAGCGCGTCGCGGACTTCCGGCGAACCGGGGCGCATGGCGCCGGCCCGCTCGAAGGCCGCACGCGCTTCCTCGCCACGCCCGGCGGCCAGTGCCGCCATGCCGCGCGACACGACGGCCGCAAACGCGTCGTCGGACTGCCGGCGCGTGACCCGGTCGATGCCTTCCCGGGCTCCGGGTGCCTCGGCATCGACCGTGAGCGCCCGCCGATAGGCGGCAAGGGCTTCCGTGTACCTGCCGGCACGCTCCTCCCGGCCGCCCTCGTCGACGGCAGCGAGGACTTCGTCGAGCGTCTGCGTCCGCCGGAGCCCGGCCTCGGCCGCGGCGTCACCGGGCTCGATCGCCAGCGCGAGCCCAAACGCTTCGGCGGCGGCGGCGGACTGACCGCGAGCGAGTGCCTGGCGGCCTGCCTCGATGGCCGCGGCGAGCGCCTCGGGACGGCGTCCGTCGATGGCATCGACGGCCTGCGTGGCGTCCTCCCACGCGGCAGCCGCTTCGGCGTAGCGGCCGAGGTCGAACGACCGGCTCGCCTCCGCGCCGCGCCCCCGTGCCGTGGCGAGCTCGGCAGTCGCCCAGGTCGCTGCCCGTCTCGCCTCGACGGTGGCGAGCCTCTGCTCGAAGCCCTGGCGCGCCTGCTCCGCCGCGGCACGCGCCTGTGCGCTCGCTACCCGGTCCTGCTCCTCGCTCTTCAGCCGCTCGGCATCTGCGAGCGCAGCCGCGACCGCATCATCGCCGGTGGCGTCCCGGCGCCGCTCGACATAGTCGGGCAGCCACAGGAACACGCCGAGGGCCACTACGACCAGCGCGACCACGGCGGCCGTGCCCATCGAGCGGCTGATGCCGGACCCGCGCGGCCTGCCGGCGGTAGCAGGCGGTCTGGCGGGGCGCTCCCTCGACGGGCGGGAAGGCTCCGGGGGACGGTCCTCGGCCGGCTCGCGCAACGCCTCGGCGAGTTGCCGACGAACCTGCTGCATCGACGCCGGACGATCCGCGGGGGATTTGGCGAGCAGGCGGAGAGCCAGCTCGCGCAGCCGCTCCGGGGCGGGCAGTCGCGGAATCAACGGTGGTACCGGCTCGTGCAGCACCCGCTCCGTCGTGATCTCCGGGTAATAAGGCGGGTGCCCCGACAGCAGCTCGAACAGCATCGCCCCGAAGGCATAGAGGTCGTCCGCCGGGCTCGCCGCCTCACCTCGGAGCTGTTGCGGACTCATGTTGTAGGGCGATCCGCCGCGTTGCACCGCCCCGGTCCACGTCGCCAGACCGAAGTCGGCCAGTCGGGCACGGCCGTCGGCGTCCAGCAGCACGTTGGCGCACTTGAGGTCGCGGTGCACGAGCCCCCGCTCGTGCGCCGCGGCGAGCGCCTCGGCCACCCGGTCGAGGGCCGGTACGAACACCTGGAAGGAGCGCCCGCGAAACTGGCCGAGGTCGCCGCCGGGCAGGTAGTCCATGCCGAGCACGACGAGACCGTCGATGCAATGGAGGCCCAGGACCGGGACCACGAGCTCGAAGGGCAGCTGGCGCGCGACGTCGACCTCCGCGCGCAGGCGGGCCTCCGCCCCCGGCGCATCGAGCAGGCGCGCCTCGAAGACCTTGAGCGCCACGCGGCGCTCCTCTTCCCGGTCCTCGGCCAACCAGACCTCGGCCGCGCGTCCCTCGGACACGCGGCGGACGAGCGCGAATCGGTCCCCGAGGACCTGCCCGGGAGTGAGGTCGATCATTTTCCGGCTCAGCCGGCCCCGGGCGAGGTCGCTCCGCTGGCGCCGTCGGCAACCGAGGAGCCCCGGGCGAGCCCGGTGTCCTCGACGTACAGCTCGTGCAACAGGCGGCGCCACTCCGCGTACTGCTCCTCGGCCGTGCCGGTCAGGCGAAGCGTGCGTCCTTCGACGTCCACCACGAGCGGCGCTGCCTCGGACTCGAAGGAGGAAGAGAGCTCCTTGAGCGTCTCCGTGTGGATCTTCGACTCCTCGCGCTTCTTGAGGCCGCTCATCACGGCCGCGACGCCGCCGGCGGCGGCGCCGTAGCGGACTGCGTCGGTGATCCGCGCGCAGTTGCTGCTGCCGCAGCTGTCGGGCACGAGCACCGCGGCCGCCACGGCCAGCGCGCCGAGCGCCATGCGCGTCCTGGCCTGCGCTTTGAGCTTCTCCTCGGCCTTGATCTCGTCATAGGTGTAGCGGCGCCAGTTCGAGTACGGCTCGTCCATGCGCTCGCTGAACGCCGTGTAGCCGTCGCTGACAGTGTCGATCAGGTTCTCGTCGCGCTCGCGGATGGCCGCGACCCGCTCGAGCACCGGGTCGTTCTCGGCCGGCAGGCGGATCACCTCGTATCGGCCCGTCTTGTCGTCCTTGCCGAGGTACTCCTCGAAGGCGGCGGGCGCGAAGCCGCTCGCGAAGCGCAGGTCGGCGACCCGCTGCACCGTCTCGAGCTGCTCGTCGCTGAGCGCCTTGCGCGCCGCAAGCAGGTCGTTCGCGATCGTGACGTAGACGTTCTGGAAAGGATCGCGGCCCAGGTTGCCTCCCTCGCGGTAGGAGCGGGTGTCCGCCGGTCCCTCGTACTCCTTGTCGAGCCACTCGCGGCCGGTCGCATCCTCCGCCCGTACCCGGATCTTGAGCTCGGCCCCGGTCGACTCGAGAATCTCGCCGCTGACGATCAGGTCGGTCGAGTCCACCTGCGACGGCACGACGCGCACCGCGCCCCACTGCGCCGTGCCGACCAGCGTCTCGCGCAATCGGGTGGGGATGTAGCGGGCCTCGGCGCGACGGATTTCCGGATAGATGCGCTCCTCGTCGGCCTTCTCCGGGTCCTCCTCGACCTCCTTGGGGATCCCCGGGTCGAACAGGCGGATGCCCACGTCGATCAGGCGCTCCTCGCCGACTTCCTGCGTCGCCTGGGTGGCCTGCATCTGCGGCAGAGGACGCGTTTCCTGGACGACGCAGCCTGCCGACACCACCGCCAGCGCGGCCACCGCAATCGAATAGCGAACCGTGCTCATGCTCATGTTCCGCCCCAGTGTGGCGCCCGGATCGTGCCGGCCGTCACTGCCCTTTCTTGTACTGGCGATACTCTTCCCAAAGCGCCTCGCGCAACTCCGGATCGGTCTCCTTCATCGCCGCCTCCCGGATCTGGCGTGCCACGATGTCGTCGTCGCTGCCATCCGGGATGTCCGGTGGAATGTTACGCGGACCCGAGCCGGTCGAGCCGATCGCCGTGCCCGACCCGCCGCCTTGCTGGGCGGCACCGCCCGCCTGGCCGTCGCCCTCGTCGCCGGCCCCTACGGACTCCAGGCCACCCCGCGAACCGGCTTCCGAGCCCGTCGCACCGTCGCCGTCCTGGCCGCGCTCCCGGTCTTCACCCGGTCCACCACCCGGCCCCTGCTGGTCCTCCGATTGCTGACCGGCACGTTCGCGAGCGATCTGTTCCTGGGTCGCCCGAACCGCAGCGTCGAACGCGCCGAACGTCTCCTCGAGGCGGCGGTCGATTGCCGCTCGCCGATCCTCGCCCCCCGGGACACTTGGCCCGGCGCCCACGCCGTCTCCGGCAGCCCCGGCTGGTCCGGCTGGTCCGGCCGATCCTGCCGACCCCGCCGTCGACCCCGCAACGGCACCCGAGGGTCCGCCGACGGATCCACTTGCTTGCCTACCCGCGCCGGAGCCCGGACTCCCAGCCCCGTCGGCCCCACCCCCCGAGGCGGTACTCCGTCCGGCCGGCCCGCCGCCCGCCGGTCCCGCGCCGCCAGGCGTGGAGCCTCCTCCCGCCGTGGCAGAAGTCCCGGCATCGCCGGCGCCCGCCTGCTCGCCCGGACCCTGACCGGCACTGCCGCCGCTCGAGGGATCGGCGAACGGGTCGTCAGCACCCCGCCCGCTCGCGGCGGCGCCGCCGCCGGGCTCGGCGAAAGGATCAGTTTCTCCTTCCCCAGCGGAGCCACCGCCTGGCTCGGCAAAGGGATCGTTCTCTCCCGCGGCGGCGCCGTCCTCGGCGAACGGATCGTCTCCGGGTGCGCCTCCCTTCGCGAACGGATCCTCGCTACCGGGAGTTCCCGCCCCGCCGCCGCCGTCCTGCTGGGTCGCGTTCGGGCCGCTCCCGGCCTGCTGGTTGCCGGCAGCGCCCGCAGCACCTGCCTGGGCTCCCTGAGCAGCGGCTGAAGATCCGTCCGTCCCCGGCGTGCCGCCCGAAGTCTGCCCCGCCTGGCCGCCCGGCTGCGCGCCCTGCTGACCGGCGGTTTCCGCGCCGCCCGCAGTCGACCCTTGCGCCTCTGCCTGGGGAGCCCCGCCCGGCTGCTGGCCGCCCGCGCTGCCCTGCTGGCCCGGCGAAGAACTCGGGCTGCCGGCACTCTGGCCGCCGGTTGCGGTCGAGGAGGTCGGGCTCGGCTGCGGAATCGAGGCGGAACCACCGCCGCTGCTGGGGGAGGAGGACGGGAAACTGGACGATGGCCCGCCCCCGCTCGAGGGAGAGGAAGGCGAGGACGAGGGTGAACCCGAGGACGAAGGCGGCGATCCTGAACTGCCGCCGGACGGCGAGGAACTCGGCGGGCTGGGGGTGCCGCCGCTCGGGCTGGGCTGCGTCATCACGCTCTGCGACAGGCAGCCGGCGAGCAACAAGGCGGCCGAACCGGCCAGCAGTGCCCCGCGAATGCGCGCCAAGCGGATCATTCGGTCTCTCCTCGCCGGTCTCGGACTGCAAACGCCTGTCCGAAAACCCGGCCGTCCTGGGGTTTATGACGCCCGGCAGGTCCCCAGGTTCCGCGTCCTTCGCCTTGCCGTCAGTGGGTTCCTGCCGTCGCGGCCATCGTCGGGTCCACGCCCCGCAGGAAGCCGCCGAGTTGCTCCGCGAGCCGGTCGCAGGCCGTCCCCTGGACGCGCGCAATGAAGGGCAAGGGCACGATCACCCCCACCAGCGCGGACGTCCCGGTCACGTTCGTCGAAATCGAGCCTGCCGACTTCGCGTTCTGCAGGTCCCAGACGATCGCGTCGTAGTCGGACTCCTTTTCCCACCAACCGAAACCGATGCAGCCACCGCCCCCTGGACCGATGGCGCAGCTGATGCTGCCGCCGCTGTCCGTCTGGCGCGTCAGGCCATCGACCCACACGATATACCGAACGCCGCTCTCCTCGATGCGTTGACGCACCGCTGGTCGCGTCAGCAGTCTGGCCACCCCTTCCGCCCGCTGTGGCGCCGTCGACGGCTCGAACCAGGGAAACATCGCGTCCTGGAACTCGTTGTTGCCGTGGACGCGGATGCCGTTGCGCCTCGCAATCTTCTTGCCGACGCAGTCCATGAAGTCGTCCTCGGCGGTGACGCCCTCGACGTGAGGCTTGGCCAGCAGGACGACGGCCTCGTCATCGGCGATGCTCGTGGCCAGGCTTCGGCTCTCTTCGAGCTGTGCGGTCATGCAGCCGGCGGCGAGAAGCGCCGTACCGACGGCCGTCACGGCCCGCATGCGCGGTGAGATGGCGAAAAGTCCTGACGTCCGTGCCATGACGGGACTCCTCTCATAAGAAGTGCATCCCGGCGTGACCAGGATGCGACGCGATGTCTCAAATATACGCGAGAAACGTGAGCGTCAAGCCGCGATCCTGCTCACCACAGGGCGAGCTGTCCTCGGACGGTCCGCGGCGGGCGGAATCGGCTCGTATCCAGCGGATCCTGCGCGCGGGCGACGAGCCCGTGCCGGCGACAGGCGGCCTCGAAGCGGCGTTCTAGCAACTCCGCCCAGGGACCCGTCCCCCGCATCCTCGTGCCGAAGCGCGGGTCGCTGTCCCGCCCGTCGCGCATTTCGCGAATTCGGCTGCGGACGCGAGCGGCCCGGTCCGGAAAGTGCGCAGCGAGCCACTCGTAGAAAAGGTCCTTCACCTCACGCGGCAGTCGCAGCAGCAGGTAACCGACCGAGTCCGCACCGGCCTTCGCCGCCTCCCCCACGATGCGTTCGAGCTCATGGTCGTTGATGGCCGGGACGACCGGCGCGTACATGACCCCCGCGGGCACGCCCGCCTCCGTCAGCCTGCGGACCGCGGCGAGCCTCGCAGCGGGCGAAGCGGCGCGCGGCTCCATCCTGCGCTTGAGGTCGTCGTCCAGCGTCGTGACGCTCAGGAAAACGCGGGTCAGGCGTCTTCGCGCCAGCTCGCCGAGCAGGTCGAGGTCGCGCAGCAGCAGCGCCGACTTGGTGACGATCGACACGGGATGCTCGCACTCGAGCATCAACTCGAGGATCGAGCGGGTGACACGGTACTGCCGCTCGATGGGCTGATAGGGATCGGTATTGGTCCCGAGCGCGATCGTCTTGCACACGTAGCGCGGCCTCGACAGCTCCTCCTTCAGCCGCTCGGCCGCGTCCTGCTTGAAGAAGAGCCGCGTCTCGAAGTCGAGACCCGCCGACAGGTTGACATAAGCATGGGCGGGGCGGGCGAAGCAGTAGACGCAGCCGTGCTCGCAGCCGCGGTAGGGGTTGATCGACTGCTCGAATGGCACGTCCGGGGAGTCGTTGCACGTGATGACGCTGCGCGCGGGCTCGGGGAGCACCGTGGTCTCGAGAGGTGGAAGCGGCTCCTCGAGCACGCCCCAGCCGTCGTCCTCCCGTCGCGTCCGGGTCGACTCGAAGCGGCCTGCAGGATTGGACAGCGCGCCGCGCCCCGCGCGCTGTTCCCGGGAGTGCCGGAACATGCCTGTATGTTTATACAGTTCACGAGGCCAGAGTCAATCCGGGCTCCCGTCCGGCGCCAAGGCGGTTGCCGTCAGCGGCGCTCGGGTGCCGGAAACCGGTCCATGCGCCGCAGCTGCGGAAACCACCGCGCCCACAGGCCGGCGATCGCCACGCTCGCGACGCCCCCCACCACCACTGCCGGCCGCAGACCCCACCAGGCAGCGGTGACGCCCGACTCGAACTCTCCGAGCTCGTTCGACGCCCCGATGAACACGGCGCTGACCGCGCTCACCCTGCCGCGGATCGCGTCCGGCGTCTCGAGCTGCACGAGCATGTGACGTATGTACACGCTGACCATGTCCGCCGCGCCGAGGACGGCCAGCGCGCCGAGCGACAACAGGAAGTTCTCCGACACGCCGAACACGACGGTCGCCACGCCGAAGGCCGCCACGCCCCAGAGCATCGCCGGCCCCACGCGCTCCGCGAGCGGTCGCCAGGCCAGCCACAAGGCCACGAGCGCGGCACCGACCCCTGGCGCCGCACGCAGCATCCCGAGACCGTCCGGTCCGACCTGCAGGATGTCGCTGGCATAGGCCGGAAGCAGCGCGGTAGCGCCACCGAACAGCACGGCGAACAGGTCGAGCGAGATGGCGCCCAGGATCACCTTGCGCCTGAATACGAAGCGCAGACCTTCGAGCAGGGAGTCGAAATTCACCGAGCCGGCTCCCCCCTCGGGCCGGGGCGCCCGCACGCCGAACATCAGCACGACGGCGAGCGCGAGCAGCACCGAGACCGTCCCGTAGACGACCTCCGCGCCGGCCAGGTACACGATGCCCCCGATCGCCGGACCGACGATGGTCGAGAGCTGCCAGGTCGTCGAGTTCACTGCGACGGCCCGGCCGAAGAGCGCTGGCGGCACCACGTTCGGCAGCAGCGCCTGGCCGGTCGGCATGGCGAAGGCCCGTGCGGCACCGAATATCACCATCACGGCGAATACCGGCCACACGACCGACAGCCCCGCCAGGGAAAACGCGAGCAGCAACAAGGCGCACAGCAGCTCCGTCGCGTAGCACGCCGAGAGAACCTTCTGCCGCGTGTGCCGATCGGCGAAGTGTCCCGCGGGGAGCACCAGCAGGACGAAGGGTAGGAACTGCGACAGTCCGATCAGGCCGAGGTCGAGCGGATCCCGCGTGATGTCGTAGACCTGCCAACCCACCGCGACGGTCTGCATCTGGACGGCGACCGACGTTGCAAGCCGCGCCGAGAGGAAGCGGGTAAAGCCCGAGTGCGCGAGCAACGCACGCAGCTCGCCGCGCCGGTCCGATCCAGTGTCCTGGCCGGGGGTGTCGATTCGGTCAGGCCTCGAGGAGGATCCGCAGCGTCCGCCGCAGCGGCTCGGCCGCGCCCCAGAGGAGCTGGTCCCCGACCGTGAACGCCGAGAGGAACTCGCCGCCCATGGCGAGCTTTCGCAGCCGACCGATCGGGACCTCCAGCGTGCCGGTCACCGCCGCGGGCGTCAGGCGTGCGAGGCTTGCCTCGCGCTCGTTCGGCACGACCCGCACCCAGTCGTTGGCAGCGGCCAGCAGCGACTCGACCTCCGCCAGCGACACGTCGCGTGTCAGCTTGATGGTGAGCGCCTGGCTGTGCGAGCGCATGGCCCCCACACGCACGCACAAGCCGTCGATGGGGATAGGGTTCTGCCCGCGGCCGAGAATCTTGTTGCCTTCCGCACCGCCCTTCCATTCCTCCCGGCTCACGCCGTTGCCGAGGTCCTTGTCGATCCACGGCAGCAGGCTTCCCGCGAGCGGATACCCGAACTGGCCGACCGGGAAGTCGCCCGCCCGCATGGCGGCAGACACGTGGCGGTCGATGTCGAGGATGGCGCTCGCGGGATCGGCCAACAGCCCGGATACGGCGTCGTGGAGGCGGCCCATCTGTCCGAGCAGCTCGCGCATGTTCTGGGCTCCTGCACCGGAGGCGGCCTGGTAGGTCATGGAAGTGACCCACTCGACGAGCCCTTCCCGCATCAGGCCGCCTAACGCCATCAGCATCAGGCTCACGGTGCAGTTGCCGCCGATCCAGTCTCGCTTGCCAGCGCGCAGCGCCCCGTCGATGACGTGTCGGTTGACCGGATCGAGGACGATCACGGACTCGTCGTTCATGCGCAGCGTGGAGGCCGCGTCGACCCAGTGCCCCTTCCAGCCGGCTGCGCGGAGCGCAGGATAGGTGGCTCCCGTGTAGTCTCCGCCCTGGCAGGACACCAGGATCTCGCAGGTCGCCAGGGAGTCTAGGTCGCCTGCATCCGCCACGGGCTCGATGTCCCGGCCGATGGCGGGACCCGCCCCGCCCGCCTGCGAAGTCGAGAAAAAAACGGGCTCGAAGACTTCGAAGTCCTGCTCCTCGCGCATCCGTTGCACGAGCACCGAGCCCACCATACCCCGCCAGCCGATGATTCCCACGCGCCGCATCAATCGGGCACTCGCCTTGTTGCGCTGCAAAGAAAGACACTATAGCGCGCGCCGGGTGATCGCGAAAACGCCACGCCGGCGGTGGCGGGGATGAGCATCATCCCGCCGGGGGCTCTCCCCGCTCACCGGCCACCACCACGAACAGCAGCCGGCAGGGCTCGTCGCCGCGATTGATCCAGGTGTGCAGGTTTCCCGCCTGGACGATGGTGTCGCCCGCGTGAAGCTCGATGTCCCGGCCGGGTATCCGCAGCAGGACGGAGCCGGACAGTACCGCCATGTAGTCCAGCGTGTCCTGCCGGTGCATGGGGATGTCGGTCTCGTCGCTGCCCGGAGGGATCTCTGCGACATAGAAGCCGGTACCGGCGAAGCCCTCCCGGTACGCGTTGCCGGCGCTGATACCGAGGTCCGTGGCGGCCGGCACTTCGACCGGTACGCTCGGAGACTCCCACAGCCGCGCGATGCGGGTTCCGTTCATGACGAGCGTGTTCGTCGGTTCGCCGTCGGCAAGGACCACGGCGTTTCCATCGGCATCCTCCGACGTGACGATGCGTCGCAACGGACGGCGAGCGCCTCCGGAGCCTTCGGCGCAAGGGGCGAGGGTGGCTGCGGCCGTCGCCGAGGCCAGTGCCAGGACCCGACGTCGCGTGGTCGTAGTGCCTTCGCTCCCCATCTTCTCTGGTCTCCTAGATCCGGGCGCGGTGCGCGACGCCGTGACGATTACGGACGGTCCATGTCTCAATGGACCGCCGGCACCAGCGTCCGCGCCATGAGTGCCAGGCCGAGCGAGGCGCAGACGATCAGCGTGAGCCAGCGGCGCAGGGCGAGATACTCCGGGGGCAGGACGCCGGCGCCGAGTACCCGGTGCTCGTAGAGCCAGAAGCCGCCGAAGGTCGCCACCTGCACGGCGACGGCCGTCTCGAACTGCAGCAGCAGCGTAGCCCAGGCAAGAAGCGACGGTACGACGCCGATCGCAAGCAATCCCGAGGCCTTGCCCGGCCGGCCGTATAGGACCAGGCCCCAGTGGACGCCGCCCAGGAAGGCCAGGATTACCGCCCCGTAGCCGACCAGGACGCGTCCCGCGACGTGCCGGACGTCCGGTTCGGTCACGACCAGCATGACCAGCGCGCAGGCCACAAACGGCACGAGCCCGCCATAACCGAGCGCCTTCGTCCATCGCGGCAGGCCGGCGGGCGCGAGATTCCTGTCGGTCATGAGCGGGGTTCCTGGTGAGCGGCAGCCGCGGATTATCCTCGGGCGGAGGGGATGGCGCCACGAAACCAGCCTGCGGTCTCCGGGATGCCATCTTCCCCGGCAGGCACTACACTGAGTCGTCATAAGTTCAAGATGACTTGGCGAAGGGGGCTGGCATGCGATCCGTGCTGTTCGTGCTCGCGTTGTGCCTCGTCCATACGGCACACGCCGAGGGACTGACCGTCAGCGATCCGGCACGGAGGGGCCAGGCGCCGGAAGTGGCTGTCGGCCCGGACGGCTCGGTCCACGTCATCTGGCTCGACAAGGGCCCGGTCGGTACCGCAGATCGGCACGGCCACGACAAGAGCGGCGGCCACAGCCACCAGTCCTTCACGGACCTGATGTACGCCCGCTCTGACGACGGCGGCCGGACATTCACCGAGGCGCGCCGGGTCAACGCAACGGACGGCGACGTCTGGGGATTCGCCGTCGGCAAGCCGCGCATCGGCATCGGCCCGACCGGGATCGTTCACGTGTTCTATCCGGCGAACGCGACCTCGACCCGGACCGGCAAGGCAGTGGCCTCGTCGGTGTACGTCCGGTCGACGGACGGGGGCAGGACGTTTTCGGCTCCCGTGCAGATGAACGCGGACGCCGAGACCGACCTCTCGGAACTCGTCCACGGCGGGCTCTCGCAGGCGCACGTCTTCGGCACCATGGCCGTGGCGCCCGGCGGGGACGTGTACACGTTCTGGCTCGACACCCGCGACATGACGGCCGAGCGCACATTGTCGTCGATCTTCGTGCGCGCCTCGCATGACGACGGCGCGACCTTTGCCCCGGAGCGGCGCCTGTTCACCGGCGACGCCTGCCCCTGCTGCCAACTGACCGCCGCACTGGGGGCCGACGGCGCCGTGTACCTGGGCAGCCGGACCGTGTCTCCGGACAACCTCCGTATGCCCACGGTGACGGTGTCGCGGGATAGGGGCGAGCACTTCGGGCCGCGGGTCTCCACGGGCGGCGCGCCGTGGACGCTCGAGGGCTGCCCGCTCAAGCCGGTGGCCGTGGCCGTTTCGGGCGAACACGTCTACACGCTGGTGCACAACGGTGCGGAGCAGCCGCCTGGCGTGCTGTTTGCGCGCTCGGTCGACGGCGGCAGGTCGTTCGAGCCCGCCATCAGGATCCACCCGGAGGCGGCGGTCAGCGACAGCCCTGCGCTGGTCAGTGCCTGGCGTGGCCTCTATGCGTTCTGGCACGCGAAGGCCGGCGGCGAGCGCCGGATCTACATGCGAACCTCGACCGACCAGGGCGCGAGCTGGAGCGCGGTGACCGAGATCGAGGCGCCTGCGGGCGCGGCCAGCTATCCGGCGGCCGCGGCCATGCCGGATGGATCCGCGTTCGTCGTCTGGCAGCAGGGCGAGCAGATCATGGCCGCGAAGGTGTGGACGCCCGTCACCTGCAGGCTCTGCGGCAGCAACGGCGCTTCATGAGCCTGCGTTCGCCGCTCGCCGCGCTGGCCCTCGCCCTCGCCGCCTGCGCCTCTCCGGCGCTCGCCGACGACGGGCTGCAGATGGCCACGGCGCAGGAGTTCGCACAGGTCCTCGCCGCCGAGCGAGGCAGGGTCGTCGTGCTCAACCTGTGGGCGACCTGGTGCACGCCCTGCCTGAAGGAGATCCCGGACCTCGTGGAGCTCGAGCGGGAGCTTGCCGCCCGGGGAGTGAAGCTCCTGGCCGTCGGCATGGACGATCCCGAGGAGCGCGACCGGGTCGAGGCGTTCCGCAAGGAGCACTTCCCGGAGTTTCGCAGCTACCTGCGCAACGAGCTCGAGATGGACACGCTGGTCAGCGTCGTCGACCCCGCCTGGAACGAGCTGCTCCCGACTACGTACCTGATCGATCGCGACGGCAAGGTGGCAAAGCGCATCCAGGGCAAGCGCTCGCTGGAGGCGTTCCGGACGGAAGTCGCCGCACTGCTCGACTAGCCAGCTAGCCGGAGCTCGGCACCAGGCCCTGCGGCGCCAGGCCAAGCAGGCGCGCGTCGCGCAGCACCTCGCGCGCGGCCTCGATGTCCGGCGCGAAGTGCCGGTCGTGATCGTAGAAGCCGACCTTCGCCCTGAGCAGTGCTTGCGCCGCCTCGAGCGCCTCCGACGACCTGAGCGGGCGGCGGAAGTCGATGCCCTGCGCGGCCGCGAGCAGCTCGATCGCCAGCACCCCGCGCGTGTTCTCCGCCATCTGTGCGAGCCGCCGCGCGGCGAAGGTCGCCATGCTGACGTGGTCCTCCTGGTTGGCGGAGGTCGGCAGGCTGTCGACCGACGCTGGATGAGCGAGCGACTTGTTCTCGCTGGCGAGTGCCGCGGCCGTCACCTGGGCCAGCATGAAGCCCGAGTTGAGCCCGCCCTGCTCCACGAGGAACGGCGGCAGCTGGCTCAGCGACGAGTCGATCAGCATCGCGATGCGCCGCTCGGAAAGCGCCCCGACCTCGGCGATGGCGAGTGCGAGGTTGTCCGCGGCGAACGCCACCGGCTCGGCGTGGAAGTTGCCGCCGGAGAGCACCTCCCCGGCCTCGCCGAGCACCAGCGGGTTGTCGGAGACCCCGTTCGCCTCGACCTCCAGCACCCGCGCGGCATCGCGGACCTGCTGCAGGCATGCCCCGGCCACCTGCGGCTGGCAGCGCAGCGAGTACGGGTCCTGCACGCGGTCGCAGTCGGCGTGGGAGTGCTCGATCTCGCTGTGCGCGAGCACCGCACGGAACGCCGTCGCGACGTCGATCTGGGCCTCGTGACCGCGCGCCTCGTGGATGCGCGCGTCGAAGGGCGTCCTGCTGCCGAGGGCCGCGTCGACGCACATCGCGCCGGTCAGGATCGAGGCGAGCAGCAGGTCTTCGGCCTCGAACAGGCCCTCCAGGGCGAGCGCGGTCGACACCTGCGTGCCGTTGAGCAGCGCGAGGCCTTCCTTGGGGCCGAGCTCGATGGGCTCGATGCCGGCGTCGGCCAAGGCCCGGGACGCGGGCAGCACACGTCCGCCGTAGTGCACGGCGCCCTCGCCGATCAGCGCGAGCGAGAGATGGGCGAGCGGCGCGAGATCGCCGGAAGCGCCGACCGAGCCTTGCGACGGCACCCGCGGCAGGATGCCGGCGTTCACGAGTTCGAGCAGCCGCTCGACCACCAGCGGCCGTACGCCCGACAGGCCACGCGCAAGGCTCGCGGCCTTCAGGATCATCGTGAGGCGCACCGTGGAGTCCGCGAGCGGCGGGCCGACCCCGGCGGCGTGCGAGCGGACGATGTAGAGCTGCAGCTGCGCGAGCTCCTCGGGTGCGATCCGCGTCTTGGCCAGTCGGCCGAAACCGGTATTGATGCCGTAGAGCGCCTCGCCGGCATCGAGCCGCGCCTTGACCGCCTCGACGGCCCGCTCCACGTCCTTGCGCCAGCCCATCGCGAGACCGACGTGCTCGCTGCCGCGCGCGAGGCGCCTCAGTTCGCCGAGCGAGACGGCACCAGCGCGGATCTGCAGTGTCGCCACTTCGCTCAGTCCAGCGACGGCAGGTCGAGGCCCTGCTCGCGGGCACAGGCGACGGCCCGCTCGTAGCCGGCGTCGGCGTGGCGCATCACGCCCGTACCCGGATCGTTGCGCAGTACGCGTGCGATCCGTGCTGCGGCCGCATCCGTTCCGTCGCAGACGATGACGACCCCCGCGTGCTGGGAGAAACCCATCCCCACGCCGCCGCCGTGGTGGATCGACACCCAGGTGGCCCCGCTCGCGGTATTGAGCAGTGCGTTCAGGAGCGGCCAGTCGGACACCGCGTCCGAGCCGTCACGCATGCCTTCGGTCTCGCGGTTCGGGCTCGCCACGGATCCGGAGTCGAGGTGATCGCGGCCGATGACTACGGGCGCCTCGAGTTCGCCGCGCGCGACCATCTCGTTGAACGCGAGGCCGAGTCTGGCACGATCGCGCAGGCCCACCCAGCAGATCCTGGCCGGCAGCCCCTGGAAGCGGATGCGCTCGCGCGCCAGGTCGAGCCACCGGTGCAGGTGCGGATCGTCCGGGATCAACTCCTTGACCTTGGCGTCCGTACGATAGATGTCCTCCGGGTTGCCCGACAGCGCGACCCAGCGGAAGGGACCGACGCCCTCGCAGAACAGCGGCCGGATGTAGGCCGGCACGAAGCCCGGGAAGTCGAAGGCTTCGGCGAGCCCCTCCTCGAAGGCCATCTGCCGGATGTTGTTGCCGTAGTCGAAAACGACCGCTCCGGCCGCCTGCAGGTCGAGCATCGCCTGAACGTGGATCCTCATCGACGCCCGCGCGGCGCGCTCGATGCGTGCCGGGTCGTCGCGACGGGCGGCAGCGGCCTGCTCGAGCGTCCAGCCCTGCGGCAGGTAGCCGTTGCGCGGATCGTGCGCGGAGGTCTGGTCGGTCACGGCGTCCGGCACGACGCCGCGTGTCGCGAGCTCGGGGAAGACGTCCGCGGCGTTGCCGAGGAGGGCGACCGACAGCGCGCGCTTCGCCGCCCGTGCCTCGTCGATCCAGCCGAGCGCCTCGTCGAGCGAGGCCGTCTTGCGGTCGAGGTAGCCGGTACGCAGCCGGAAGTCGATGCGCGAGGGGTCACACTCCACGGCCAACATCGAGAAACCGGCCATCGTCGCGGCGAGAGGCTGCGCGCCGCCCATGCCGCCGAGCCCCGCGGTCAGGATCCAGCGCCCGGCCGCCTCTCCGCCGAAGTCCTGGCGGGCGCAGGCCCCGAAGGTCTCGTAGGTGCCCTGCACGATTCCCTGCGAGCCAATGTAGATCCAGGACCCGGCCGTCATCTGGCCGAACATCATCAGGCCCTTTCGATCGAGCTCGTGGAAGTGCTCCCACGTCGCCCAGTGCGGTACGAGGTTGGAATTGGCGATCAGCACGCGGGGCGCATCCGGGTGGGTGCGGAACACCCCCACGGGCTTGCCCGACTGCACGAGCAGCGACTCGTCCTCGCCGAGGCGCTCGAGCACCTGCAGGATGCGGTCGAAGGCCTCCCAGTCGCGGGCGGCCTTGCCGATCCCGCCGTAGACGACGAGCTGCTCGGGATGCTCCGCCACCTCGGGATCGAGGTTGTTCTGGATCATCCGGTAGGCCGCCTCGGTGAGCCAGCTGCGGCAGGAGATTTGGGCCCCGCGCGGCGCCCGGATGACGCGCCGCCCGGTGGCCGCCTGTGGTGATGCATGCTTCATGGTGCGCGAGGATACGCCGTCGGTGGGCCGCACACAGCCCCCGCCCGGGCCGGCGCCGCTCGGTTAAGCTTCCGGCCATGTCTCCAGCCAGCGGCACGCGGGCCATCACGAACGCCACTCTTGCGACCTGCGTCGGGGGTCGATACGGATTGCTGGAGCGGGGCGCCGTGGCCATCGCAGGCGAGAGGATCGCCTGGGTCGGGCACTCGGACGCGCTGCCCGCACTGCCGCGGGACACGGAACGACTCGACGTGGCCGGAGCCCTCGTCACGCCCGCGCTCACGGACTGCCACACCCACCTCGTCTTTGCCGGAAGCCGGGCACGCGAGTTCGAGCGTCGGGTGGAGGGTGCGAGCTACGAGGACATCGCGCGCGCCGGTGGAGGAATTCTTGCCACCGTGCGGGCGACGCGCGAGGCCGGCGAGGAAGCCTTGCTGGCGCTGGCCGTCGCACGCGCGCGCGCTTTGCTCGCCGAAGGCGTCACGACGATCGAGGTGAAGTCCGGCTACGGGCTCGATCTCGAGAACGAACTCAAGCTGCTTCGCGTCGCGCGCCGCGTCGGCCAGTCGCTCCCGGTCACGGTGCACACGACCCTGCTTGCCGCGCACACGGTCCCGCCCGAGCATGCCGGCCGCGCGGACGACTACGTGGACCTCGTCGTCGAGGATATCCTGCCAGCAGCAGCAGCCGAAGGCCTCGTCGACTCCGTGGACGCCTTCTGCGAGCGCATCGCGTTCTCGCCGTCGCAGGTGCGCCGGATCTTCGAGCGTGCGCGGCAGCTGGGCCTGCCCGTCCGGCTGCACGCCGAGCAGCTCTCCGACTCGCGCGGCGCCGCGCTCGCCGCCAGTTTCGGCGCGCTCTCGGCCGACCACCTGGAACATCTCCACGAGGACGGCGCGGTGGCGATGGCCCGGGCCGGCACCGTCGCCGTGCTGCTACCGGGCGCGTTCTTCTTCCTGCGCGAGTCTCGCCCTCCCCCCGTCGGACTGCTGCGCCGACACGGTGTGCCCATTGCGGTGGCAAGCGACTTCAATCCGGGCTCCTCGCCGCTTCTCTCGCTGCGCCTGGCGATGCTCATGGGCTGCACGCTGTTCGGCTTGACACCTGCAGAGGCGCTGGCCGGCGTTACCGTGCATGCGTGCACCGCGCTGGGGCTCGGTGCAGAAAGGGGGACGCTGGAACCCGGCAAGCTTGCCGACCTGGTGGTGTGGGACGCCTCGCACCCTGCGGAACTCGTGGCGCAGTTCGGGACCGACCGGCCACGGCTGATACTGCGACGCGGTCAGCCCGTCGGTTGAGCGACGTTCCAGGCGATGCGCGCGACGAGCCGCGCGGCGAGGCGCGCCGTCCGGCCGTCGACATCGAAGGAGGGATTGAGTTCGGCGACGTCCGCGAGGCGCAGCTTGCCGGCCGCGCAGGCGGCGTCCACCAGTCGCTCGACCAGCCCGGGATCGATGCCGAGCGCAGCCGGAGCGCTGACGCCCGGCGCCACGGCCGCAGGGAATGCATCGAGGCAGATCGTCAGGTAGAGGTGGTCGACCTCGCCGGCGAGGATCCCGATCTCCCGGACCAGTACGTCGTAGCGCTCCGCCCGGGTTTCCTCGTCGAGCACCCAACGCACGCCGAGTGCGGCGGCACGGTTGAAAAGCGCCGCCGTGTTCGCGAAGCGACTGACGCCGATGCACAGGTAGCGCACCTGCCGCTCCTGTGCCGCGGCCTGCTCGAGGATCTGCCGGAATGGCGTACCGGAGGTCCCCGGCTCTCCCGCCCGCAGGTCGAAGTGAGCATCGAAGTTGAGGATGCCGATGGCGCCCCGGTCGCCGCGAGCTCGCAACGCGTCGTGCAACCCGCACCAGGACGCCAGCGCCATCTCGTGCCCCCCTCCCAGCCCGAGCGGCAAGCTGCCGGCCCGAAGCGTGTCGGCCACGACAGCGCTGAATTCCTCCTGGGCCGTCTCGAGGCCGTCTCCGGCACAGGCAACGTCGCCGAGATCGTCGATCGCGTCGATCGAGTGGGCCGGCAGGTTCGCCAGCGCCTGTCGCAGGGCATGGGGTCCGGACGCGGCGCCCCGTCGACCCTGGTTGCGGATGACGCCCGCATCACACGCGAAACCGATGAGGGCGATGCGCGCTGCCGCGGTGTCCCGAGCGCGCATGACCTGGTGCCAGCGCCGGCCGGTCTCGCCCTCGGCCTCGTCCACGCGACCCGTCCAGTCGGCCCTGACCACGGGGCGCCTCACGTCACGCTCCGGACCGCCATGGCGGGGATTTCCGCAAGGAACGCTGTTCCCGGCATGGCGTACGCACGTCAGTCCACGGGCGGGGGCGCGTCCGCCGGCGGCTTTCCACCGGCGGGCTTGCGCCACAGGCGACCGTTGCGAACGCCGTTTCGCACACCGTTGATGATCTCGTCGGCGCGACTGCGGACCTCGGCGAGCCACCGACGGGCCCAGGCGAATTCGAGCCCGAGGATGCCGAGACCGATCGGGATCACCACGAGGGCCGGACCGGGAAGCACGATCATCGCGATCCCGATGAGCACGACGGTTCCGCCGATGACCGCGATCGCGATGCGGCGCGCCCACTTGTAGGTGATCGAGGCGGTTGCCTGCCAGTCAGGTTGCTGCATGACCGTGCCGAATCCACGAACCGTGCCGTCGCTGCCGCGCCGTGGCTGCGCGGCTCCCGGCTCACGCCCGCTGCCGGACGAGACTACCGGGGCATTCTAGCCCGCGCGCTGTGACAACACTGCGAACCGGGTCGTTCCAGCTGCCGATCGTGCGTCGCCGAGAGCATTACGAGCGACAGGATGGTACCTATCGTGGCGAGAAACGTGTCCCACCGGGTGTCCCACATGTCGCCCTGCGTGGCGAGGAACTCGTCGGCCCCCGCCCCGACCAGGAGCGCCGCCCACCACTCGTCGAGCTCGTAGGTGGCGCTGATCGCGAGGCACACGCACACGGTGAGCAACGGCAGCCAGCAGCTGGACCCCAGGGTCGAGGTTCTGCTCAGTATCTCCCTGGTCGCAACGGCCGGGACGAAGCCCTGCGCGAAGTGGCCGAGCCGGTGGTAGCGGTGTCTCGACAGCTCGAACAGTTCCTGGAACCAGAAGCCGAGCGGCGTACGTGCGTAGGTGTAGTGGCCGCCGTAGACCAGGATCAACGCGAGGAGGCTGCGTTGCGCAGCCCGGCTCACTCCATGCGTGCCTGGACCTGCTCGGTGAGGAGGTCCACGAGCTGGCTCCTGTAGAAGTCGCCGCCCACCTGGCTCTTCGCGGCCTCGAGGAACCCGAGCATCTCCGCAGGGTCCTGTCTCACCGGGCAACCAGCGAAGGTGCCGTTCAACGACCAGCGGACGAAGCCCACCTGCCCGGCGAGCCGACCCTGTTGCGCCGAGCGCCGAATCAGCTCGGCAGCCCGGCAGGTGTCCTGCGGCTGCTGGTTGAGCCCGAGCAGGTGGAGGTATCCGACGACGAACAGGGACTGCGGGTAGTCGGCGTCCACGGCGGCCGCCCGGTAGGGAATCGCCTTCTCGCCCATGCCCGAGTACCCGTAGACGCGTGCCAGCTGGTAGTTCAGCCGTGGGTTGTCCGGGTCCTTCTTGACCGCCGCCTCGCACGCGGCCATCGCGGCGGGCAGGTCGATGTCCTTGCGCTCGTTTCCGGGCGCTACGTGGTAGGGATCGTCCGGGTGAGCGGCGAGCCGGTCGCAATCGGTGACTGTCTGGGAGTACTTCGACGGATCGAAGGGCCTGAAGTCCCCGTCCGCGAGGGCGGCGACCGGAAGCAGCAGCAGCACCGCGACGTCGAGCGAGCGCATGGGGCCTCTCCTTGCATCGGCCGGCGGCCATGGGACCAGAGCGGCGTCCCGGACGCAACCGCGGGCTACTCCTCGAGCAGGAATCCCTCGACGATCCTGGCCACGGAGGCGGGCTGCTCGTGGTGCAGCATGTGGCCGGCACCCTCGACGCACTCGATCCTCACGCCCGGGATGTTGGCGCGGAAGCTCGCCTCCGAACCGTCCTCGCCCAGCCGCGGCAGGAACTCCGACTGCCCGGCCAGCACGAGCATCGCCGGCGCGACGACCTGCCGCCAGCAGGCCTCGGCTTCGTCGCGCCGGTAGCTGTACGGATTGAGCAGCTTGTGCGCCGGGTCCGCGACGATGCGCGCGCGCCCTTCCGGCGTCTGCGCGGCCCAGCTTCGCGCGATGAAGTCCGCGCGCTCTGGCGGCAGCCGCGGGCTCCGACGCAGCAGCACGTGAACGAGATCCTCGAAATCACGATACTCGCCGAAGGGCGGCGGCGCCCGCAGCTGTTGCAGCCAGTCGCGATAGCGGCCCGGGGCGTCCCCGGGGCGTCCCCGTGGGAGGCCGAATCCCTCGAGGCTGACCACGCGGCGCACCCGCTCCGGGCGGATGCCGGCGTAGAGCAGGGCGATGTTGCCCCCCATGCTGTGTCCAACGAGCCGGGCGCCGGCGTCCGGGCAGAGGACGTCGAGCATGGCGTCGAGGTCGGCGAAGTAGTCGGGGAACCAGTAGCCTGCCGGTGACCACTCGGACCGACCGAAGCCTCGCCAGTCGAAGGCGGCGAGCGGCCAGTCGCGCTCGAGCTCGTCGACCAGGAACTGGAACGTGTCGGCCGTGTCTGCCCAACCGTGCAGCAGGACCACCGGGTCCCGCGCAGCGGGGTCGCCCCAGCGCGTGAGGTGATGCGCAAGGCCACGCACGGTCAAGAAGTCGTGCGCCGGCCTCCGGCGGATCCGATAGCGCGGCGGATCAGTCATCTGCAGGGAAACCGCGATCGCACATGGACGACGGCGTGCCAGGAGTGCGAGGAAGATGCCCGCAGTATAGGGGTCAGCACGATTGACAGTCAGCGGCCCAGGCGCGATCTGTACGGGTAGATCTTCACAGCCTGGAGCGGCACATGAGCACCAGACTCTACGATCCGGCCCGGGGCGCCGCGATCATGGAGCGGCACGGCCTGGACGGCCTGATTGCGGCGCAGAACCTGAACGTGTACTACGCCTCCGGGTACTGGGGTGCACTAATGGGTTCGGGCAGGGAGCACCTCTACTACGCGGTGCTGCCGCGACTCGACAGGGAGCCCCCCGCCCTCGTGATGGGCAGCTTCGAGTGGCGTCGCCTGATGACCGAGGGCGGCACCTGGATTCCGAACCTCGTCGGCTACACGGCGCCGGTCGATGCCGATCACGCCTCCGAGGGTCCGGAGGGCCCGGAGGTCGGCGCCAGGCCGCGCGCGCCCGGTGCGCACCCGTATCAGGGATGGCCGGTGCGCGGGGGCGTTCGGCTGACGGCCAACGAGCGCGAGTGGCTTGCCGTGCAGGACCGCCTGCGTGGCACCGAGTCGGCGTCGCCCGTCTGGGCGCTTCTCAAGGCGGTCCGCGAGGCGGGCCTCGAGTACGGCACGATAGGCGTGGACGACCCGCGCATCGGGCACTGGCTGACGGAAGCTGGCCTGCCCGCCAAGTTCGTGCCCGCCGAGCACATCTTCTGCGAAATCAGGCGGGTGAAGACGCCCGCAGAGATCGAGTTGCTCCGCGAGGCAGCACAGATCAACGAGGCAGCCTGCCTCGCCGCCTCCGGGGCGCTGCGCGACGGTGCGACGTGGAGCGAGCTCGAGGATCTCTACATGGCGGAGATGGCCCGGCGAGGCGGGCGGGGCGTGTATCTCTCGGGAGGCTCCGGCGGACTGCCCGACCGCCGCGTCCGGCGAGGCGAGCCCGTGATGATCGACGCGCTCGGCCACTACCGCCGCTACCACGGCGACTTCGGACGATCCATGGTCGTCGGCGAGCCCGACGAGGAGCTGCTGGCACGGAACCGCGCAATGCAGGAGGGATGGCGCGAGGTGCTGGAGTCGGTGCGCCCGGGGCTGCGTTACCGCGAACTGGCCCTGCGAGCCGTCAACGCGATACAGCGAGCGGGCTTCCCGGAGTTCTGCCTGGCGGTGCCGCACAGCGTGGGGCTGCAGCATACGGACGACCCGGCTCCCATGACGCGGGACGGGTTCGACTACGGTGACCCCGTGCTCGAGGAGAACATGGTCATCAACGTCGACCTGCCGTACATCGAGATCGGCTGGGGCTCGGTCCACCTCGAGGACACGCTGCTCGTTACCGCCGACGGCTGCGAGCCGCTGACGTCGATGAAGATGGACCTGATCGTCCGCTGAATTGCTCGGGATGCGCCTCGGCCTGTCGTTCGGGTCGGGCTGGCGCTGCCCCCGCGTGCTGTCCACTTTTCTCGAAACTCGCGCTGCGGGGAACACCGCTCGCCGCCAGCACGCCTGTGAGGTTCTGCCGGGCGTTCCCGCCGCGCGGCCGGGGTCCGGCGCGGTGTCCGCTCGATTCGCTCCCCGATACTCGCTCGGTCTCGCGGACACCCGCGCCACCACGGCCGCGAGGCGCGGCAAGTCCCGATCAAGACGGCACGCCGCTCAGCGGAAGACGCGCTGGTGCTCCTGGAAGGCGTAGCGGTCGGTCATGCCGGCGACGTAGTCGGCCACGGCCCTGGCGCGGCCGGCCGGGCCCTGCTCGGACTCGAGCCGCAGCGCAATGTCGCGGTGCTCCGCGGGCATCAACGCAACATCGTCGAAGAAGGCGCCGTAGAGGTCCTTGAGCGTGCGGACTGCGCCTTCCCGCATGCCCTGTACCCGCTCGTGCTCGTAGACATGCCGTCGCAGGAAGCGCTTGAGCTCGAGGTGCTCCTCGTGCTTGCCGTCGGAGAAGGCCACCAGCGGCCCAACCTGCGCGCGAACTGCGTCGATGTCGTCAGGACCGGCAGCGGCGAGCCGGCGACGGGTCTCCTCGATGAGGTCTGTGACCACGTCGTTGATCATGCGCCGGATGGTCTCGTGCACCAGCTTGCGGGACGGGATGTCGGGGTACGCGGAGTGCACGGCGTCGTGATGCCGGCGGAACAGCGTGACCTGCGCCAGGGTATCGACGGACACGAGGCCCGCGCGGATGCCGTCGTCGACGTCGTGATTGTTGTAGGCGATCGCGTCAGCGACGTTGGCGAGCTGCGCCTCGAGCCCCGGTTGACGACGCTCCAGGAAGCGCCGGCCGACGTCGCCGAGCCGTCGGGCGTTGGCCGCGGAGCAGTGCTTCAGGATTCCTTCCCTTGACTCGAAGGTCAGGTTCAGGCCGGGAAACTCCGCATACCGCTCCTCGAGTTCGTCCACCACGCGCAGCGATTGCAGGTTGTGCTCGAAGCCGCCGAAGTCCCGCATGCATTCGTTGAGGGCGTCCTGGCCCGCGTGACCGAAAGGCGTATGGCCGAGATCGTGGGCCAGGCAGATCGCCTCGGTGAGCGGCTCCGACAGACCGAGAGCACGCGCCACCGTCCGGGCGATCTGCGCGACCTCGAGGGAGTGCGTGAGTCGCGTGCGGAACAGGTCGCCCTCGTGATTGACGAAGACCTGGGTCTTGTAGACCAGCCGCCGGAACGCGTTCGAGTGGACGATCCGGTCGCGATCCCGCTGGAACTCGCCCCGGTAGCCCGCTGCCGGCTCCGGATGGCGCCTGCCACGCGACGTGGCTTCCAGCGCGGCGTAGGGCGCGAGTCCGTCATCGTGCAGGCCCTGCCGGTGGCTCACGCGACCTTGCCCACCGTGTCCTCGAGCAGCGAATCGAGGACGGCCGGCGGATAGTCGCCGGTCAGCGTCGCACGGCCGATGGCCTCCAGCAGCACGAGACGGATGCGGCCGGACGCGACCTTCTTGTCCATGCGCATCAGCTCGAGGGCCCGCGCCCGGCCGAGTCGGGGCGGATCCGGGGGCAGGCCGGCACGCTGCAGCAATGCCCGGATACGCCCGACGTCCCTCCGGCCGAGCCAGCCGAGCCTGGCGGACATCTCGGCCGCCATGGTCATGCCGACGGCAACCGCCTCGCCGTGGAGCCAGCTGCCGTAGCCGGCCGCCGCTTCTATCGCATGACCGAAGGTATGGCCGAGATTGAGCAGTGCCCGTTCGCCGCGCTCGTGCTCGTCGCGCGCAACGATCGCCGCCTTGCATGCGCAGCAGAGCCGGATGGCGTACACCAGCGCTGCGGGCTCACGGGCGAGGAGGTCCTCGATGTGCTCCTCCAGCCAGGCGAAGAAGCCAGCGTCACGGATGAGGCCGTACTTGATGACCTCGGCAAGACCGGCGCGCAGTTCGCGTTCGGGCAAGGTGTCCAGCGTACCCGTGTCGGACAGCACGGCGACCGGCTGGTGGAAGGCGCCGATCAGGTTCTTGCCGCCCGGGTGGTTTACGCCCGTCTTGCCGCCGACGGAGGAATCGACCTGCGCGAGCAGCGTCGTGGGCACCTGAACGTAGTCGACGCCCCGCTGGTAGCAGGCCGCCGCGAAGCCGGCGATGTCGCCCACCACGCCGCCGCCGAGGGCGACGACGGCACAGTCCCGGTTCATCCGCGCCTCGACCAGCGCGTCCAGGACCCGGCCGACGATGGCGAGAGTCTTGTGCTCCTCGCCGTCCGGCAGGATGCACTCGCTGATCCGCCGGCCGGCGAGAGCAGCGCGCAGCGGCGCAAGCCACAGGGGCGCCACCGTCTGGTTGCTGACCACCAGGACGTCGCGCGCTCGGATGCATGCGTCGACCCGTTCGCGGGCGGCCAGCAGGCCCGGACCGATGACGATCGGGTAGCTACGGTCTCCGAGGTCGATGGTCAGCGTGCCGGCTTCAGTCATGCCCTCTCCGGTGCGGCCGCCAGCCCGTGAAGCCGGTCGGCGATCTCCTCTGCGACCGCACCGACCTTGCGACCGTCCGTGCGGACGGTGATCGCCGCGATCTCGCGGTAGAGCGGCTCGCGGAGGGCCATCAGCTGCTCGAGTCTCGAGCGCGGGTCTTCCGTATCGAGCAGCGGCCGGTTGCGGCTCCGGCGGGTCCGCGCGAGCTGCTGGTTGACCGAGGTCTCCAGGTACACCACGACGCCGCGGCGCGCCAGATTCGCGCGGTTCTCGGCCGCCAGCACGGCGCCGCCCCCCGTCGCCAGCACGATGCGGGAGCGTCGCGTCAGTTCGTCGATCACCTCGCGCTCGCGCGCGCGAAAACCCTCTTCGCCCTCCTTCTCGAAGATGAACGGGATGTCCACGCCGGTCCGCTCCTCGATGACTGCGTCACTGTCGACGAAACCATACTCCAGGCGCCGGGCCAGGCGTTTGCCCACGGCCGTCTTGCCCGACCCCATCGGGCCCACCAGGAAAATGCTCGCGAGCGGTCGCGTCTCCATCACTGCCGATCCCGCCCCGGAAAAAAGAGACGGCCGCCCCGGAGGGCGGCCGTGAGACTTTGCCGAGCGCCGCGCCGGCTGGCAAGCGGCGAGCGGCGGTTCAGTCGATATTCGCGCCTTCGCGCAGGATCTTCGGCGTGACGAAGATCAGCAGCTCGTCGCGATTGTTCGTGCGCTGCTTGCTCTTGAACAGGTAGCCGAGACCGGGGATGTCGCCCAGGAACGGCACCTTCCGCTCCGCCTCGCGGCGATCCGTCTCGAGGATGCCGCCGAGCACGACGGTCTGACCGTCGTTCACCAGCACCTGGGTCGAGATCGAGCGGGTGTCGATCGACGGCACGAAACCGCCCGTCGCGCTCGGCACGAGCTCGCCCACGCTGTCCTTGTTGACCTCGAGGTCGAGGATGACGCGGTCGTCGGGCGTGATCTGCGGGGTGACCTTGAGCGACAGCACCGCCTTCTTGAAGGAGGTCGTCGTCGCTCCGCTCGAGGCCGACTCCTGGTAGGGAACCTCGACGCCCTGCTCGATTACGGCCTCGCGCTGGTTCGCCGTGATCACGCGCGGCGAGGAGACGATCTCGCCCTTGCCCTCGGCCTGCGCGGCCGAGATCTCGAGGTCGATCAGGAAGTCGTCGAAGTCGAGGATCGCGAGCGCGATGCGGCCGGCCGGGTTGCTCACCGGCATGTTGACGTTGTAGCGGTCGAAGTTGCCGAAGGGCACCTGGACCGGGTACGGCTGGCCGGTGTTCGCGAGGTTGTCGAGGGCAGAGCCCACGATCGAGTCGGTCGCCTGGGCGCTGCCGCTGATCGCGAACAGGTCCGACACGTCGTCGGACACGCGTGTGAAGCCCGCCCGGACGCCGAGCTCGCGCGAGAAGTCGTCGCTCACGATGACGATGCGCGACTCGATCAGCACCTGGCGGACCGGGATGTCGAGCGTGGCCACCATGCTGCGGATCTGCTCGAGCTGCTCGGTGGTGTCGCGCACGAGCAGCGTATTGGTGCGCTCGTCGATGCTGACGCTGCCGCGCTCGGACAACAGTGAGCCGCCGCCGCCCGCCTTGAGCAGGTTGGCGATGTCCGAGGCCTTCGCATAGTTCACCTGCAGGAACTCGGTCCGCAACGGCGCGAGTTCCTGGATGTCCTGATGCGCCTCGAGCTCGGCCTTCTCGCGGGCGGCGATCTCGGCCTGCGGCGCCACCAGGATCACGTTGTCCTTCTTGCGCATGTCGAGGCCCTTGGTGCGCAGGACGATGTCGAGCGCCTGGTCCCAGGGCACGTTCTGCAGCCTGAGGGTCACGCGCCCCGTCACCGTGTCGCTGACGACGATGTTCTGGCCGCTGGTGTCGGCGAGCAGCTGCAGCACTGCACGGACCTCGATGTCCTGGAAGTTGAGCGTCAGGCGCTCGCCCGTGTAGACCTTCTCGGCCTCGGTCACCATCGCCTGCTTCGGCCGTTCCTTGACCTCGACGACATAGGTGTCGTCCGTCTGGTAGGCGAGCTGCTCGAAGTCGCCCGCCGCGGCGACGACCACGCGGGAGCCCGTTGCCGTGCGCACGGCGTCCACGGTGGTCACCGGCGTCGCGAAATCCACGACGTCGTAGCGCTTCATCAGCTCCTCCGGGAGCACGGCGCCCGTGAAGTCGACGACGACGCGGTTGCCTTCCTGGCGGAGGTTGGCCGGCACGCGCGCGTCCGAGAGCTTGACGATCACCCGCCCCGCGCCGTCGGCCGAGCGGCGGAAGTCGATGCCGCGAACCTGTCGCGGACCGGCCGACGGGGCGGCTGCCGCTGCCTGCGCCGGGGCGGCTGCCGCGGCGGCCTGCGTGCCGATGTTCACCACGACCGAGTCGCCCATCGCCTGGGCCGTGTACGGCACGAGCGAGTCGAGGTTGAAGACGACCCGAGTGCGGCCGCCGGCTTCGGCGACCACGATCGTGTCGACCCCGCCGGCGTTGACGTCGATGCGACGGTTGTCGAGCGCGAGCCCGACTCCCGGCAGGTCGACCGACAGCCTCGCAGGCTGGTCGATGGTGAAGGCCAGCGGATCCGGTGCCGGCCCGCTGGTCCTGAGCGTCACCTGCAGCGCATCGCCCGCCAGCGACTTGACGTCGATGTCGGTCAGCGCGGTGGAGCTCTGGGCGGCCACCTGTCCGCCCCAGGCGATCGCCAGCGCGGCCACAAAGCCGCCGAGCGCACGCCTGGCAGCCTTGCCGCCCCTATTCCAAACCGTTGCCCGGTCATTGCCAGCCATCAGAAATTCTCCCACGAAATCAGTCGCTGAGCGCCAGGGCCGCCGGCCGCTCCAGATATCCACCCAGTCCGTCCGGGACGATCTCGACGAGCGCGATGCGCGCGTCGTTCACCGATGTGATCCTGCCGTCGTTCTGGCCCAGGTGATTGCCCGGCAGCACCCGGTGGATCAGGCCGTCCTTGGTCTGCACGAGGCCGTAACGCGCGCCCCCGAGCTCCAGCGTCCCGACCATCTTCAGCGTGTCGAGCGAGAACTGCTCGAGATACTCGCGCGGGCGCCTGGTGTCCGGCCGCGGGCCGTTCGCGCCGTCGCCGCCAAGCGTCTGCAGGAAGGGCGAGCGCTTGTCCGCCATCGTGTAGTCATACGACTCGTATGGCCTTACCTCCGGCAGCGGCTCGATCCGGCCGCCGGGGCGCTGCTTGGCCTGCTCGACCTTGGTCCTGAGTTCGCCGAGGTCGGCACCGCATCCCGCGAGGGCCAAGGCTGCCGCGAGGCAGGCCGCCGAGAGCATTGTCTTGTGCATCGTTTGCGTCATGGTCTCATCGCTCACCGGCGCTTCTTGGTAGCGGCCTTGGCCTGCGCTTCCTGCTCGGCGATCTCGGACTCCTCGAGGTAGCGATAGGTCTTGGCCGTCAGGTCGAGCGTCAACTCATCCGTCGGCGTGGCGACTCCGCGCCTGCTGCCGCTCGAGCGCCGCGTCCCGTCGCCCTGCGTGATCTGAATGTCGTGCAAGGTCACGATCCGCGGCAGCGCTGCGATGCCGCTGACGAACGCGCCGAATTCGTGGTAGCCACCCGTCAAACGGATCTTGATGGGCAGCTCGGCATAGAACTCGCGGCGCGACTCCGAGCCGGGCTGGAAAAGCTTTTCCTGCAGGCCGGCGGCCAGGCCGGTCTGAGAGATGTCGACCAGCAGGCTCGGCACCTCGGTCTTGCCGGGCAGCTGCCGCAACATCGCGCCGAAGCTGCGCTCGATCTCGGCCAGCTGCTGGCGATAGGCCTCGAGGTTGGCCGCCTTGCGCTGCTTCGTGTCGAACGTGTTCCAGAGCTGCTGTTCCTCGGCCTCGACCTTGCGCAGGTCGGGCAGATTGCCCTTGTAGACGAACTGCCAGACGAGCAGGCCGGTCACGATGACGAACACGAGCCCGACGGCGAGGGCCCGGAACACGAAGGGCCAGCGGCCGACGTCCCGCGCGTCGAGGTTCCGCAGCTGCTCGAAGAACTGCCTGATGCCGTTCATCGGCTGGCCTCCTTGACCCGCTTCTTCTGCGGCTGTCCCTGCGCCTCGGCCTCGTCCTGGCCCTCGGGGCTCTTCAGCTGTGCGAACAGCGTGAAATTGGAGCCGGCGCCCGGCTGTCCGGTCTCGATGACCTTCAGGTCCGGCTTCTCCATGACCTCGGAGGCGTCGATGTTGCGCATGAATGCCGAGACGCGGGTGCTCGACTGCGCCACGCCGTTGAACTCGAGGCGCCGGGCGTTCTGCCGGACGGAAGTCAGGTACACACCCTCCGGAAGGGTGGCCACCATGTCGTCGAACAGCTTGACGATCTCGGGCCGGCTCTTCTGCAGCGTCTCGATGACCTCCATGCGGGCGATCATCCTTGCCTTCTGCTCCTCGAGCGCGAGTATCTCCTCGATCTGCTTGTCGAGCTCGGCGATCTCGGCCTTGAGGTAGTCGTTGCGGCGCTCCTGCGCGTCGATCATGGTGCTGACCGTGAAGTGCGACAGCAACGCGATCAGCATGCCGAGGCCGATGGCGGCGCCGAGGCCGACCAGGAATTCCTTCTGGCGCCGCTTGCGTAGCTCGGCGCGCCAGGGGAGTAGGTTAATACTTGGCATCGTCGTCGAAGCTCCGCAGTGCCAGCCCGCAGGCGGTGAGCAGCGCCGTGGCGTCCCGCGTCACGCCGAGCGCCTTGGCCTTGGAAGAGACGCGCATCTGCCCGAGCGGATCGCCGCGCTCGGCCGCGATGCCCACGCGGCTCGCAATCACGTCTGCGACGCCCGGAATGTTCGCGCAGCCCCCGCAGACCAGGATCTGCTCGGGCTGCGCGCGGCCGCTTCCGGAAGCGAGGTAGAACTGCAGGGAACGGCTCACCTGCTGCGTCATGTCGTCGATGAACGGGTCGAGCACTTCGGGCTGATAGTTGGAGGGCAGTCCGCCTTCCTTCTTGGCGCGGCCCGCCTCCTCCATCGACAGCCCGTAGGTCCGCATGATCTCTTCGGTCAGCTGCTGGCCGCCGAACGGGAAGTCACGCGTGTACACGACCTTCAGGTCCCGCAGCACGCTGAAGGTCGTGGTGCTGGCCCCGAAGTCGATGATCGCGATGGTCCGGTCGATGCCGCCGTCCGGCATCTGGTGGGTCATCAGCCGGCACGCGTTCTCGAGCGCGAAGGCCTCGACGTCGACCAGCTTCGGCACGAGGCCGGCCGCGGTGACCGCGGCGACGCGCTGGTCCACGTTCTCGGTGCGGGTCGCCACCAGCAGGACGTCCATCGTCTCGGGATCCTTCTCCGACGGTCCCATGACCTGGAAGTCGTAGCTGACTTCTTCCATCGGGAAGGGAATGTACTGGTCGGCCTGCATCTCCACCTGCTGCTCAAGCTCGGCGTCCGGCAGCGCGTTGGGCATCGGTATCGACTTCGTGATCACCGCGTCACCGCTGATGGCAACCGCGCACTCCTTCGACCGGACCCCGGAGCGCTTGACTGCCCGGCGGATCGCCTCGCCGACCGCGTTCGCATCGACGATGGCCTTCTCGTTCACGGCGTTGTGCGGAGTCGGCTCGGCCGCATAGGCCTCCACGCGGTACTGGCCGCCGGACTCGGCAAGCTCGATGAGCTTGATCGAGGAGGTGGTGATGTCGAGGCCCACCAGCGGTCGGTGCCTTGTGCGCAGCGAAATCTGAGGCAGCTTCAGCACAAATCTTTTCCTTTTCAGGTCAAGCGCTTGCGACGCCTAAGCGCTACGCGGATCAAGTTTGCCCGCAACTATATAGCAAGCAACTGTTAAATTGAACGTGACCCGGATCGCAGATCGAAGCCCGTCGTCAACCCCCTGCCGCTCTCCCTGCCCGTGTCGTGACGGCCGTCCGGTTTGGCCCGGTCCGGCCAAGTTGTCGGCCGGGTTGCTGCTCTCTTGAGCGGCCACCGGCTCGACGCCTGTGACGGATGCTGCACGCAAGGGCTGGACGGCTCCGTGCGGAACTTCACGATCCACGCAACTCGCCGGTCCGCACCGCGGGGACCCGCTCGAATCTGCGAGCGTGCATAATCGTTTCCCTCCTCTGGTTCTGGACCCGGACTGACGTTGAAGCTTCGCCCCGGTCGGATCGTCCTTGCCGCCACTGCCGTCGTCGTCGCGCTGGCAGGACTCGTCGGTCTTGCCTTCCTCTCGACCTGGTTCTATCTGAAGCCCACACTCCCGGACGTCGCGCAGCTCAGGCAGCTCCGGCTGCAGATGCCGCTCCGGGTGTACAGTCGCGACGGCCTGCTGCTCGCCCAGATCGGCGAGCAACGGCGCATTCCGGTCGCCTATCGGGACGTGCCGCAGATCGTCGTCCAGGCATTCCTCGCAGCCGAGGACGACCGCTTCTTCGAGCACCCCGGCATCGACTGGCAGGGAATGCTGAGGGCGGTACTCGTGGCCGCCGGCCTGCCCGGGCCCCGCCAGGGCGGCAGCACGCTCACCCAGCAGCTCGTGCGCACCACGCTCATCGAGAACGAGCGCACCATGCGGCGCAAGCTGCGGGAGATATTCCTCTCCGTGACGCTCGAGCGGGAGCTCACCAAGGAGGAGATCCTCGAGCTCTACCTCAACACCGTGTTCCTCGGTCAGCGCGCCTACGGCGTCGCCGCCGCCGCCGAGACCTACTTCGACAAGCCGCTGGCCGGGGTGACAGTGGCCGAGGCTGCCACGCTCGCCGGCATCCCGCAGGCGCCGTCACGCTACAACCCGGTGGCGAGCCGTGAGCAGGCCGAGCGTCGCCGCGCCTACGTCCTCAGACGCATGCGCGAGCTCAATTTCATCAGCGATGCCGAGCAGCAGGACGCCCTCGCCGGGCCGATCACCGGTGAGCTGTATGGCCCGCGGGTCGAGATCGAGGCGCCGTACGTCGCCGAAATGGTCCGGCAGGCCCTGTTCGACCAGTTCGGGGGCAGGATCTACGCGGACGGTTTCCGGGCGTACACGACCGTCGACAGCCGCCTGCAGCGAGCGGCGGACGTGGCATTGCGCAGCGCGCTGATCGAGTACGACCGGCGGCACGGCTATCGCGGTCCCGCGGGACGCGCGGAGCTGCCGCCCGTCGAGACGGCCGCGGTCGTGGAGGCCGCGCTCGCGCCCGTACCGACAGTGGGTGGTCTGCTGCCCGCTCTCGTGCTCTCCGTCGATGCAGCATCCGCGACGGTCGCGACCCGCGGCAGGGGGAACTTCACGCTGCCTTTCGAGGGAATGCGCTGGGCACGCCCGTCGCTGCCCGACCAGAACGTCGGCAAGGCCCCCGAGCGGCCGGCGGACGTCCTCGCCCGCGGCGACATCGTGTACATCCTGCCGAAGGCCGGGACCGAGGCCTACCTTGCCCAGGTACCGGATGCGCAGGCGGCGATCGTAGCGATCGATCCGCACGACGGCGGGATCGCCGCCCTGTCAGGTGGATTCGACTACTACGCCTCGAAGTTCAACCGCGCGACCCAGGCCCGCCGCCAGCCGGGCTCGGCCTTCAAGCCCTTCATCTACTCGGCGGCGCTCGAGAACGGCTTCACGCCCGCCTCGATCATCCTCGACGCGCCGGTAGTCTACGAGGCGCCCGAAGGCACGGAGGAGAAGGACTGGCGTCCCGAGAACGTGGACAGCCGGTTCTACGGGCCGACGCGCCTGCGGGACGCTCTGGCGCGTTCGCGAAATCTGGTGTCCATCCGGCTGATGCGTGCCTTGGGCATCGGGACTGCCCGTGAATACGCGTTGCGGTTCGGCTTTCCGCCAACGCACGTTCCCGAGGATCTCACTGCGGCGCTCGGCACGGCCCAGCTGACGCCCCTCGAGGTGGCGGCGGCATATGCCGTCTTCGCCAATGGCGGTTTCCGCGTGGGGCCTTACTTCCTCGACCGCGTCGAGGACTCGACCGGCGAGCTGCTGCTCGAGGCCGACCCTGCCGTGGCCTGCCTGGACTGCGAGCCCGAAACACAAGGCGGTCCCGTCGGCCTGCTCGGCGGCTTCATGCCGTCACTGCGTTCCATCGTCTCGGGAGACGGATCCGGTGCGACCTGGGCGCGCGACGTCGGCGGCTCCCTGCGCGTCGGCCCCGAGCACCGGGCCGGGCTCGCGATCAGCACCGCAAACGCCTTCATCATGACGGACATGATGAGCGACGTGATACGCGTCGGCACCGGCCGGCGCGCGCTGGCGCTCGGCCGCCGCGATCTCGCCGGCAAGACGGGCACCACCAACGACCGCCGCGACGCGTGGTTCTCCGGCTTCAACGGCAACCTGGTCGCGACGAGCTGGATCGGATTCGACCAGGAACGCAGCCTGGGCGCGAGAGAGGAAGGCGGCCGCACGGCGCTGCCGATGTGGATCTACTTCATGCGCGAGGCGCTGCGCGACCGGCCGGTGAGCCGCCTGCCGATGCCGGAGGGCGTCGTGACCGCCCGGGTCTCGGCCGTGACCGGAGAGCTCACCGGGCCGGACGATCCGGACGCCGTACTCGAGTATTTCCTCGCGGGCTCGGCTCCCGGCGGTCCGGCGAGCGACGGCGAGACCGCACCCGCGTCGCCGGCACGCCCCGACGAATCCATCTTCTAGGAGGTCCGACGTGGCCAAGCGAAGCGTCCGGGGTGACCTGCTGCGGCACGCGCTGGCCGCCGAGGCGGCCCGCCTCATGGTGGAGCACGGCGTGGACGACTTCCTGTTTGCGAAGCGCAAGGCCGCAGAGCGTCTCGGCGTGAGCGATCACGCCGTGCTGCCGAAGAACACGGAGATCGAGGCGGCCATCGAGGAACACCACCGGCTGTTCGGCTCCGAGACGCACGAGGACGAGCTGGCGGACCAGCGCCGCCACGCCCTAGCCGCGATGCGGCTGCTCTCGGACTTCGAGCCACGCCTCGTGGGCCAGGTGCTCGCGGGCACGGCCAGTCCGCACAACGAGATCGAGCTGCACCTGTTCGCCGACACGCCGGAGGCGGTCGTCTTCCAGCTGATGGAGCACGGCGTCAGGCATCGCGTGGCCGAGCGCCGGGTCCGCCTCATGCGGGACGAGCCCCGGAGCTTTCCGTCGGTGCAGTTCGCGAGCGGCCGCTACGACGTCGATGCGGTCGTGTTCCCGCGCGACGGCATCCGCCAGGCTCCTTTCAGCCCGGTCGACGGCAAGCCCATGCGGCGCGCCACGCGCGCCGAGGTCGAGGCGCTCGTCGCCGGTTAGCGCTCGGACAGGGGAACGTAGTCCCGCTGCGTGGGCCCGCGGTACAACTGCCGCGGGCGTCCGATCTTCATCGCCGGGTCAGCAATCATCTCGAGCCAGTGGGAGACCCAGCCCGCCGTGCGGGCCAGTGCGAACATCACCGTGAACATCGAGCGCGGGATGCCGAGCGCGCTGTAGATGATGCCGGAGTAGAAGTCCACGTTCGGGTAGAGCTTGCGCGACACGAAGTAGTCGTCGGAAAGCGCTATCTCCTCGAGCTTGAGCGCGAGCTCGAACGTCGGGTTGTCGGAGCTGCCGAGTTTGCCGAGCACCTTGTGACACATCGCGCGGATGATCTTGGCGCGCGGGTCGAAATTCTTGTACACGCGGTGCCCGAAGCCCATCAGACGGACGCCGCTCTCCTGGTTCTTGACGCGGTTCAGGAAGTCAGGGACGTTCTCCACGCGGCCGATGCGCTCCAGCATCTGCAGCACCGCCTCGTTGGCGCCGCCGTGAGCCGGGCCCCACAGGGCGGAGACGCCCGCCGAGATCGCCGCATAGGGATTGCAGCCCGTGCTGCCTGCGAGCCTGACGGTCGAAGTGCTGGCATTCTGCTCGTGGTCGGCGTGCAGCATGAACAGCAGGTCCATCGCCTTGGCGTGCAGCGGGTCCACGTCGTAGTCTTCGCAGGGCACGGCGAAGAACATGTGCAGCATGTTCGCGGTGTACTCGAGGTCGTTGCGCGGGTAGATGAACGGCTGCCCGAGCGCATGCTTGTAGGCGGCCGCGGCGATGGTCGGGATCTTGGCGATGATGCGATGCGCGAAGATCTCCCGGTGGCGCGCGTCGTGGATGTCCATGGAATCGTGGTAGAACGCCGCCATCGACGCCACGATCGCCGACACCATCGCCATCGGGTGGGCGTTGTGGTGAAAGCCGTCGTACATCTTCAGCAGTGACTGGTTCAGCATCGTGTGCCGGCTGATCGAGCCGGCGAAGCTCTCGAACTCGGCCTTGCTGGGCAGCTGGCCGTTGATCAGCAGGTAGGCCACCTCGAGGTGCGAGCTGTGCTCCGCCAGCTGCTCTATCGGGTAGCCCCGGTAGAGCAACACCCCGGCGTCGCCGTCGATGTAGGTGATGTGGCTCTCGCAGGAGGCCGTGGCCATGAAGCCCGGGTCGAAGGTGAAGACACCCTGCTCCTTGTAGACGCCGGCCAAGCTCACGACGTCCGGCCCGACGGTGCCGGAGAAGGCCTCGAGCTCGGTGGACTTGCCGGAGGAGAGGTCGGTCAGCTGGAACTTCTTGTTGCTCATGGTCGTTTCTGCCCGGTCCTGAGGACGTTAGGTGACGTGGCGCGGTGACACCCGAGCCTGTCATGATGCACCGCAATAATCAATACGATTTCCCACGCGTAAAATGAGTACATGCGTCGGTCCCTCGCCGTCTACGTCCACCTGCCCTGGTGCGTCCGGAAGTGCCCGTACTGCGACTTCAACTCGCACCAGGCACCGGCACGACTGCCGGAAGACGCCTACGTCGAGGCCCTGTGCCGGGACCTCGACTGTGACCTGCCGCTCGCAGGAGATCGGGTGGTCTCGAGCGTGTTCTTCGGGGGAGGTACCCCGAGCCTGTTCAAGTCGGCCTCGATCGCGCGCTTCCTCGCGGAACTTCGCGGGCGTTGCCACGTCGCATCGGACGTAGAGGTCACGCTCGAGGCGAACCCCGGCACGATCGAGCGGGGACGTTTCGAAGGGTATGCCGAGGCAGGCGTGAACCGTGTATCGCTCGGTGCCCAGAGTTTCTGCGCCTCGGCACTCGAGACGCTGGGCAGGATCCACGTGCCTGCCGACATCGAGACCGCCGTCGCGGACCTCCGCTCGG
The DNA here is from genome assembly GCA_001303245.1 of Gammaproteobacteria bacterium SG8_30. Taxonomy (GTDB): domain Bacteria; phylum Pseudomonadota; class Gammaproteobacteria; order Steroidobacterales; family Steroidobacteraceae; genus SG8-30. Next base: position 43,479 of record LJNS01000002.1, read on the forward strand.
CAGGCATCGGCAACTTCAACCTGGACCTCATGTACGGGCTGCCGGGGCAGGGTCTCGACGCGGCCGTCGCGGACGTGCGTCTCGCCCTGGGGCTGCGTCCCGCCCACCTGTCCCACTACCAGCTGACGCTCGAGGCGGGGACACCCTTCTTCCGCCAGCCGCCTGAACGGCTGCCGGATGACGACGCGACCCTGGAGATGCAGCTCGCCTGCCAGGAGGTGATCGCCGGCGCCGGTTTCGGCCAGTACGAGGTTTCGGCCTACGCGCTACCCGGCCGCTCCTGCCGCCACAACCTCGCCTACTGGACCTTCGGGGACTACCTCGGCCTGGGGGCCGGCGCCCATGGCAAGGTGACGATGGACGAAGCCGTCCTGCGGACCGAGAGGCTGCGGCGTCCGCGCGAGTACCTGGCCGGGGGCGGCGGATCGCCGGTGACCCGCCGCAGGCGCGTGGAGCCCGCGGAGCTGCCTTTCGAATATGCGCTCAACGCCCTCCGGCTGACCGGCGGCTTCGAGCTCGGCCACTTCGAGTCCGCGACCGGCCTGCCCCGCACCGCGTTGTCAGGCCCCCTCGACTCGCTCACCGCCCGCGGCCTGCTCGAGCTCGACGACGAACGGGTCCGTCCCACGTTGCTGGGCTTTCGGTTTCTCAACGACGTCCAGCAGGCGTTCCTGCCCGACCCCGAGGCGGGACCCGGGAGAGCCGCTTGAACGGTTACCGGATCGTCGACTGCGATCTGCACGACCTGTACGAGATTACGATCCTGCGGCGGCGCCGGCTGTTGCTCAACTGGCTCGACGAGCACGGCCTGGCGCACCTCGAGGTCGTGTGGCCGAACGATCTGGAGACGACGCCCGACGGAGAGTTCCTTTTGGGTACAGGCAGTTGCGGCCGATCGTTACGAATCAGGCTCGATCGGATCGTCCACGCGCGGGATCCGGTTGCTGGCGAGGACTTCACAAAGCCCTGAAATCGGTCGGCTCGCAGGGCAGTTGTGCACAGCCGGTCGGGACGGGTGATGCGACCGGGACTTTCGTCATATTCTTCCTGCTATGCGTTAACTCGATCAGTCTAATTATTTGAAATATCTGGTCAAAATTGGCTGCTCAAATTTTAATCAAAGTGACATTAAGGCGATTTTGCGCGAAGTTCGCGGGACGGAGCGGACCCTGGTCCACAGAGTTATCCACAGGATTTGTGGATAAGGGGAAAAGCCTCTCAGTTTCGGTCACTTAGGTCGGCCCGCGGCCGACCGTATCGTACGCGGCGACGGCCCAAGGGTTGCGGCCTTGCCATGACCGGCGGCCGAGCTTGTAACGAGGATCCGGCCCGGCTAGACTCCCCGGCCCTTTTCCACACCGATGGGCCATAGAGCTGCCCCGGACGAGACGGCCATGAAGGCGGACATCCACCCCAAGTACCAGGAAATCACCGTCACCTGCACCTGCGGGAACTCCTTCCGGACCCGCTCGACGCTCTCCGAGGACCTCCAGATAGAGGTCTGCTCGCAGTGCCACCCGTTCTACACGGGCAAGCAGAAGATCGTCGACACCGGCGGCCGCGTGGACAAGTTCCGCAAGAAGTACGGCCTGTCCCGCTGACGTCGGGCGGGACCTCCCTGTTGGCAGGACGAAGGGCGCCGAGCGGCGCCCTTCGCGTCTGTGGCAGCCTTTAGGGGCGACCGCGGGTCAACTTTTCGCTCCCTCGGTCGTCAAACCGAGTAACTACCCGCCACGGCGGGCAGAATGCCCAGTCCGACACGAGCGCCATGACGTCATTCAGCACGAAGAGCACCGCGGCGGCCGGAGCACTCGCCATGCTCCTCGGTGGCACCGGCGGCCCAACGGTGGCCGCCGACGCTGCGACCGTTTCCAAGTCGGAGATCAAGCGCGCGCAGCAGATGCACGTGCAGGTCACGCAGTCGCAGGGCGTGTACCCGGATCCGGCCGTAAACGACTACGTCCGCGAACTGGGACAGAAGATGGCCGCCGTCAGCGACATGCCCGACCTCGAGTGGCAATTCACCGTCCTCGATACCGACGCGATCAACGCCTTCACGACGGGTGGCGGTTACGTCTACGTCTCGCGCGGCCTGCTGGCCTATCTCGACTCCGAGGCCGAGCTGGCAGCCGTGCTCGGGCACGAGATCGGTCACGTCACCGGCAAGCACCCGTCGCGACAGCAGACGCAGGGCACGCTCGCCGGAATCGCGAGCGCCGCCGCGGCGATCCTCACCCGGCAGCCTGCCCTCGGCGACCTGACGAGCGTCGCCGGAACGGCGATCGTGCGCGGCTACGGGCGCGAGATGGAACTCGAGGCCGACGAGATAGGTGCGCGCTACCTCGCGCGCGCGGGCTACGACCCCGAGGCGATGATACGGGTGGTCGCCACGCTCAAGGACCAGGAGCGCTTCGAGAAGGACCGCGCGCGCGCCGAAGGCCGCGAGCCACGCGTCTACCACGGCCTGTTCTCCACCCACCCCGACAACGACACGCGGCTCAAGGAAGTGATCGCCGCGGCCGGCGTGGCCAAGGTCTCGGCCACCGGCGAGGAGCAGAACCGCGAGCGCTTCCTGCACGCCATCAACGGCCTGGCCTTCGGCTCGAGCCGCGGCCAGGGCATGGTGCGCGGCAACCGTTTCTACCACGCCAACTACCAGTTCACGATGGCCTTCCCGCAGGACTGGCGGGTCGACAACAACGCGAACGAGCTCGTGGCTGTTTCGCCCGACAAGAACCACTACCTGCAGCTCACGGCGCAGGCGCCGCCGCCAGGCGTGACCAGCCCGCGCGAGTTCGCGCTGCGTGGACTGGCCGATCGCCGCCTGGACCGTGCCGAGGAGCTCGAGATCAACGGGCTCGATGCCTACAGCGTCATCGTGCGCGGCGATCCGTCACCGTATGACAACAGCTCGAACGTCCGCTACGTCATCATCAGCTTCAACAACCTGATGTGGATCGTGCGCGGCGCCAGCCGGGCGGACGACCCGGTGCCGTCGGGCGACGTCCTGTTCATGTCCGCCGCCAAGACGTTCCGGCAACTGCGGTCCAACGAGTTCCGGCTCGCCGAGCCGTACCGGCTGCGGATCGTCAAGGTACCCGAGGGCTACGACATGGAGAAGATCGCGGCACGCTCGCCGCTCGAGGAGTACTCCCTCGAGGAGCACCGGCTGATCAACGGGCTGTACCCGGACGGCGAGCCGCAGACCGGCGACTACATCAAGTTCGTCCGCTAGCCCGCCCGCTGAGGGCCGCCACGAGAGCGCGCAGCGCCTGCCCGCGATGGCTGACGCGGTTCTTCAGGTCGTCCGGCATCCCGGCGGCCGTGAGACCCGACGACCCTGCGATCAGGAACAGCGGGTCGTAGCCGAAGCCCCCGGACCCCTGGCGCTCGGTACCGATCCGTCCTTCCCACGAAGCCTCGCAGACGAGCGGCGCGGGATCGGCGGCGTCTGCCACGAACACGATGGCACAACGGTAACGCGCCGTGCGCCGCTCCGGGGGCACTCCCGAGAGGTCGGCCAGCAGCCGGTCGTTGTTGTCCTCGTCGCTCGAGCCTTCGCCGGCGTAGCGCGCCGAGCGGACCCCCGGCGCCCCGCCTAGCGCATCCACCTCGAGGCCCGAGTCGTCGGCGATGGCCGGCAGCCCGCTGCCGCGAGCGGCGTGGCGCGCCTTGACGAGCGCATTGTCGACGAAGCTCTCGCCGTCCTCGACCGGCGGCTCGATGCCGAAGGCGGACTGAGGAACCGCCTCGAAGCCCACGTCGGCCAGCAGCTGCCGCATCTCGCGCAGCTTGCCGGCATTGCCGGTGGCGAGCACGACCTTGTCCACCACGCCGCCGGGCGGGCCGCTCAGGGCAAGCGGCCGTCGAGCGCCTCGAGCTGCAAGGCGCACAAACCGGCGATCCCCGCGACAGCGAGGTCGAGCAGGGCATCGAGTTCCTCGCGGCGGAACGCGTGGCCCTCGGCCGTCCCTTGCACCTCGATGAATGCGCCGCCCGAGTTCATGACCACGTTCATGTCCGTCTCCGCTTCCGAGTCCTCGGCGTAGTCGAGGTCGAGCACGGGCAGGCCCGACACGATGCCGACGGAGACCGCCGCCACCTGGCCGTGCAGCGGGCTTGCTTCCAGCGCCTTGCGGCGCCTGAGGGCGCGTATGGCGTCCGCGAGGGCGACGTAGCCGCCGGTGATTGCGGCGGTGCGCGTTCCGCCATCGGCCTGCAGTACGTCGCAGTCGATCGTGATGGTGCGCTCACCGAGCGCGCGCAGGTCGATGCAGGCTCGGAGCGAGCGTCCGATCAGGCGCTGGATCTCGAGCGTCCGGCCGCCCTGCCGCCCGCGGGCGGCCTCTCGCGGACTGCGCGTGTGCGTGGCGCGTGGCAGCATCCCGTACTCGGCCGTCACCCAACCCTGCCCGCTGTTCCGCAGGAAGGCCGGGACACCGGTTTCGACGCTGGCGGTACACAGCACGCGGGTGTCGCCGAACTCGACCAGTACGGAACCCTCGGCGTGCCGGGTGTAGCCGCGGGTAAAGCGCACGGGGCGAAGCTCGTCGGCGGCGCGGCCCTGGCGTCGTCCCGCTCCCGCGGGCGGCGTCAGCCCAGCCAACGCAGCGCCGCCACGGTGGTGTTGTCGCTGTTCGGCGCCGAGGCTGCGACCGCCCGGTCCACCAGCTCGGACAGCGCCTCGGCCAGCGGCTTTCCGTCCGGGCGCCAGAACGAAGCGATGTCGGCGTCCTTGAGGTTGGCCCAGAGCCCGTCGGAACAGACGAGCAGGATGTCGTTGGGCACGAGCGGACGGCGCGGCGAAACGGTCATGTCCGGCAGGGCCGCCTCCCCCCCGATGCACGACTCCACGTAGTTGCGCATCGGGTGGCCGTGAACCTCATCCTCCCGGATCATGCCCTCGCGCAGCAGCTGCTCGACGTGGCTGTGATCGCGGGTCCGTTCGACGAGGCCGCCGTTGCGGATGTGGTAGACACGGCTGTCGCCCAGGTGCGCCCAATACGCGGAAGCGCCCTGCACGAGGCACACCGCGCAGGTGGCGCGCGGCCGCTTGTCCACCGGCAGCTTGGTCCCGGCCGCCACCACCGCCTCGTGCGCGCGGCCGAGCGCCAGGTGCAGGAATCCGAGCGGGTCGAACAGCGGGTGCTCCTCGGCACTGAAGGCGTCGATCAGCGCCTTGCGGCCGATCTCGGCCGCGAGCGCGCCGTCCGCATGCCCGCCCATGCCGTCCATCGTCACGAGGAGGGCACAGTTCCGGTCGGCGACGACCGCGGCGCGATCCTGGTTTTCCTCGCGATGCCCGACGTCGCTGACGTCCGCAAACTCTATCTGCAAGCGACCTCCCGGCCCGGTCCTGTCCCATCTGTTATTCTGGCGCAAAAGCTTACATGAGCGGCGCCGGATTCGTGAGCGGACGGCGGCGAGCCGCGGCGGGGATGAATCGATGATTCGCAGCATGACCGGCTTTGCCCGGAGCGAGCAGAGCACCTCATTCGGCAATCTCGCCTGGGAGCTGCGCAGCGTCAATCACCGCTATCTCGAGATCTCGCTGCGCCTGCCTGAGGATTTCCGTGCGGCCGAGGGCGAGTTCCGCCAGGCCATCGCGGCCATCGCACGGCGCGGGAAGGTCGAGGCCATTCTCTACTTCCGGCCCGTGACCGCGGCCGCTCCGGAGTTCGAGCTCAACGAGCCGCTGCTCGAGCGGTTGATCGAGCGCGCCACGCAGATCCGCAGCCGGCTCGCCGATGCCGCCGACATCAACGCCGTCGACCTGCTGCGCTGGCCGGGCGTCGTCCGCGAGGGCGAGCGTGACACCGGTCCCCAGCTCGCCGCGGCGCACGTGCTGCTGCGAGAGGCCCTCGCCGCATTCGCGGACTCGCGGGCGAGCGAGGGTGGCCGCATCGCCGACCTGCTGGCCAGCCGCTGCGACTTGGTCGAGTCGCTCGCCAACGAGGTGAGCGGTCGCCTGCCCGAGGTCCGGCAGCGGATCCGGGACAGGCTCAACGAGCGGCTGGCGCAGGTCGCCGTCGAGCCGAACGCGGACCGCCTGGAGCAGGAGATCGTGATCGCGCTGCACAAGATGGACGTCGACGAGGAACTCGACCGTTTGCGCAGCCACGTCGTGGAGATGCGCAAGGTCATCGCTGCCGACGAGCCGGCGGGGCGCCGGCTGGACTTCCTGATGCAGGAGTTCAACCGCGAGGCCAACACGCTGTCCTCAAAGTCCCAGGACGTCGAGACCAGCCGGGCGGCGGTCGAGATGAAGGTCCTGATCGAGCAGATGCGCGAGCAGGTGCAGAACGTCGAGTAGCTCCCGACGCCCTGACGCTGCGCGACCGGTGCAGTATCCGAGTCGCCACCCCCGGGGGTCGGCGCGATCCCGCCTAGAGCCGGACCATCACGTGGCGGACCACGCTGTAGTCTTCCAGCGCGTAGGACGACAGGTCCTTGCCGTATCCGGAGCGCTTGAAGCCGCCGTGCGGCATCTCGCTGACCAGCATGAAGTGCGTATTGATCCAGGTGCAGCCGTATTGGAGGCGGGCGGCGACCTGCATCGCGCGGCCGACGTCCCGCGTCCACACGGAGGAGGCCAGGCCGTACTCGGAGTCATTGGCCCAGGACACGGCCTGGTCCACGTCTTTGAAGCGTGTCACCGAGACCACCGGTCCGAAGACCTCGCGCCGGACGATCTCGTCGGCCTGGCGCGCACCGGCCACGACCGTCGGCTCGTAGAAGAAGCCACGTCCCGTCGGGGCGCTCCCACCCGCGGTGATCTCCACGTGCTTCAGCGCAGACGCGCGCTCGACGAACCCGGCGACCCGCTCGCGTTGCGCCGCGCTGATCAGCGGGCCCATCTCGACGCCCGGCTCCTCCTGGCGGCCCACCTTGATCGAGGAAGCCGCCGAGCTCAGGTCGGCCACCAGCTTCTCGTAGATCTTCGGGCCGGCGTAGAGCCGGCAGGCGGCCGTGCAGTCCTGGCCCGCGTTGTAGAAACCGAAGCCGCGGATACCGGCGACCACCTCGTCGAGATCTGCGTCGTCGAAGACGATGACGGGCGCCTTGCCGCCCAGTTCGAGGTGCGTGCGCTTGATGCCCTTCGAGGCGGCCTTGAGGATCTTCTGTCCCGTCGAGATGTCGCCGGTGAGCGAGACCATGCGCACACGCGGGTGGCTCACCAGCGAGGCGCCGACGGTCTCGCCGCGGCCCGCGACCACGTTGACGACGCCCGCCGGGAACAGTCCGGCCAGCGCTTCGGCGAGCTTGAGCGTCGTCAGCGGCGTCTGCTCGGAGGGCTTGATGACCACCGTGTTGCCCGCGGCCAGCGCCGGCGCGAGCTTCCACGCCGCCATCATCAACGGATAGTTCCAGGGAGCGATCGAGGCCACCACGCCGACCGGGTCCCGGCGGATCATGCTGGTGAAGCCGGCCAGGTACTCCCCCGCCACCGCCCCGTGCATGGCGCGGGCCGCGCCCGCGAAGAAGCGGAACACGTCGGCGATCGCCGGGATCTCGTCGCTGAGCGCCGCCGGGAGCGGCTTGCCGCAGTTGGCCGACTCGAGGCGCGCATACTCCGCGCCCTCCTGCTCGATGTGGTCGGCGAGGCGGAGCAGCAGCGCTGCGCGATCCTTAGGCGGCGTCGCCGCCCAGCCAGGAAAGGCGGTCTCGGCAGCACGCACGGCGGCGTCCACCTGCTCGCGCGTGGCCTCCGCGATGCGGGCAATCACCTTGCCCGACGCCGGATCGAGGACGTTCTCCAGCTCGCCCTGGCCGGCCACGAGGCGGCCGCCGATCAACAGTTTCTTCTGCATGGTCCGATCTCCGGGTAGGTGGCTCACAGGTTCGGTTCGGTCGTCCCGGGACGCGTCAGCCGGTAAGCCAGCAGGATCGGGACGAGCGTCACCAGCACGACGGTGACGGCGACGACGTTGGTGATCGGCCGCTCGCGCGGCCGGAACAGCTCGTTGAAGAACCAGATGGGCAGGGTCCGCTCGTGACCCGCCGTGAACAGGGTGACGATGATCTCGTCGAAAGATAGCGCGAACGCCAGCATCCCGCCGGCGAGCAGCGCCGTGGCGATCTGCGGCAGCAGCACGTAGCGGAAAGTCTGCGCGCCGTCGGCACCGAGGTCCATCGAGGCCTCGATCCAGCTCTGGGGCAGGCGGCGGAGCCGCGCGATGACGTTGTTGTACACGATCACGATGCAGAAGGTGGCGTGTCCGGTCACTATCGTCCAGAAGCCGGGCTGGATGCCGCCGAGCTTGAACGCCGACAGCAGGGCGATGCCCGTAATGATCCCGGGCAGCGCGATTGGCAGCACGAACAGCAGCGTGACCGCCTCGCGGCCGCGGAACCGGCTGCGCGCGAGTGCGAAGGCCGCAAGCGTGCCGAGCACCAGCGCCATGGCCGTCGCCACCGTCGCGACCGCGAGTGAGAGCCTGAGCGCCGCCCAGATGTCCTCGCGAGCGAAGGCCACGGCGAACCAGTGCAGCGTGAGTCCGGGCGGCGGGAACTGGTAGGTCCGGTCTTCGGTAGTGAACGCATAGAGCAGGATGACCCACACCGGAAGGTGCAGGAAGGCGAGGCCTGCGAAAGCGGCGATCCGCGCGCCCGTGGACGGCCGGTTCCAGTCGCGGTCAGAGCGCATCGAAGGCTCCCAGACGCTTCGCCAGCGCGAGATAGAGGCCGATCAGCACGATCGGCACCACCGAAAAGGCTGCCGCGAGCGGAATGTTCCCGGCGGTGCCCTGCTGCTGGTAGACCATCATCCCGATGAAGTAGCCCGGTGCCCCCACGACGCTCGGGATGATGTAGTCGCCCAGCGTCAGCGAAAAGGTGAACACCGAGCCCGCCGCCAGCCCGGGCAACGCCAGCGGCAGCACGACGTTGCGGAAGGTCTGCCCGGGACGCGCACCGAGATCCGCCGAGGCCTGCAGCAGCGAGTCCGGCACGCGCTCGAGCGCGGCGGCAAGCGGCAGGATCATGAACGGCAGCCACATGTACACGAACACGATGAACATGCCGAGGTAGGACGAGGCCAGCGACGGCCCGCCGACGACCGGCGCGGCGAGCGCGCCCTCGAGCGCCGGCGTGAGCCCGAGCTGGTCGACGAACCAGGACAGGATGCCCTGCTTGGCCAGCACGAGTCGCCAGGCATAGACCTTGACAAGGTAGCTGGTCCACATGGGCATCATGACACCGACGTAGAAGAACCCCTTCATGGCCGGTCCGGCATGCCTGGCCATGTAGTTGGCGACCGGAAAGGCGATGACCGCAGCAGCCAGCGTCACCGCCACCGCCATGCCGAGGGTGCGCAGGATGATGTCGACGTTGGCCGGATGGCTCAGCAGCTGGCGGTAGGTCGCGAGTGTCAACTCCGGTACGATCCGGGCCGTGAACTCGTCTATCGCGTACAAGCTCTGCAGCAGCAGCGCAAGAAGCGACCCGAGATAGACGATTCCGAGCCACAGGAGCGGCGGCAACAACAGCAAGGCGAGGTAGAAACCGCGCCGGCCGTACAGCTTGGCCGACAGGACCCGCATCATGGTATCGGAGGGCCTTCGACGAGAGGCACCGCGCTTTCCGGTGACCACGCCAGCAGGACCCGGTCGCCCGCTGCCGGCATCTGCCCGGCGGGCTCGGACTCGGGACGTGCCGCCGTCAGCACTGGGCCCGCATCGATCCTGACGTGCCAGCGGCTCGCGGCGCCGTGGTACTGGACGTCCTCCAGGCGTCCTTCACAGGTGATCGCGCCGGCGCGTACCGGCTGGGCCGGCACGAGGACTTCGATGAGCTCGGGCCTGATCGCGAACGGCCGTGCCTCGCCGGTCAGGCGTGCCGCGACGTGGGCTTCCACCACGTTGGCGCTGCCGACAAACCGGGCCACGAAGGCGGTGCGTGGCCGCACGTAGAGGACACGAGGTGCATCGAGCTGTTCGATGCGACCCTCCCGGAATACGGCGATGCGGTCGGCCATGCTGAGCGCCTCGCCCTGGTCGTGGGTCACGTAGACGAACGTGATGCCGAGCCTGTGCTGCAGCGTCTTGAGCTCGGTCTGCATCTCCTCGCGCAGACGCAGGTCCAGCGCTCCGAGCGGTTCGTCGAGCAGCAGCACCTTCGGTCGGTTGATCAGCGCCCTGGCGAGCGCCACCCGTTGTTTCTGGCCGCCCGAGAGCTGGCCGGGCCGGCGGTCGGCCAGTTCCTCGAGCTGCACGAGCCCCAGCACCTCGAGCGCACTACGCCTGCGGGCGGTCGCGGGCACGCCGCGCACCTTCAGTCCGTAGGCTACGTTGTCCGCCACGCTCATGTGCGGAAACAGTGCGTAGTCCTGAAAGACGGTATTGACGTTGCGCTCGAACGGCGGGGTGGCCGTCACGTCCTCGCCGTCGAGCAGGACCGAGCCCTGTGTCGGCCGGTCAAAGCCGGCGATCAACCTGAGGCACGTCGTCTTGCCGGAGCCCGAGGGGCCCAGGAGGGCGAAGAACTCCCCCGGCGCGACGGCGAGCGATACCTGCTCGAGCGCCGTGACGGACCCGAAGCGCCGGCCGACGCCCCGGAGCTCTATTGCCGCGGTCATCGCGGTCCCGGCACCGCGAGGCGCGGATGCGCCTCGCGGCCCGGACTCCCGGTACGTCAGCGTCCGCCCATGACGGCGACGTAGTCCGTGCTCCAGCGGCTGTACGGCACGCACTCACCCTGTGCGCACGCCGCCTCCGGCGTCCGCCAGAACCAGATCTTCTCGAAATTGCCGAAGCCGTTGGTGTCGCATCCGTTCGGGCCTAATAGCTCGTTGCCCGTGCAGGCGGCCGGCACCGCCGGATTCGATCCGAACCACGCGGCAACGTCTCCCTGCACCTTCGGGCTGATGGACCACTCCAGCCACTCGTACGCGCAGTTGGGGTGCGCTGCCGTCGCGCTCATCATGGTCGTGTCGGCCCAGCCCGTGGCGCCTTCCTCGGGTACCACGCTGCCCACCGGCTGCCCGTTCGCAACCAGGGTGTTGACCTGGAACGGCCATGACCCGGAGGCGACGACGCCCTCCGTCGTGAAGTCCTGCACCTGGACGTTGGCGTCGTGCCAGTAGCGGTGCACCAGCGGATGTTGCGTCCGGAGGAGGCCCAGGACCGCCGCATACTGCGTCTCCGTGAGTGCGTACGGGTCGTTGATGCCGAGATCCGGCTGCTTCGACATGAGGTAGACGGCCGCGTCGGCGATGTAGATCGCCCCGTCGTAAGCCTGGATGCGTCCCTTGTTCGGCTTGCCATCCGGCAGGTCCATGGGCTCGAACACGACGGCCCAGGACGTCGGCGGCTCCGTGAAGGCGACGGTGCTGTACATGAGGACGTTTGGACCCCACTGGTACGGGACCCCGTAGTGCTTGCCGTCCACGTAGTGCCACGACGCCCGCTGCAGCCGGGCATCGACGCTCGCGTAGCTAGGCACCCGGGTGACGTCGACCGGCTGCACCGTATTGCCGCGGATCAGGCGTACCGAAGCGTCGCCGGATGCCGTCACCAGGTCGTACCCGCCCTGTGTCATGAGCGAGACCATCTCGTCCGAGGTTCCCGCCGTCTTGACATTCACCTTGCAGCCCGTCTTGGTCTCGAAGCCCGTGACCCAGTCGTAGGCGGCGTCGGTCTCCCCCCTTTCGATGTAACCGGGCCAGGCCACGATGTCGAGCCGACCTTCGAGCTCACCGGCCGCCTTCGCCGGTGGCGGCGTCTCGGCCTGCTTCTTGCCCTGGCAGCCGGCCGTGGCCATCGCCAGTCCGATCGATAAGGCGGCAGCCCGTGCCGCCAGGACGGATACTCGCAGAGACATGATGGATTCCCCTGAAGATATGACCGTGATCGTCAAGCCCGTGCCTCGCGTGGGCACATGCGCGAATCTTATGCCCGGCGCGGGCCGCAAGCCACGGTGACCGCGCGGCGGCGGGGCGTACCATCCTCGCCGACGCCGGTCCGGACCCGCGCGCGGCCGGCGGAGAGTTCCGAGCGAAGGGAGGAGTCGTGAGGACGGGGACCCGATGAACGACGGCGGCTTGAGTGTACGCGAACGGACGGCGAGCATCGTCACCCGCCCCGGGTTCACCGTTGCCGTGGTGCTCGCTGCGACGGCGCTGATGGCGCTTTACGGCGGCATCGGCTTCCTGGCGGGCCTCGCAGTCGCGTTCGTCGTGCTGTGGGCCACCCGCTGGGACTGGGCACGTTTCGGTTTCGGAACTCCGCTACGCGGGCAGCTCGGGCGGACGCTCGGGCTGGCGCTCGCGTGGGTCGCCGTCGGCATCCTGGTCGTGGACCTGTGGATGACGCCGCTCGCGGAGCGCCTGACGGGAGAGCCGCACGACTACTCGCACTTCGCCTTCCTCGAGGGGAACTTGCGCAACCTGGTGCTGTTCACGCTGTTCATGTGGGTGGCAGCCGCCTTCGGCGAGGAGTTCTTCTATCGCGGCTACGTGATGCGGCAGCTGGCGCTGCTGCTCGGCGACTCGAGGGCGAGCTGGACCGCGGCCATCTTCCTGTCCGCGCTGCCCTTCGGCGTCGTACACCTCTACCAGGGGTGGAGCGGCGTCCTGACCACCGGCGCGATGGGCGTCGTTCTCGGCGCGGTCTACTACTTCAATCGCCGCAACCTCGCCGTCTGCGTGCTCGTCCACGGCTTGTACAACATGGTGGGACTGACGCTGATCTACCTGGGCCAGGGCGACGCGTTGCGGCGCCTCGCCGGGGGGTGAGCGCGTGGCTGCTCAGCGCGACTCTCCCTGCCCCTCATCGCGTTGCACTGCAGGCCGGCTGCGACTCCACCGCCGGGTCACTGCGAACAGGACCAGAACGATCATCGCGAACGCGACTTTTGCCAGGTCCTCGAAGTCCGCACCTGCGGTCTCGCGCAGGAACAAGAGCCCCACCACCAGAAATGCGATCGCGATCGCGACGGCGAAGCTCGAGGGACCCGGGCGGCGTCTGAAGGGATCCTGCTCCGCGCCACTGCGCCGCCGCGGGAACCGGTGGCGTGACGAGGCGGCTCCCGGCGCCGATTCCACGGTCCACGGATTGGCGTCGCGCGCCGTCGGAGCGGGCGGTGGCGGCAGTTGGGTCGTCTCGTCGCTGGCTCTACGCGGCTGCATCGGGGGGTTGCTCCGGAGGCCCGATCATACCTCGACCGGCCGATTGCGCGGCGTCAGCCGCGCTTGCGCGCGAGCGTCAGTCCGTCGCCGATGGGCACGAGGCTCAGGTCGACCCGCTCGTCGATCCGCAGAGTCTCGTTGAAGCGGCGGATCGCCTGGGTGTCCCCGGACTGGTCCGCCGCGTCGGCGACGGCACCGTCCCAGAGGGTGTTGTCCACGGCGATCAGGCCGCCCGGGCGCAGCAGGCGAAGTGCGCGCTCGTAGTACGCCGGGTAGCCTGCCTTGTCCGCGTCGATGAAGGCAAAGTCGTAACTAGCCTCCTCGCCCGCGGCCAGCCGCGCATCGAGCGTGTCGATCGCGGGCGCGAGCACCAGCTCGATCCGGTCGGCGACGCCTGCCTCCGCCCAGTAGCGGCGGGCGATGGCCGTGTACTCCGGATTGACGTCGCAGGCCAGGAGGTACCCGTCCGCAGGCAGCGCGAGCGCCACGGCCAGGCTCGAGTAGCCGGTGAACACGCCGACCTCGAGCGCGCGCCGCACACCGGCCAGGCGCACCAGCAATTGCATGAACTGTCCCTGCTCGGGCGAGATCTGCATGCCCGCAGCCCGGTGGGACGCGGTCTCGTTCCGCAAGCGGCCCAGAATCTGCGGCTCGCGCAGGCTCACGGAGAGCAGGTACTCGTACAACCGGTCGTCGACCGCGATCGTCTTCCGGGACAAGGTGCCCTCCTTCGGGTTCCGGATCTCGGATCGCCAGACTCCCCGATCGGCGGGCCCACGTCCAGCGCCGGACCCTGGTGACCCGACCGAGCCTCTCGGGTCTGCGCGGGGAGTCGCCGGCCGGCTTCCCGGTATCATCATGGCGCATGCGCACTGCCAAATCGGGACCCCGAACCCCACCGACCGTGGCCATCCCTCTCGCGGTCGCTCTCCTGGCATCCGGGTGCCCGCTCATGACGAGCGCGGACACCTTGCGCCAGGCGGAACGCGATCTGGTCAATTTTGCCTTTGCGACCCAGCTCGGCAGCGGCATCTACACCGTCGACGGGCGCACGGTCCAGATCTACCGGCTGCCGTTCTCATGGCAATTGCCGGAACCGGAGGACGGCCGCCCGCGTGTCCGACTGGCCTTCCCCGTGACCCTGGGCCTGTTCGACTTCGAGATCGGCGACATCGTGGAGGAAGGCATCCCCACCGACTTCGAGACGCTGAGCGCGGCCGTCGGAGTCGAGCTCGACTTCCCCGTCGGCGAGTCCTGGCACCTGCTGCCTTACGCCGAGGCCGGACACGCCTGGGACTTCCACAGCGACCAGGACGCCATCTTCTACTCTATCGCTCTGCGCGCGCGCCGGGACTTCGAGCGGCAGGACCGGTTGATCCGCTTCAAGGCCACTCGTCGCTGTTCCGGCTCGAAACCGGGGTCGAGTCGCGGTGGACGCTGGAGAGCGAGTTCCGCGGCCACCAGGTCGACTGGGGCCCCTACGGAGTCGTCGAGTGGTACGCGGACCGTCCGGAGCAGCCGGTCGAGCGCTCCTCGACCTCGAGTGGCATCCCGCTGCAGGCCGAGGTGGGATTCACCATCGGGACCCGGACGACAGCGAAGCTCTGGGGCATTCCCGTCCCCAGGATCGGCTTCGGCTACCGGTTCGGAGACGGGCTGTCTGCCTACCGGCTCGCTTTCGGCGCGCCGTTTTGAGTCGCCGCGCTTTCGAATGAGCGCTTGCAATGGCGCCTGGGCGGCGCAATCTGCTCACTCGTACCCCTGAATCCCGGCGAGCCATGGAGACACTGGAACTTGCAGCGGCGATCCCGCCGGCACTCGCCTCGGACTGTTCGCTGGTGCTGACGTCGACTGGAATCCGCCACGAGTTGCGTACGGCACCGGGGCTCGTCGAGGTCTGGGTCGCGGCCGCGGACGCCGGCCGCGCCCGGGCGGAGCTGTCGGCCTACCTGCGCGAGAACCTGGACCACGTCAGACCGCTGCCGGACCTTCCGCGCCACCCCCACGCGCTGGCGGGCATCGTTGCGTACGTCCTCGTGCTCATCGGCGTCACCGGCGCGGCGCTGTTCCGGCTCGGAAATCGCAGCTGGGTGGACCGGGGTGTGCTCGACATCGGCGTGTTCGAGCGCGGGGAGTGGTGGCGGGTGTTCACTGCCCTGACGCTGCATGCAGATCTCGGCCACTTGCTGGCGAACCTTGCCTTCGGCGTCCTATTCGCCTGGCCCGCAAGCCAGTTCCTCGGCGTCGGCGTGGCGTGGCTCGCGATCGTGCTCGGCGCCGGCGGCGCCTATGCGCTCGACATGCTCCTTCACCCGCCGAGCCACACGGTGCTCGGCGCCTCGACGGCCGTCTTCGTGGCGCTGGGAATTACGTCTGCGTTTTCCTGGCGCCGCAGGGCATCACGCCGTGCCACGCCATTCCAGCGGGCAGCCCCCCTGGTAGCCGGTCTCGCCCTGCTCGCCTTCACCGGTGCGGGGGGTGAAAGGACCGACCTGATGGCTCACGTCCTCGGATTCGGAGTCGGCGTCGGAACTGGTATCGGTCTCGCGCACTCTCGGCTGCCGGCCATGGGTGATGCTCGGCCACAGTGGATTGCCGGCGCAGCGGCATTGGGGGTCCTGGCAGTCAGCTGGGCCACCGCCTTCGCCTGAGCCCGCACGTCAGCACAACGTCCTTGATATGTCATTAAAAGCATATAAATTCGGTTAAATGTGGCGATCCTTCCGCTAACTCGCCCCGACAATCGCAGCATGAAGACACCTCGCCAGTCACTCGGCTGGGGTCGGATCCAACGGATCCGGGCTTCGAGCTCACCTTGGCAGGCGCTTCCTGCTCGCGCATCCTTGCCGCCCCCCTTGCCGGTGCCGCCAGGCCGATGCCAGCAGATCGCCCCCACCGAGGCCGTTTGTTCGTGATTGCCGCCCCCTCGGGCGCCGGCAAGACCAGCCTCGTGCGGGCCCTGATGGAGCGCATCCCCGCGCTCGCCTTCTCGGTCTCGTTCACGACGCGCCCGCCGCGCCCCAATGAGGTCGACGGCCGCGACTACTTCTTCGTGAGTCCGGAGGAATTCGAGCGGATGGCGCAGGCCGGCGAGTTCCTGGAGCACGCGCGGGTCTTTGACAACCGCTACGGAACGGGACGTGCCCGGGTCGAGGCTGCGCTGGAGGCGGGACAGGACCTGATCCTCGAGATCGACTGGCAGGGCGCGCGTCAGGTGCGCGAGCGGCTGCCGGAGGCGATCGACATCTTCATCCTTCCTCCGTCCCGTGCGGCCCTGGAAGAGCGGCTCCGGGCTCGGCGATCCGACAGCCCCGAGGTCATCGCGCGACGCCTCCGGGACTCCGTGGCGGAGATGTCGCACTGGGCCGAGTTCCGCTACGTGGTGGTCAACGACCGCTTCGAACAGGCGCTCGAGGACATGGCGGCGATCGCCACGGGCCGGGGAGAGGCGCTCGCCGCCGACCGCGCGGGCCTCGCCGCCTTCGCCGCCCGACTGCTGGATTGACGGCCCTGTCGATCCGAGGCTGGCGGGCCCACTGCAGCTTGCGATATCCTGTAAGGCCGTTTCGCTGACTCTCACCGGTTTTCCCATGGCCCGAATCACCGTCGAAGATTGCCTGCAGAACGTCGACAACCTGTTCGACCTCGTCCTCCTTGCCGCCAAACGCTCGCGCCAGCTCGCGAACGGCGCCGAGGCCCGCGTCGAGTGGGAGAACGACAAGCCGACGGTGGTGGCGCTGCGCGAGATCGCCGAAGGGCAGGTCACCATCGACCTGCTGAACGAGCCGGAGCCCGAGCCGGAACCGGAGTTCATCCCGGAGAATCCGCTCGACCTCGCGGCCGACTTCCGCGCCCCGCAGCTCGGCCTGGGAGACTGATCCCGGGGCAGCGCGCCCCATGAGCTACGCCTCCACGCTGTTGGGTTTCTTGCCCGGCGGGAGGCGCGCCCCCGGGATCGCGCAGCTCACCTCCAAGCTCGAGTCCTACCTGCCGCCCGATCACGTCGAGCGGGTCCGCGACGCTTACGACTACGCCGAGGCGGCCCACAAGGGACAGAAGCGCCGATCCGGCGAGCCCTATATCACGCACCCGGTCGCGGTCGCCGACATCCTGGCCGACCTGCGCATGGACGGGGCCACCCTCGCGGCAGCCATCCTGCACGACGTGGTCGAGGACACCGGCGTCTCGACGGCCGAGATAGCGGAGCACTTCGGCGGCGAGATCGCCGAGATCGTCGACGGGGTCACCAAGCTCGATCAGATCCGCTTCAAGAACCGCCAGGAAGCCCAGGCCGAGAGTTTCCGCAAGATGATGCTGGCGATGGTGCGGGACATCCGCGTCATCATGGTCAAGCTGGCCGACCGTGTGCACAACATGCGCACCCTCGGCGCGATGCCGCCGGCCAAGCGGCGACTCGTGGCGCGCGAGACGCTCGACATCTACGCGCCGATCGCCAATCGCCTGGGCATCCACTCGATCAAGCTCGAGCTCGAGGAACTCGGCTTCAGGTCGCTCTACCCGAAGCGCTATCGCGTGATCGAGCGCGAGCTCAAGCGCTCGCGGGGCAACCAGAAGGAGTTCCTGCCAAAGATCACGCGCAACCTCGCCGACGCGCTGAAGCGGGCGGGCATCGACGGCCGCGTCGAGGCCCGCGAAAAGCACCTGTTCAGCGTCTACGCGAAGATGCGCCGCAAGAAGGTGCAGCTGAGCGAGGTGATCGACGTCTTCGGCCTGCGCATCGTCGTCGCTACGGTCGACGAGTGCTACCGTGTCCTCGGACTTGCGCACGGCCTGTACCGGCCGATGCCCGGAAGATTCAAGGACTACGTGGCCATACCGCGCGTCAACGGCTACCAGTCGCTGCACACGACCCTGTTCGGCCCTAACGGCATGCCGCTCGAGCTACAGATCCGCACCAGCGAGATGCACGAGATGGCCGAGTCGGGCATCGCAGCGCACTGGGCGTACAAGACGGGCGAGACCGACCGCGGTGCGCGGCAGGAGCGTGCGCGCGAGTGGCTCAAGAACGTCGCCCAGCTGCAGGATGCCTCCGCCGAAGAGGTGATGGAGAACGTCAAGGTCGACCTGTTCCCGGACAAGGTCTACGTCTTCACGCCCAAGGGCGACATCATGCGCCTGCCGCGTGGCGCGACCTGCGTCGACTTCGCCTACGCCGTGCACACCGGAGTCGGCAACCGCTGCGTGGCAGCCAAGGTCGACCGGCGGCTTGCTCCGCTGCGGACGGTGCTGCGCAACGGCCAGACCGTCGAGATCATCACCGCCAAGGGCGCGCAGCCGAACCCGGCGTGGGCCAGCTTCGTGGTGTCGGCCAAGGCGCGCGCCGCGATCCGGCAGTACCTCAAGGGGCTCAGGCGAGGCGAGGCGATCGACCTCGGCGGCAGACTGCTCAACCAGGCGCTCGAGGAGTTCAAGCTCAACATCCGCGCGTTGCCCCCCGAGCGGCTCGACCAGGTCGCCGTCGCGCTCGGCCTGGAGGACGGCAAGGATCTGCTCGAGAAGATCGGCCTAGGCGAGCGGCCCGCGCCGCTCGTCGCGAGGCGTGTCCTGCCCCGCGAGGAAGACTTGCACGAGGGCGGCCCGCAGGCGCCGCTCGCGATCGCCGGCACCGAGGGGCTGGTGGTCGCCTACGCCCGCTGCTGCTTCCCGGTCCCGCCGGACCCGGTCGTCGCCTACCTGTCGAGCGGGCGCGGCGTGGTGATCCACCGGGACAACTGCGGCAACGTGGCCGGCTTCCGCAAGCAGCCGGAGAAGTGGATCCCGGCCGTGTGGCAGAAGCAGGCGAACCGCACGTTCCGTTCCGAGATCAAGGTCCACGTCACCAATCGCATGGGCGTCCTCGCCCAGGTCGCGGCGCAGATCGCGGCCAACCAGACCAACATCGACCACGTCAACGTGACACCCGAGGGTGACGACACGTCCATGATCACGCTGGAGATCGACGTGCGCGACCGCGGACACCTGGCGCAGGTGATGCGCGCCATCAAGTCCATGCCCGACGTCATCGAGGTGGAGCGGACGCTGGCCTGACTCACGGATCTGATCCATCCGCTAACATCCGAGCCTCCTCCCACTTCTTCCGGACCGCGCCATGACCCGCCAGATCATTTCGAGCCCCGACGCCCCGAAGGCGATAGGTCCCTACTCCCAGGCCGTTCGCGCAGGTGACACCGTCTACTGCTCCGGCCAGATTCCCCTCGATCCGGCAACCGGGGAGCTCGTGGCGGGCGACTTCGAAACACAGGCCAGGCGCGTCTTCGACAACCTGCAGGCCGTCGCCCGCGCGGCGGGCGGGAGCCTCGACGAGGCCGTGCGCGTGACCATCTACCTAACGGACCTCGGCAAGTTTCCGCTGGCCAACGCGGTCATGGCCGAGTACTTCTCGGAGCCTTATCCGGCGCGCGTGACCATCGGCGTCGCCTCGCTGCCGAAGGGGGCCGAGGTCGAGGTGGACTGCGTCCTTGTCACCGGATAAGCGCAGCCACGAACCGGTTGCGCCTGCGAGGAACACGAGCCCCGCGGTCCCCGGCCGCCCGCCCGGGACAGCCGTGACCGACGGTGGCGGCACGTCCGAGGCCAGGCCCGTCACGGCCCTGAAGGGAGTAGGGCAGGCCCTCGCCGACAAGCTCGGCAGGCTCGGCGTGGAGACGGTCCAGGACCTCCTGTTCCTGCTGCCGTTGCGCTACGAGGATCGCACCCGCACCGTGCCGATCGGCTCGCTCCGGCCCGGCGACCGCGCCGTCGTGGAGGGCGAGGTGGAACTCGCGGAGGTCGTGTTCCGCAGGAAGCGCACGCTGCTGGTGAGGCTCTCCGACGGCACGGGGTTCCTGACGCTGCGGTTCTTCTATTTCTCGGGCGCGCAGCAGCAGCAGTTGCAGCGCGGCCTGCGGCTCCGGTGCTTCGGCGAAGTCCGTCGCGGCCCGGTCGGCCTCGAGATCGTCCACCCCGAGTACCGCCGGGCGGATGTGCCCGATGCGCAGGCCGTCGAGGACGTGCTGACGCCGATCTACCCGGCCACCGAGGGCGTGCAGCAGGGCCGGCTGCGCATCCTGACGGCCATGGCACTCGAGCAGGCCGCACGCAGCACCGTCCGTGACTGGCTGCCGCCGGAGTTGCTGGCGGACCTCGGGCTGCCACCGCTCCAGGCAGCGCTCGAGTACGTGCACCGGCCGCCCCCCGACGCCCGGCTCGACCTGCTGGCCGCCGGCCGGCACCCCGCGCAGCGACGGCTCGCATTCGAGGAACTGCTCGCGCACCAGCTTTCCCTGCGGCAGCTGCGCAAGGAGGTCCGCCGCGACCCCGCCTGGCCCTTCGGGGGGCCCGGCGAGCTGGAGCGCAAGCTGCTCGACTCCCTGCCCTTCGCGCTCACCGGCGCCCAGCGCCGCGTCGTCGCCGAGGTGCGTGCCGACCTCTGCCAGTCGAGTCCCATGTTGCGGCTCGTGCAGGGCGACGTGGGCTCGGGCAAGACGGTCGTGGCCGCTTTGGCTGCACTGCGCGCCGTCGAGTCCGGCTGCCAGGCGGCGCTGATGGCGCCGACCGAACTGCTCGCCGAGCAGCACGCCCAGAACTTCGAGCGCTGGCTGCGACCGCTGGGCCTGCCGGTCGCCTTCCTGTCGGGCAGGCTCACCGGCAGGGCGCGGCAGGCTGCCCTCGACGCCATCGCCTCCGGGGAGGTGCCGCTCGTCGTCGGCACCCACGCGCTGTTCCAGGAAGGCGTCCGTTTCGCGCGCCTCGGGCTGGCCATCGTCGACGAGCAGCACCGCTTCGGCGTGCACCAGCGGCTCGCACTGCGTGAGAAGGGCGCGGGCGGCGGCCGCTTCCCGCACCAGCTGATCATGACTGCGACCCCGATCCCGCGAACGCTGGCGATGACCGCGTACGCCGATCTCGACGTGTCGGTCATCGACGAGTTACCCCCGGGCCGCACGCCGGTCAGCACGGTCGCGGTCGCGGAGTCCCGACGCGACGAGGTCGTGGCGCGGATCCACGCCGCAGTGCGCGAGGGCAGGCAGGCCTACTGGGTCTGTCCCCTCATCGAGGAGTCCGAGGTCCTCGAGGCCCAGGCCGCAGAGGAGACGGCGGCGACGCTGGCGGCCGCGCTCCCCGAGATCCGGGTCGCTCTCGTGCACGGCCGGATGTCCAGCGCGGACAAGGAACGGACCATGGCGCGCTTCAAGGCCGGCGAGATCGGCCTGCTGGTGGCGACGACCGTCATTGAGGTCGGCGTGGACGTCCCGAACGCCAGCCTGATGGTCATCGAGAATGCCGAGCGCATGGGACTCGCCCAGCTGCATCAGCTCCGCGGGCGCGTCGGCCGAGGCAAGCACGCCAGCAGCTGCGTGCTGCTGTACCGGCCGCCGCTGTCCGACACGGCGCGCCAGCGCCTCAAGGTGCTGCGCGAGACCACCGACGGCTTCGAGGTCGCGCGACGTGACCTCGAGCTGCGCGGGCCCGGCGAGCTTCTCGGCACGCGCCAGACCGGGCTCATGCAGATGAAGGTGGCGGACCTGGTGCGCGACGCCGACCTCCTGCCCCGGGTCCAGGACGCGGCGGAGATGATGCTCGCGCGCCATCCGGCTAACATTGGGCCGCTGAAGCGGCGCTGGATCGGCGCCGGAGCCCGCTACGGCAAGGTATGAGTCCCCCGTCCACGAGTCCCGCGCTCGGGCAGCCGCCGGCATCAGGCTGGACTGCCGACATCGATCGCCTCGCGCCGCCGCGCGAGGCGCGCGGGTGGCTGACCGAATCGGGACTGCTCACGGAAAGGGTGCGCTCGCTTTGCGGCGGCACGTTCGGTCTGCGGATCGTCGACGAGCGCCTCGACCTGCTCTCGCCCGAGGATGCCGCGGCCCTCGAGGTGGCCGACCTGTCGGCGTTCGTGCGCGAGGTCGAGCTGACGTGCGACGATCGCCCGCAGGTATTCGCGCAGACGCTGGTGCCCTCCGCAACCCTCGCGGCCCAGCCTTGGCTCGCGCAGCTCGGTGACACGGCGCTAGGGCCCAGGCTCGCGAGCCTCGGCGGCGCCCTGCGCGATCCGTTGGAATATTCGCTGCTGTCCCCGGGAGAGTCGCTCTGCGAGCGGGCGCTGCACGGTTCCGGCCTCGACCGCAACGGGTTGTGGGCGAGGCGCGCCCGGTACCGGCTCGGGCCGCACTGCCTGGTGGTTCAGGAGGTGTTTCTTCCCGAGGCGCTCGCATGAGCGCCGAGCTCCGTCCAGCCCAGCCGCCGCGACCACCGCGCGACCCCACCTACAAGCCGGCCTGGCGACCAACGCCGTTCCGCGATGCCCTGGGCGCGCTCGGGCGTACGCTCATCGACTATGCGCAGCTCACGCGCCTGCATCGGCCGATCGGCATCTGGCTGCTGATGTGGCCGGCCCTCTGGGCTCTGTGGATCGCCGGCGCCGGTCATCCGGACGAGCGCGTATTCGTCATCTTCATGGCGGGCGTGCTCGTCATGCGCTCGGCCGGCTGCATCATCAACGATTATGCGGACCGGGACTTCGATCCCTTCGTGCGCCGCACGGCCGGCCGGCCGCTTGCGTCGGGCCGCGTCAGCCCGGGCGAGGCGCTGACGCTGTTCGTCGCGCTCGGCCTCGTCGCCGCCTGGCTTGCACTCCAGCTCGGGCCCCTGGCACGGCTGTACGCGGTGGCTGGGGCCGTGCTGGCGATCACCTACCCGTTCACCAAGCGCTACGTTCACGTGCCCCAGTTCTACCTGGGCCTCGCGTTCGCATGGTCGATCCCGATGGCGTTTGCCGAGATCGGCGAGTCCGTGCCGCGCCTGGGCTGGCTGCTCGTCGTGGCGGTCGTGCTGTGGGCGGCCGTCTACGACACGCTCTATGCCATGGTCGATCGCGAGGACGACCTGAAGCTCGATCTCAAGTCGACGGCCATCCTGTTCGGCGACGCCGACCGGGTGATCGTCGCAGCGATGCAGGCCATGGTGCTGCTCGCGCTCTACCTCGCGGGCAGGGAAGCGGGCCTCGGCGACTGGTACGCCGTCGGGCTCGTCGCGGGTGGCGTCATCTTCGCCTACGAGCAGTGGTTGATCCGCGGACGGGAGCCGCTGCGCTGCCTCCAGGCGTTCAACAACAATCACTATTTCGGCCTGGTGGTCTTCGTCGGCATCGCCCTCGACTACCTGTTCCGATGAAGCGCTGGCTTTCGCGACTGCTGCAGGTAGCGGTCCTGCTCCTGCCCGCCCTCGCCCTCTACGCCTGGCAGACGCGCGACCTGCTGCCGCACGGTGCCCGCAGCCCGGCGCCCGGTCTCGACCTGCGCCGGCTGAACGGAGGGAACTTCGACGGGGAGGCCATCGGCGGCCGCCCGGCGGTGCTCTACTTTTTCGCCACGTGGTGCGGCGTATGCGCTGCCAGCGCGCCACAGCTTCGCTGGTACGAGCGCTTCTTCGGCGAGGCGGCGCCGCTCGTGCTCGTGGCGCTCGACTACCGCTCGCCCGGCGAAGTCCAGGCGTGGCTGGCCGAACACCGCATCGATGCCGAGGTGCTGCTCGGTGATGCCGCGACCGCGGAGGCGTTCCGGATCCGCGGTTTCCCCACCTACTACATCGTCGACAGCGAAGGCCGCATCGCCGCGCGCGACTTCGGCTTCACGACCCTTCCGGGCCTGTGGTGGCGCACCCGGTGGGCGGGATGATCCCGCGCGCACCGGGAATTGCCGGAAGACTGTTACTCGGCGTGGTCGGCGCCGCGTGCTGCTGCCTGCCCGCTGTGGCCGGCGACGAGACGGCCGCGCAGCGCGCTGCTTTCATCGCCGCCTACGAGGCCGCAGCCGCAGGCACCCCCGCTCCCGTCACGGACGAGGAGCTCGCTGGCTACCCGTTGTTTCCGTACGTGGAGGCGGCGCGCCTGCGGCGCGCGCTGCGGACGGCGCGGGACGGGTCCGCCCGCCAGGCTGCCGACTCGGCGTCTGCCGCTTTCCTCGAGGTGCATGGCGACGATCCGGTCGGTCGGATGGTGCGCGCGGCGTGGCTCGAGGGCCTCGCGGAGCGCAAGCGATGGCGGGAATTCCTGGACGTCTACGCCGGGGCCACCGTCGTTGGCCAGACGCTTCGCTGCCAGGCGCTGACCGCGCGCATCGAGATCGGCGTGACCGCCGGGATCGAGGACGAGGCGATCGAGGAGTGGCTCACGCCGGAGAGCGCGGCGGACGAATGCGACCCGGTGTTCGACTGGTTGCGCCGAAGCGGGCGGCTCGGCGCCGACCTCCTCGAGCGGCGCGCACGCCTCGCGCTCGATGCAGGCGAGTGGCGTCTCGCTCGCTGGCTGGTGCGCAGCCTGCCGGAGGAGCGGGCACGACCGCTGCGCGACTGGGCGACGCTGCTCGAACGGCCGCAGGCCGCCATCGACGCGATCATCCGCAATCCCTCGGTCGTGGTGGAGCGCGAAGCTGTGCTCGCCGGCTGGACGAGCCTGTCGCGCACGCGCCCGGATGCGGCACGCGACCGGTTCGACTCGCTGGCGGCCTCCCTCGGCCTCGACGACGAGGCGGCGAGTCCGTTTGCGAAGGAGCTCGCGTTAGGGCTCGCCTGGAGCCGGCGCCCGGCGTTGCGCTACTTCGAGCGCGTGCAGCCGGTCGACTTCGACGAACTCGCCCACGCCTGGCACGCGCGCGCCGCCCTCTGGGCGGGCAACTGGAGGGCGATGCGCCGTGCCATCGAATCCATGCCGGCCGGGCAGCGCGAGGAACCAGCCTGGCGCTACTGGCTCGCTCGCGCGCTGTGGCACCAGGGCCAGCGGCAACGCGCACGGCAGCTCTACGAGTCGGTGATCCCGACGGACAACTGGTACGCGGTGCTTGCCGCCGCGCGCATCGCCCGGCCATTTGCCCCGCACGCAGTCGAGTTCGCGTTCGAACCGGCTCGCCTCGACGCGCTGCGGGCCCTGCCGGAGTTCGTGCGCGCCAGGGAACTGCTGCGTGCGCAACTGCACGGGCTCGCGCCTGCCGAGTGGCTCGCCGGTTACGAGCCCCTGGACGATGCGGGCAGGCGCGCCGCGGTGATGCTTGCGCACGAGTGGGGGTGGTATTTCCAGGCGATCGCCTCGGCCGCAGAGCAGCGCTTCTACGAAGACTACGCGCTGCTGTATCCGCGGCCCTACGCGGAGGAAGTCGCCGACGCGGCGCGCGCGAGCCGGTTGCCGGAGACGCTGGTCTACGCGGTCATGCGTCAGGAGAGCCTGTTCCAGCCCTACGCAGTGTCCTCCGCAGGCGCCGTCGGACTGATGCAGCTCATGCCCGCCACGGCCCGACGGACGGCCGCGACGATGCGCAGGCCGAGGCCGACCGGGGACGACCTGAAGGAACCGGCCGTCAACCTGATGCTGGGCGCGGGACACCTGGCCGAGCTGATCGAGCAGTTCGACGGGCAGGTCCTGCTTGCGCTCGCAGCCTACAATGCCGGCCCAGCAACCGCCCGACGCTGGCTGCCGGACGCCAGGACGGACGCAGACGCCTGGGTCGAGAACATTCCGTACAACGAGACCCGCGGGTACGTGCAGCGCGTCATGTGGCATAGCGTGGTCTTCGAGTGGCTGCTCGACGGGAAGCCCGAGGACGCGCGCACCTGGCTGGTGAGGGTGAGCGCGCCGGGGTCCTGAGACGCAGTACATTGGGCGGCACTCCCAAGGGTGCTATATGGAAGCTGCCCCCGCTCCAACCCGCGCCCTGCCGGAGTCTCGACATGCGTGGTCTGCCGCTCCTCCTGTTGCCGCTCGCACTGTTGTCGCTCGCCGGCTGCGCCGGATCGGCGCGGCTTGCCGAGACCAACAAGGAGCTGGTCCGCTCCTTCGTGGCGGCCGTCAATGCCGCCGAGTGGGACACCGTGGAGAGCCTGCTGGCGGACGACTTCCGGCGCCACAGCCAGGCAGCAGCCGGGCCATCCGTGACGACGCGGGAGGAGTTCGTCGACCGCCAGCGCGGCCTGCGCGCGAGCTTCCCGGACCGTCGCATCACGCTCGACAGCCTGGTGGCGGAAGCGGACCGCGTCGCGGCCACCGGCCGCTACCAGGGCACGCAGACGGGATCGTTCGAAGGGGCCGGCCCCACCGGCAGGCCCGTCGACGGACGGTTCGTCTCGATGTTTCGCATCGTCGAAGGCCGGATCGCCGAGATGTGGGTGGAATGGGACAACCTCGCGATGTATTCCCAGCTCGGGCTTCCCCCCCCGGCCGACGGCCTCGGCCTGCTCGACCGCTATCTCGCCGCGTACCTGGCCGGAGACGTCGACGCCCTGCTCCGGCTGCACACCGGCGATGCCATGTTCACGGTGGGCGACGCCGCCGCGCCGACCTGATGCGCATCGCTTCGGCGGTGGAACACAATCGCCTGCTGCGCGCACTGGGCGTCGAGGAAGTGCGTTACCGACCCGGCACGCGCTTCAAGCTGCGCGGCCAGCTGATCCAGGGCATCTACGTGCCGGGCCTTGACGAGCCCTCCCGACAGGCCGTGGACGCCGCCCTCGGGCCCGTCATCGCCTGGCTGCAGGAGATCGACCCCGCGACGCTCGAGCGGCTCATGCCCGGCGGCGAGTTCCGCTATGACGCAGCAAGCGCCGCCCGCTGGCTCGAAGTCGTGGCCGCCTGGCGCGCAGCCGCCGCTCCCGCCGCGCCCGGTCAGCCTTAAGCCCTTCCGAAACACCGGTCACGCGAGGCGCTCGCCCAGCCCCGGCGTTCCCGGCGTGCCGTATAGCCTGGGCCATGCCGCGCCTCGCGGCCGGGATCCGGCGCGGGGCCCGCTCGATTCGCTCCCCGATACTCGCTCGGTCTCGCGGACACCCGCGCCACCTCGGCCGCGAGGCGGGAACG
>LJNS01000042.1 GCA_001303245.1 Gammaproteobacteria bacterium SG8_30
GGGCTCAACCCCGGTCCAGCGAGGCTCCAACCGCGGTTACACGCTTGCGCCGAAGCAGTTCGCCGATCTGCTCGCCGTCGAGCCCGCGCCGCTCATCTGCGCCGACCGACACGGCCAAGGCGGCATCGAGAGCGGAGGCGAGCAGCTCCGCCTCCGGATAGGGGCGGGTCTCCCAGCCGGGGCGGCCGCGGAAGTCGGCCTCGCAGGCCACGAGAAACTCCCGGAATCGCTCCGGCCGACGGAAGGCGTCGCAGTGCTCCAGGAGTTCCAGGATCGTGGCCGGTCGCAACTCGAGAGCGCGGTGAGCGAGGCCATGCCACCGCGCCGTCAACTCCGCGAGATGCCTGAAGTCCGTGGGAATGCGCAGGCGTTCGGAAAGACGCCTGACGAGCGTGGCGCCGCGCTCCTCATGGCCGATGTGCCGTGGCCAGAGCTCGGGCGGTGTCGCGCCCTTGCCGAGGTCGTGCATCAGGGCTGCGAACCTGACCCGCGGGCTGTCGGTCAGTCTTGCCGCCTGGCGCATGACGTGAAGCATGTGTTCGCCAGTATCCACTTCCGGGTGCCAGCGCTCGGGCTGCGGGACGCCCCACAAGGCGTCGATCTCCGGATAGATCCGGGCCAGCGCCCCGCACGCGCGCAGGACCCGCAGGAAGGCATCCGGCCGCGGCTCGCCGAGGGCCCGGTGCGTTTCCTGCCACACCCGCTCGGGCACCAGGGCGTCGACTTCCCCGGCGCTGACCATCTCGCACATCAGGTCGTTCGTCTCCCGCGCTACGCTGAAACCGAGATCGGCGAAGCGGGCCGCGAACCGGGCCACGCGCAGTATCCGGACGGGATCCTCGGCGAAAGCCGCGGATACGTGCCGCAGGCGCCGGTCCTCGAGGTCCTTCAGGCCGCCATAGGGATCCACGAGACGGCCATCGCCGTCCCGTGCCATCGCGTTGATGGTCAGGTCGCGTCGCCCAAGGTCTTCCTCGAGCGTGACATCCGGCGCGAAGTGCACTTCGAAGCCGCGGTACCCGGGGCCGGTCTTGCGCTCGGTCCGCGCAAGCGCGTACTCCTCCCCGGTCTGCGGGTGCAGGAACACCGGAAAGTCCCGGCCGACTGCGCGGAAGCCGCGGCCTTCCAGTTCGGCGGGCGTCGCCCCGACGACGACCCAGTCACGTTCCCTCGCCGGAACGCCGAGCAGGTCGTCCCGAACGGCGCCGCCGACCAGATAGACTTCCATGCACGGATGTTACCGGAAGCCCGACATCGCGCCGACGGCCGGCCATGCCTGCGGACAGTCTGGACGCTGCTCGCGTGCCTGCCGCTGACCGGCTGCTACCTGGCCCACCTCGCGCAAGGCCAGCTCGATCTCAACGATCGCCGCGAGCCGATCGAGGACGTGCTGGCCCGGCCCGACATCGCGCCGGAAGTCCGGGCCCGGCTGGAATACATCCAGGGCCTCCGGCGGTTCGCCATTACCGAAGCCGGGATGCGCGACAAGGGCAGCTACACGAGTTTCGTCGAACTCGACAGGCCGTACGTCCTGTGGAACGTGTTCGCCGCGGCCGAGTTCTCCGTCGAGCCCAGGAAGTCGTGCTTCCCGATTGCGGGATGTGTCAGCTACCGCGGGTACTTCAAGGAGCGCGAGGCGCGCGACTACGCGAACAAGCTGCGTGACCGCGGCTACGACGTGTACGTGGCGCCCGTGGCCGCCTACTCGACGCTGGGTCGCTTCAAGGACCCGGTGCTGTCGACGATGCTCAGGTACGATGATGTCACGCTCGCCGCGCTGATCTTTCACGAGCTCGCGCACCAGGCCATGTACGACCCCGGCGACAGCGCATTCAGCGAAGCCTTCGCGACGGTCGTGGAGTACGAGGTGACCCGGCGCTGGCTCGAGTCGCAGGAACGCGCGGAGGATGTCGTCGCCTACCGGGCATCGCGCAAGCGCCTCGAGCAGGTCGCGGCCCTGATGGCGGAGACGCGAGGCCGGCTTGCGGCGCTCTACGCATCCGACCTGCCGGTGCGCGCCATGCGTGCGGTCAAGGAGGCTGAGTTCGCCCGGCTGCTCGACGAGTACGCGGACCTGAGACAAAGCTGGCCCGAGGGGGCCAACACCGACGATTTCATGAGCATCGAGCTCAACAATGCCCGGCTGGCCGCGATCTCGACGTACCACGAGTGCGTTCCGGCGCTGCAGTCGCTGCTCGCCGACCTGGACTACGACCTGCCGGCTTTCTACCGCTTCACCCGTCGCCTCGCCAGGGTGCCGCAGAAGGAGCGCTCGCCGGTCCTCTGCGGCGGCTACTCAGCGCCGCGCGGTCCGGCGGAGGCGCCCGAGGGGACTGCGATCGCTCTGGAGGACGATGTCCGGGAGGAGCGCGTCGAGAGACCGTGGCCGAAGGCCGAGGCGGGCAAATCCGTCCCGGGCGCATACGCTGTCGACCGTCAGTGACAGGAAGTTGTCGGTCGAGTTCGTCGCGCCGGGCAAGACGCCCATCAGGCCCGCCTGGATCCGGGCGACGAAGTCCGGCAGCCCGACGATGGCGCGCCTGAGGCGGAGCTCGTCGCGCACGCGAAGTGCCACGGCGCGCATCGTCAGGATCTCCGGACCGCACAGCTCGTAGCACTCGCCCGCACTGTCGTCGTCCGACAGGCAGGTCATGAGCGCCTCCGCCACGTCGCCGACCCAGACCGGCGCAAGACGTACTTCCGGTCTTGCCAGCGGCAGCGCGACGGGCACGCGGCGCAGGATCCCGGCGAGGTGGGTCACCAGGGCATCGCCCGGGCCGAAGATCACGGACGGGCGGACGACCGTCCAGCGCAGGTCCGCGGCGCCTTCCTCGCGAACGATTCGCTCGCCCCGGCCTTTGGACCGCAGGTATCGGCTAGGTCCGTGGTCGGCGTCCGCATTGAGTGCGCTCACGTGCAGGAGCCGGTCGATCCGCTTCTCGCGGCAAGCGGCCACGAGCTTGCGGACGAGGTCCTCGTGGACGCGCCGGAACTCGGCGCCACGCCGGCCGCGATCCCTCGAGGTGCCGACCAGGTTGACGACGGCGTCATGGCCGGCAATCGTCCGGCCTAGCAGCGCCGCGTCGTGGATGTCGCATTCCAGGACCCGCACGGCCGGGATCACGCGAAGGTGCCGTGCCCGCTCCGCGTGCCGGGTCGGCACCGTCGTCCGGTAGCCCCGCCTGGCGAGCGCTGCGCAGAGCCGGGTGCCGACGAACCCCGACCCGCCGAGGACGCAGACCTTGGTTGCGCGCATGCCGCGATTATAGGCAGCGCGCCGGAAGGCAGGCTGGAGTGAGCCTTGACCCGTGACTGGCGACCGTTGACCGGTGAGCGGCCGGAAGGCCGCACCGGTCACCGTCGGGCCGTCACTGCACGGGCAGAATCACGGTCTGCCGCCCGCGGCGGATGCTGAGCAGGAAGGTCTCGCGCTCCTCGATCGCCTGGACGAAGTCGCGAAGCCCCGTGACGCGCGTGCGGTCGACGCCGACGATGATGTCGTTGGCGCGCAGGCCGATCCTCGACGCCGGGCTGCCGGGCTCGACCGAGCGGACGAGCACGCCGCCGCCGGGGGTCTGCTCCGAGGTCGCATCGCCGAGGTCCGCGCCGGCGAGCGCGGGATGGAGCTCCGAGGCCTCGGCCGTCAGTTCGGAACGCTCCGCGATCTCGGCCTTGACCTTGCGTGACTTGCCCTCGCGAATGATCCCGAGCTCGACGGTGTCGCCGATCCGCGCCATGCCGATCATGTTGCGCAGCTCCGCGGAGCCCTTCACCGGCTTGCCGTCGACGGAGACGATGACGTCGCCTGCCTCGATGCCGGCCGTGGCGGCGGCCGAGCCTTCGAGCACCTGGGACACGAGCGCCCCCTGGACGTCGTCGGCGAGACCGAGGCTCTTGCGGTAGTCCGCATTGAGCGACAGGATCGTGACGCCGAGCACCCCGCGCTTGACCTCGCCGAACTCGATCAGCTGGTCCATCACCGAGCGCACCATGTTCGAGGGGATCGCGAAGCCGATGCCCATGTTGCCCCCGGAACGGGACAGGATGGCCGAGTTGATCCCCACGAGCTCGCCACGCAGGTTCACCAGCGCGCCGCCGGAGTTCCCGGGATTGATGGCGGCATCGGTCTGGATGAAGCTCTCGTAGCCCTCGGGGTTGATGCCCGAGCGACCCAGGGCGCTGACGATTCCCGACGTCACGGTGTGCTGCAGGCCGAACGGGTTGCCGATGGCGATGACGAAGTCGCCGACTTCGACCTCGGAGCTGTCCGCGAGCGAGATGTCGGTAGGCAGCTCGCCGTCCTTGATCTTGATGACGGCGACGTCGGAGCCCCTGTCCGCTCCCACGACCTCCGCCTCGAGCTCGCGATCGTCGACCAGGGTGACCGTGATCTCCGAAGCGTTCTCGACGACGTGCGCATTCGTGACGATGTAGCCGACCTTCGCATCGACGATGACACCGGACCCGGCGCTGCGGAACTCGCGCTCGCGCGGCGTGGCACCCGGCGGCATGCCGAAGAAGCGGCGGAAGAACGGGTCGTCGAAGAAGGGATTCTGCGGCGCCGCGACGGTGCCGCGTACGCCGATGTTCACGACCGCCGGCGCGACGCGCTTGATGACGGGCGACAGGCTGGGTAACGGCTGGCCGTCGACCTGTGTCGGCAGCGCGGTGGAGGCGCTGGCGGCCGTTGCGGCCAGCGACAGCAGGAGGACTGCAACGCCTGGAACGTGTCTCATCGGGAGGACCTCATCGTGGAAACGGGCCGGCGCGAGGCGGCCGGCATACCGGGGGGATCAGACCGTCGGCGGACGCCAGGAGTTCATTCCGTTGTGCCTGCGGCGGGCCGGCCCGCCCGGCTCCGCAGGGGAACGGGCCGGGGTCGGCATGCCGACTCCCGGCCCGTGGCCGGCAAAGTACACCGGTCCGCGGCGATCAGGCCGACTCGATCTCGATGCGGCGCGGCAGCACCTGCGCCTGCTTCGGGATGGTCACCTCGAGCACGCCGTTGGTGTGGCGCGCCTTGACCGACTGCGAGTCGGCCGTGTCCGGCAGCGCGAACCGCCGGTAGAAGGTGCCGCTCACGCGCTCCACGCGCCGGAATCCGCTGCGCTCGTCACGGTTGGCGAGCTCGCGGCTGCCGCGGAGGGTCAGCACGCCCTTCTCGAGCGTGACTTCGATCTTGTCGGGCTCGACTCCGGGCAGGTCGACGTGCAGCACGAACTGCTTCTCCTCCTCGCGGATGTCGACGGCCGGCGTCCAGCTCGCGACGGATCCGGCATCGTCCTCGTTCGTGGTGTACATCAGGCGGTCGAGGTCGCGATGCAGGCGGTTCACCAGCCTCCAGGGCTCATGGAATGCAACGTTCATGTGTGGCTCCTCCGGTTGGGTTTGA
Organism: Gammaproteobacteria bacterium SG8_30; assembly: GCA_001303245.1. GTDB lineage: Bacteria > Pseudomonadota > Gammaproteobacteria > Steroidobacterales > Steroidobacteraceae > SG8-30. Next base: position 5,393 of record LJNS01000042.1, read on the forward strand.
ATGGCTCTAAGAAGACCTCTCGATGCCGCGTTTATGAGGACTTCGAGCCTGCTTTCAAGGGGCGGAAGAGGGTCCCGGAGTGGACATCCTGTGGGCGTCATGTGGCCAAACGGTGCATACAAGATCTTGTGCCTGCAGCAATCCGGGCTTGACATAGGCAGGTTCCGAGGTTCCCGGGAAAGTATCTGAACTGAAATTTGTAAGTCTTTGATATAAAAGGTTCAAATTGGGGCAATTTCGGGGTCAGAAATTCCTTGACACCAGGGACCGCGTGAAAATAATTTAACAACCCTGACACAACATCTTGTGGTCGTCCCGCGGCCGCAGATAGCGTCGGCAGAACATCAGGGATCCCCGGGGGAAATACCTCCAGACTTCATCCACGAGTCTCGGTTCGGTTTCGATTCCGGGGATCGGTCTTGTTTTTACGTTTTCCTGCGCCGCCAGGCGGCGCAGGCATCGAGGGGAGCGACGGCACGAACCATGAGCACCGCGGTCAAGATGGAGCCCAAAGACGTCGACCAGATCTCCTTCCAGGAAGCCTCCGTCGACATCTGGGACAAGAAGTACCGGCTCACCGCGAAGGACGGAACACCCGTAGACAAGTCGATGGACGACACCTGGCGGCGCGTGGCTCGCGCGCTCGCCGACGTCGAGCAACCGGAGATCCAGGACGAGTGGTTCGAGCGCTTCCTGTGGGCACTGCGCAAGGGCGCGATCCCCGCGGGGCGGATCATGTCGAATGCCGGAGCGCTCGAGCACAAGCCGGCCACGTCGACGATCAACTGCACCGTGTCGGGCACGATCCGGGACTCGATGGACGACATCCTCGAGAAGGTCCACGAGGCGGGCCTCACGCTGAAGGCCGGCTGCGGCATCGGCTACGAGTTCTCCACGCTGCGTCCGCGTGGCGCGTACGTCTCGGGCGCGGGGGCCTACACGTCCGGGCCGCTGTCGTTCATGGACATCTACGACAGGATGTGTTTCACGGTGTCCTCGGCCGGCGGCCGGCGGGGCGCGCAGATGGGCACCTTCGACATCGGTCATCCGGATGCCATGGACTTCATCCGGGCCAAGCGGGAGAACGGGCGTCTGCGTCAGTTCAACCTGTCGCTGCTCATCACCGACGAGTTCATGCAGGCGGTTCGCGACGGGTCCGACTGGAGGCTCGCGTTCCCGCTGTCGCAGCGCGAGTACGACCCGGCCGAGCACGACCTCGTGGATCCGGAGCGATTCATCTGGCGGGAGTGGCCGACGACCGAGGGCTACGTCGCCAACGACGAGGGTCTCGTCGCCTGCAAGGTGTACAAGACGCTGCCGGCGCAGCGCCTGTGGGACGTCATCATGACTTCCACGTACGACTTCGCCGAGCCGGGGTTCGTGCTCATCGACCGGGTCAACGAGATGAACAACAACTGGTGGTGCGAGAACATCCGGGCCACCAATCCCTGCGGCGAGCAGCCGTTGCCGCCCTACGGATCCTGTCTGCTCGGGTCGGTCAACCTGACGCGCTTCGTGCGGCGGCCGTTCACCGAGGATGCCGAGTTCGACTGGGACGAGTACCGCGAGGTGGTGCGCGTGTTCACGCGGATGCTCGACAACGTGGTGGAGATCAACGGCCTGCCGCTCGGCCAGCAGCGCAACGAGATCCACCGCAAGCGCCGCCACGGCATGGGCTTCCTGGGGCTCGGCTCCACCATCACCATGCTCGGCATGAAGTACGGCTCGAAGGAGTCCGTCGCGTTCACCGAGAACGTCTCGCGCGAGATGGCACTCGCGGGCTGGGAAGCGGCGCTGCACCTCGCCCGGGAGAAGGGCCCGGCGCCGATCATGACCGAGGAGTTCACGGTCACGAAGGAGATGCTGCGCAAGCGCCCGGAGATGGCGCAGGACGGCTGGAAGGAAGGTGATCGCATCCCCGGCCGCATCCTCCACGCCCGCTACAGCCGTTACATGCAGCGCGTCGCCGAGGTGGCGCCGGAGCTGGTCAAGCAGATCGAGTCCCTGGGTTCGCGCTTCACCCACCACAGTTCGATCGCCCCGACGGGCACCATCTCGCTGTCGCTGGCCAACAATGCGTCCAACGGCATCGAGCCGTCGTTCGCGCACCATTACTTCCGCAACGTCATCCGCGAGGGCAAGAAGAGCAAGGAGCGCATCGACGTCTACTCGTTCGAGCTGCTCGCCTACCGCGAGCTCATCAATCCGCGCGCCATGCCGGGTGCGACTGCCGCTGCCGAGAAGCTGCCGGAGTACTTCATCACGGCCGATGACATCGGCCCGAAGGAGCACGTCGACATCCAGGCCGCCGCGCAGAAGTGGATCGACTCCTCGATCTCGAAGACCGCCAACGTGCCGACCGACTTCGCCTACGACAAGTTCAAGGACATCTATCTCTACGCCCACGAGCAGGGGCTCAAGGGCTGCACCACCTTCCGCTTCAATCCCGAGGCCTTCCAGGGCGTTCTGGTCAAGGAGCAGGACCTCAAGAACACGACCTACGTGTTCACGCTCGAGGACGGCAGCGAGATCGAGGTCAAGGGCGACCAGGAGGTCGAGTACGACGGCGAGGTGCACACCGCCGCCAACCTCTTCGACGCGCTCAAGGAAGGCTACTACGGCAAGTTCTGAGGCCGTGGGCGGGACAACAGGACAGGACCCATGAACAAGCTGAACATCGAAAAGAAGATCGTCAAGTACCGCGTCCTCAAGCCGGCGGCGGAGAAGGAGCAGGCGGAAAAGACCGCCGGCGCCAAGGAGGCGCGGGCGCGCAAGGACGCCGCCGGCAAGGTCGTGTGGATGCACGAGAAACTCGAGCGTCCCGACGTGCTGATCGGTTCCACCTACAAGATCAAGACGCCGGTCTCGGACCACGCGATGTACGTCACGATCAACGACATCATCCTCAACGAGGGCACCGAACACGAGCACCGCCGGCCGTTCGAGATCTTCATCAACACCAAGAATCTCGATCACTTCCAGTGGATCGTGGCACTGACCCGGATCATCTCCGCGGTGTTCCGCAAGGGCGGCGACGTGGCGTTCCTGACCGAGGAGCTGAAGGCCGTGTTCGACCCGCGTGGCGGTTACTGGCAGCCCGGCGGCAAGTTCATGCCGTCGATCGTCGCGGAGCTCGGCTTCGTGGTGGAGCGCCACCTGCAGACCATCGGGCTGATGCCGCGGCCGGAAATGGACGAGTCGCGCCGCGCGCTGATCGACGCCAAGCGGGCGGAGTGGGAGCAGCGCGACAAGCAGCAGGACGCCTTCTCCAAGGACAGCTATCCGGAAGGTGCGCAGCTGTGCGCCAAGTGCAATACGGCCGCCGTCGTGATGATGGACGGGTGCATGACCTGCCTGTCCTGCGGCGACTCGAAGTGCGGCTGAAGGTTAACTCACGTGCACGCTGGGTCCCCGCCTGGCAACCCCTGGACAGCAGGGGCGCACGTGTGACTCCCAGGCGGCCTCCGGGCCGCCTTTTTTTTCGCCGGGCCGAAGGTAGGCCATGCACTCGAGCCGCCGTCACGGACGTTGCCCGCCTGACGCAATGCCTCGCCGTTCTCGCCGTTCTCGCCGGCGCCTGCGTCGCTTCCGCCTGCGGCAGCCTGCGGGCCTATGAAGGGGCGCGGCTCGCGCCGGAGGAGCGCGCGGTCGTGCGAGCGGACCCCGCAGTGTCGGCCGGCCTGCCGGTCGAGGTGATCCTGCGCCGCGTGGACGGCTACGACGTGCCCGTGAGCAAGACGCGCGTCGAGCTGCCGCCCGGACGCCACCGATTCATGGTGGACTGCCGCGTGCCCGAGGCGGGCGTCGTCACGCGTTTCGTCATCGACGAAGAGGTCCAGGCAAGCCGCTCGTACCGGCTCGTGGCGGATGCGACGGCGCGCGGCTGCCGCGAAGTGACGCTGCAGCGGGACTGAGCTCCAGTCCGAGGGGCCACGTGCCGTGTGTGAGGCGCATCTCGGCGCGCTATCTTGGTGCAGGCACTATAATGCGCGGCCATGAGGCTGAAGTCGTTAATCCTGGCGACGGCGCTCTCCGCCATGGCACTGCCTGCCGCGGCGGACGTCTTCAACAGCGCCCCGCAGCCGGTTCGCCCCGCGGACTTCGTCCTGCTCGAGAAGTCGGAACGCAAGCTGACGCTCTATCGGCAGGGGGAGGAGATCGCGAGCTACAGTGTTTCCCTGGGCCTCGATCCCACGGGCCACAAGGAGCGGGAAGGCGACTTCCGCACGCCGGAAGGGCGCTATCTCCTGACGCGACGCAATCCGCAGAGCGACTTCTTCCTGTCCATCCAGGTGTCCTACCCCGGTCCCGAGGACCTCGCCCAGGCCCGGCGGAACGGCTGGTTGCCCGGTGGGGCGATCATGATCCACGGCCTGCCGAACATCCCGAAGTATCCCCGTGAGCGCTACCTCGAGACCGACTGGACGGATGGCTGCATCGCCCTGTCCAACGAGGACATGCTCGAAATCTGGCTGCTGACCCGCGCGGACACGCCGATCGAGATCCGGCCTTGAACGCGGCCGAGCCCCGGCTTCCCGGCAACGGCCGCGAGCTGCAGGCCGTGGTGCACGCCCGGGTCTCGCCCAAGGGGGTGCTCGAGAACCTGTCACAACAGGAGGTCGAGAAGCTTCTCGACCGTGGCCAGGGCGGGCTGTATCCGCTGTTTCGGCAGTGCGCGCTGGCGGTGCTCAATTGCGGCACCCAGCTCGACGATGCGCGCGCGATCTTCCAGGCCTACCGGGACTTCGACGTCCGCATCGTGCGCCAACCCTGGGGCATCAAGCTCGAGATGAAGCACGCGCCCGGCAGCGCTTTCGTCGACGGCGAGATGATCCGCGGCGTCAAGGAGCACCTGTTCGCGGTGCTGCGCGACATCGTCTACACCCACAACGAGGTGGTGCCCAGATTCGATCTCGACGACGGCCCGAGTATCACCAACGCGATCTTCGCCATACTGCGAAACGCGCGGGCCCTCGAGCACAAGGGCAGCCCCGACCTGGTCGTCTGCTGGGGCGGGCATTCCATTCCGCGCCACGAGTACGACTACACGAAGCAGGTCGGCTACGAGCTCGGCCTGCGCGGCCTCGACATCGCAACCGGCTGTGGGCCGGGTGCCATGAAGGGCCCGATGAAGGGTGCGACCATCGGCCACTCCAAGCAGCGTATCCGCGAGGGCAGGTACGTCGGTCTGACGGAGCCCGGAATCATCGCCGCCGAGCCCCCCAACCCGATCGTCAACCAGCTGGTCATCCTGCCTGACATCGAAAAGCGCCTCGAAGCCTTCGTTCGCCTGGGTCACGGTATCGTCGTGTTCCCTGGCGGGGCAGGAACGGCCGAGGAGATCCTCTACCTGCTCGGCATCCTCCTCGACCCGCAGAATGCCGATCAGCCGTTCCCGGTCGTGTTCACGGGACCTGCACAGAGTGCCGCCTACTTCGAGCAGCTCGACCGCTTCATCGGAATTACGCTCGGCCCGGAGGCGCAGAAGCGTTACCGGATCATCGTCGACGATCCCGCGGAGGCCGCCCGGGAGATGCGCCACGGGCTCGACCTCGTGCGACGCCGGCGAAGGCGCACCGGGGATGCCTACAACTTCAACTGGCTGCTGCGCATCCCGCCGGCATTCCAGCACCCGTTCAAGGTCACGCACGAGTCCATGGCGTCCCTGGTGCTGTCGCGGGACCTGCCGGTGCACGAGCTCGCTGCGAACCTGAGGCGCGCCTTCTCGGGCATCGTGGCGGGGAACGTAAAAGAGGAAGGGCTGAGGCTGATAGAGTCGAACGGCCCCTTCACCCTCCATGGGGATCCGGACATCGGACGTCCGCTCGACGAACTGCTCGAGGCCTTCGTCATGCAGCGACGCATGAAGCTCCTGGGCGAATACCGTCCCTGCTACCGGATAATCGCCTAGCCCCTTCGGGTGAGGCCGGCTCCGGGTCTGCGGGGCCTGTGAACCAGTTCCTGTTTCGTGCTGTGGGCCGGGCGTACCTTGCCCGGCAGGTGACTCGACAGGATCTGCGTGGGATGAGCGAAGACAAGCTCACGGCGAAGCCGGACAAGGGACCGTCGCGGCCCGGCAGCGCGACGCCCACGGCGGACGCGCCTGCTGCGGCAACCGGCACGAGCCGTCACGGCGCGATCTCCCGTCGCCTGTTCACGTACTCGAACTACAAGTCCTGGGCGGAAAAGATCCGCACCAGCTGGGACGACGACGAGGAACCTGCGACGGTGGAAATCCCGCGCGCGCCCTAGGGCTGCGCCAGCCGTCGTCCTCCCCACGTCCTGTGGAACGCCTGCTCCAGTTCCTCGACGACTGCGACGACCTGCTCGCCCTGCTGCGGCATCGCTTCCGGCTGTTCCCGGGACGCTGACCTGCGGGCCGGGCCTCGGCTCTCGATCCAGGAAGCAAGCGGCGCCCACTGCTCTATGTCGGGCAAGGACCTCTCCGCCCTCATCTCGTGCAAGCCGATGCCGAGTTCGAAAGAGCGGATGTAGTTCTGCGATTCCCTGAGCGTCGCCACGAAGGGGATGTCGAGCGTTTCCAGGAAGCGGCTCAGGGACCGGAAGACCAGAGTGTTGGGCCGGACGCGATTCGCCACGACGGCGATCCGGTCCTCACGGCGCTTGATCTTCGCGGCAGTCAGCAGGTGCTCGATGCAGTGCGCGCAGGCGTGGATGTCGATCTGCGAAGGGAGTACCGGAACGACGATCGCGTCGGCGTCCCGGCAGAATTCCGCGAAGCGCTGCGGCTCGATCGCCGCGGGCGTGTCCACGACGACGCGATCCGTGCCGATCGGAGTGCGCAACTGGAAGCTGCGCGTCACGCCCGGAGCGCGACGGTAGGCGGCGATGCCGTGGATGGCCGGAAGCGACGCGGGGCGCGACCGGAGCCAGCGCGCGGTCGATCCCTGCGGGTCGAAGTCCATGAGGGTCGTGACGAGGCCACGCGAGGCATAGTAGGCCGCGAGGTTCGTGGCGAGGGTGGTCTTGCCAGAGCCTCCCTTGGGATTGAGTATCGTGATACGGCGCATGCAGGCAGGTCTCTCCTGCGGACAGGCTACGCCCTCGATCCATGGCGTGGCAACCGGGGCGGTCTTCCAAGCCCTTGAAAAGCAAACGCCGCGTCCCCAGACGCCTGTCCCGGGCCCGCGGGCCGGCACAGCCGGCCGGGGGAGGGAATCTCGAACCAGCAAGGGAGCGACGCCGCCCATGACGACCACCGCCGAGACCCGTGGCTTCCAGGCCGAGGTCCAGCAGCTGCTCAAGCTGATGATCCACTCGCTCTACAGTCACCGCGAGATCTTCCTGCGCGAGCTGATCTCGAATGCCTCGGACGCCTGCGACAAGCTGCGTTTCGCCTCGCTGGCGGATCCCGCACTGCTCGAGGAGGGCAGCGACCTCGAGGTCCGCATCGACTTCGACTCGGCTGCGCGCACCCTCACGGTCACCGACACGGGCATCGGCCTGACGCGCCAGGAGGCCGTGGAACACCTCGGGACGATCGCCAGGTCGGGCACGGCCGAGTTCTTCTCGCGCCTGACCGGGGATGCCCAGAAAGACAGCCAGCTCATCGGTCAGTTCGGCGTGGGTTTCTATTCCTCCTTCATCGTAGCCGAGCGGGTCGAGGTGCTGTCCCGCAAGGCCGGTCAGCCGGCGACGGCCGGCGTCCGCTGGTCGTCGGCGGGCACAGGCGAGTTCACCGTGGAGGACATCGACCGCCCCGAACGGGGCACGAGCGTCGTGCTGCACCTCAAGGAGGACGCCGCCCAGTTTGCGGACGCGTTCCGGCTGCGGCAGCTGGTGCGCGCCTATTCCGATCACATCGCCTTCCCCGTGCTGCTGAGGCCCGACGGCGGCAAGGGCGACTATGATCGCGCCAACCAGGCCCAGGCACTGTGGACCCGCCCCAGGCAGGAAGTCGGCGACGACGAGTACCGCGAATTCTACCGACACATCTCGCACGATCCGGGTGAGCCGCTCGCCTGGAGCCACCATCGCGTGGAGGGCCGGCGGGAGTACACGACGCTCCTGTACGTGCCGTCCCGAGCGCCGTTCGACCTGTTCAACCGCGAGGCACCCCGTGGCCTGAAGCTCTACGTGCGCCGCGTGTTCATCCTCGACGATGCCGAGCAGTTCCTGCCACTGTACCTGCGGTTCGTGAAAGGCGTCGTCGACTCGGGCGACCTGCCGCTCAACGTCTCCCGCGAGCTGCTGCAGCACGACGGCGAGGTCGAGGCGATGAAGTCGGCGATCACCCGCCGCGTGCTGGACATGCTCGCGCAGCTGGCGGAGAGAGAGCCCGAACGCTACCGGACCTTCTGGAAGGAGTTCGGAACCGTGTTCAAGGAAGGCCTCGCGGAGGACGCGGGGAACGCCGAGCGCATCGCCAAGCTGCTCCGGTTCGCGACTACCCGGTCCGAGGGGGTCGAGCAGGACCAGTCCCTGGCCGAGTACGTCGCCCGCATGAAGCCCGGGCAGCAGCACATCTATTACGTCGCCGCCGAAAGCATCGTCGCGGCGCGCGGCAGTCCCCACCTGGAGAAGCTGCTCGCGCACGGCGTCGAGGTCCTGCTGCTGACCGACCGGATCGACGAGTGGGTGGTCGGGCACCTCGGCGACTTCGACGGCAAGTCGCTGCGCGACGTGGCCAAGGGCTCGCTCGACCTGGGCGACGTGGTCCCGGCCGGTGAGCGCAAGGCGGCCACCGTGTCGAGCTCGGCACTCGAGCCGCTGTGCGCGCGCGTCGCGGCAGCGCTCGGCGAGCGCGTCGCGGGAGTGCGCCCGAGCGAACGGCTGGCCGACTCGCCGTCCTGCGTCGTGCGCGACGAGCGCGACGTCGGCCCGCAGCTCAGGCGACTGCTCGAGGCGGCAGGGCAGCCGGTCCCGCCGTCGCGTGTGTGGCTCGAGCTGAATGCGTCCCACGCGCTGGTGGGCAAGCTGGAAGGCCTGCCCGACGGCGACGCGTTCGCCGACCTCGCCACCTTGCTGCTCGAGGAGGCACTGCTGGCCGAGGGCGGCCAGCTGGAGGACCCGGCGGCGTTCCTGCGCCGCGTGAATCGCCTGGTCGGCGCGGCCGAGGACCCCTTGATCGTGGTGCCCGGCGGGAACTAGCAGCGGGGAATTGCCGGTCGTCCGTATAATTCCGCCCCGGCGGTGTCGCCGGGGCGGCGTCACCTTAGCCAGCGGGGAGGCCAGCGATGCCGAAGAAGCCAGTCGACCGCGAGGAACTCGCCTGCCGGCTGACACCCGAGCAGCTGCGTGTCACGCAGGAGAAGGGCACTGAGCCGCCCTTCACGGGAAAGTACTGCTACCACAAGGGCAGCGGCGTCTACGCCTGCGTCTGCTGCGGCGCCGAGCTGTTCGCTTCCGATACGAAGTACGACTCCGGCTGCGGGTGGCCCTCGTTCTGGCTTCCTCTCGCCGGCGACAGGGTGGCGACGCAACGCGACACGTCGTACGGCATGGTCCGCACGGAGATCACCTGTGCCGCCTGCGGTGCGCACCTCGGCCACGTGTTCGACGATGGTCCGGAACCGACGGGCCTCAGGTACTGCGTGAACTCGGCATCGCTCGACTTCAGGAAAGGAGAGGAATGAGACCGCCCGGGGCCATCCTGCTCACGCTCTTTGCGATGCTGACGGCCGTCGCTGCGGGGGCCGCAGAGCCCGACGCCGGATCCCGTCAGCCCGCGCAGCAGCCAGCGGACGGGAGCGCGGACAGGGCCCGGACGACTCAGGCCCCGCCCGTGCCGCCGGTCGCGGTGACCGAGGCCGGGCCGACCCTGCTCACGGAGGACATCCGGGAAGGTATCGGCGAGCCCGCGCACTCCGGCATGAGCGTGGCCGTGCACTACACGGGGTGGCTGCACGAGCCCGACGCGCTCGGCTATCGCGGCAAGAGGTTCGACAGGTCGCGCGATCGTGGCCAGCCGCTCGTGTTCCAGCTCGGTGCCGGCCGCGTGATCAAGGGGTGGGAGCTCGGCATCGTCGGGATGCGCGTGGGCGGGTTGCGCCGCCTGGTCATTCCGCCGGAACTCGCCTACGGCAACCGCGGCATCGGCAACGGGCTGATTCCCCCGAATTCCACGCTCGTGTTCGAGGTGGAGTTGCTCGGCGTCGAGTCGAACGATTTCGTCCGGAACGCCCGGTAGTGACCGGACGGCCGCCGCCGCCGGAACGAGTGTTCATCGACGGGCCGGCGGGTCCCGTCGAGGCGCTCGTCGAGCGACCGGCGACGCCGGCGCACGGCCTGTTCGCCGTGTGCTGCCATCCTCACCCGCTGTACGGCGGGACGATGGACAACAAGGTGGTGCACGCGCTTGCCCGGGCCGCACGCGATGTCGGCGTGCCGGCCATCCGCTTCAATTTCCGCGGCGTGGGAGGCAGCCAGGGCAGCTACGACGACGGCATCGGGGAGACCGACGATGCGCTCGCCGTCGCGGACTGGGCGACGGCCGAGTTCGGCGGCCGGCCCTTGGCCATGGGATTCTCCTTCGGCAGCTTCGTCGCCTACGGCCTCGCCCTGTCACGGGCCGCAGAGCGGCTCGTCCTCGTAGCGCCGCCCGTCCAGCGCTTCGACTTCACGCAGCTCGCCGTGCCGCATTGCCCGTGGCTCGTCGTCCAGGGCGATGCGGACGAGCTCGTCAATCACGAGGCCGTGACGGGCTGGACCCGCAGCCTGAAGCCTGCGCCGGAAGTGAGCTTGTTCGCCGGAGCGGATCACTTCTTCCACGGCCGCATCAGCGAGCTGCGCGACGCCGTGAAGGGCTGGCTGGAAGCGTCGTGAGCGGTGAAGAGTCGAACGTGCTCGACCGGCCGCCAGCTGTTCGTGCTCGAATCCAACGAAAAGGGCGGCCGAAGCCGCCCTTTTCGCGCTCGGGAAGAAACCCGGAGACGCGGCTTTAGCCGACCATCTCGTTGAGGTTCTTGAGCGCGCGGATCCGGACCTTCTTGGAGGCCGGCTTGGCCTTGATGGTCATCTTCTCGCCGGTGAAGGGATTGACACCCTCGCGGGCCTTGGTCGCGGGCTTCTTCACCACGCGCATCTTGCACACGCCGGGCAGCGTGAACGTGCTGGCGCTCTTCAGCGACTTCTTCATCACGCCGTTCAGTGCGTCGAACACGGCGGCGACCTGCTTCTTCGTCAGTTCCGTCTGGTCAGCAATCGTGCCGATGATCTGCGACTTCGTCGGTGCGGTCGCGCTCTTCTTCGCCATTAGTGGTCTCCTGTCGGTTGGCCTGGCGGATTCAGTTTCCGCCCTGTTTGAATTCGGCGCGCACGATAGCACGGAAAAAACCGCTGCATAAGAGGGCTCCGCGTAAATTTCCCTGTTTTTTTCGGGGTTCCGCTCAACCCTTGTCGAACCGGTGCGTGATCCTGGCGATCAGTCGCGTGTCCGTTCCAGTCGGGCGCGCCTCGATCTCGAGCAGCACCGGACCGTGGTCCGGGATGTCGGTCTCGGCGATGTAGGAAACGCTGCCGCCCTCGGACACCGCCCGGAAGTCGAGTGCCACCGAATCTCCGGTCAGCACGCGCCGGATGCCCGAAATAGTCGCCTCCGTAGGCACGGCGATGGAACCGTCTCGCTGTCGCAAAACGGCGACAGTGACGACGGCCCGATCGTCGCTGCGTACGATTCCGTTCCGCTTCGCCACGCCAAGGTCGAGCGTACTCGACCGCACGATTCCGTAGCGCATCTCGAAACCCGCTCCCTGCACGACGCCCGGGTCCCCGTAAGGCCGTGCCGGGACCGGCTCGGGCGGAGGGCCGGCAGCACCCCCGCAGGCTGCGAGCGTCGCGCACAGCACGATGGCGGCAGAACACGGTCGCGCCATCCCCTCACACCGGTTCGAGCCAGCGGGAGACTTCGGCGGGCAACGCGACCACGCCGCTGACGCGGACGAGCTTGGTGCGGCCTGCCGTGCCGCGCAGCAGCGACACGTTTGCCTGCGGCACGCGGAACAGACCGGCCAGGTAGCGGCACAGCTGGGCGTTTGCGGCACCGTCCACCGGTGGTGCCGCGATCCGGACCTTCAGGCAGTCGCCTTGGGGGCCGGAGATTGCGTCCCGGTCCGCGCGGGGCTGCACCCGGAGGGCGAGCACGATGCCCTTCGCATCGCGGGTCAGCCAGCGCGCCGTGCTCACAGGATCAGGATCTTGAGCGCCTGCAGGGCCAGGATCAGCACGAGCGGCGAGAAGTCGAGTCCGCCGATCGGCGGCAGCACGCGCCGGACCGGCTGCAGCAGCGGATTGCACAGCGACGACAACAGGCCGACGGCGGGGCTGTACGTGCCGGGAGCGATGAACGACAGCAGCGCGTACACGACGATGGCCACCGTGTAGAGCTGGATGGTTGCGACGATGAGGTCGCGAGCGGCGTTGAC
>LJNS01000043.1 GCA_001303245.1 Gammaproteobacteria bacterium SG8_30
ACTTTGATTCCTCGTCCATAAACTTGTTGGCAGCAAGCAAGTTTATCGCTCGAGGGTGGGTCGGGGCAAGGGAGGTGAGTCGTGAGTCGCGAGTCGTGAGTGGTAAGCAGTTAGCGGTGAGCGGTCAGCAGTGAACAGTCAGAGGGCCGGCAGTAACTTTCTGACGGCTCACGGCTCACGGCTCACGGCTCACGGCTCACGGCTCACGATTCGCGCTCTTTCCCCGACGTTTGCCTCAAAATCCGCCTCAATCGATGCATGAATGGCCCAAAGTCGACCTGCATCGTATGCCGCGGCGAGCGTCGGTAGCGTTTCTCCACGGCGGCCTGCTCGGCCGTCAGCTCACGCCGCATCTGCATTTCAGGCGGAAACCGCAGGCGTCCGGAGAGGTGTTCCCCGATGATCCGCCCCTGCAGTTCGGCCGGCTGCATGATCGACCCGAGGGGCTGATAGAGGCCCACGAAGAACAGGTCGTCGACGCCGGGCAGGATCATGTGGTTCCACAGTGGCAGCACGTTGTCGCGCACCTCCAGAAACGACGGCTCGAAGAACGGGAAGCTCACCCGGTATCCCGTGCACCAGATGATGGCGTCCAGCCGCTCGACGCTGCCGTCCTCGAACGCGACCTGGCCGCCCTGCAGCTCGCGGATGGGCGGCTTGACCAGCAGGTCCCCGTGGCCGATGCGGGACAGCAGGTCCTGACTCACCGTCGGGTGGGACTGCAGCGGCCGGTGGTCGGGCTCCGGCAGGCCGTAGTCGCTGGGGCGACCGAACTGCAGCCGCATCACCAGACCCATGATGAGCGACGTGACCTGCCACGGCATCCAGGGAAACAACGTCTGCGGTTGCGGCAGCCGGGTGATCGGCGTGCCGGCGAACCACTTGGGAAGGATCCAGGCGCCGCTGCGGACGACGAGGAACACCTGTTCGGCCACGGTGCGGCTGGCGAGCTCCGTCGCGATGTCCACGGCGCTGTTGCCGAAGCCCACGACCGCGACGCGCTTGCCCCGCAGGTCGAGGGGATCGGAGGGATTGCGGTAGGCGTGCGAATGGATCTGCGCACCCGCGAAAGGTCCCGGTAGGGTCGGCTCCGGCCACTGCGGGTCCCAGTGGTGGCCGTTGGCGACCACGAGGGCGTCGAAGGTCTCGGTGCCGCCCGAGTCGAGGGTCACGGACCAGCGGCCGTCCGTCTCGCGACGGCACCGCGTGACTTCGCAGCCGAACCGGATCGAATCGCGCAGCCCGAAGCGCTCTACGTAGGACTCGAAGTAGGCGTGGATCTGGCGGTGGCTGGGATAGGCCGGCAGGTCCTCCGGCATGGGCAAGTCCTGGTACTCCATGAGCCGGGTGTCGGTGTTGATGTGCAGCGAGTCGTAGGCGGCGCTGGCGCCGTAGTGCTTGTTGTCGATGCACCACAAGCCGCCGACGTTGGGTGTCCGCTCGTAGCAGACCGTCGGGATGCCCCGCTCCCGGAGTGCCTTCACGACAGGCAGCCCGCTCGAGCCCGCGCCGATCACGCAGGTGCGCGGCAACGGCCGGGTCGTCCCTTCCTGGCTCATGGGACCGATTCTCGCACACGGGCCCGGCGACGAATGTGCGGTGGCAAGCCGCTATATCCGCACCACGGCCGGCGGCCGTACCGTGCGCTTGAGGGCGTTGGCGGCGACAGGCGGAATGTTCGCGGGGTCGGCGATGTTCCTCGTCCTGCTGCAGTTCTTCCTGGCCACGGCGGTCATCGGCGTGGCGGGCTACCAGCTGTCCCGCTACGGGGACGTCATCGCCGAGCGCACCGGCGTCGGCCGGACGCTGATCGGGGTCGTGATGGTGGCCGTCGTGACCTCGCTCCCCGAGCTCGCCTCCGGCGTGAGCGCGGTGGCCGTGGCCCACGTGCCCAACATCGCGATCGGCGATGCGCTCGGCAGCTGCATCTTCAACCTGCTCATCCTGCTCTTTCTCGAGCTCGGCCACCCCAGGGCGTCGATCTACACCCTGGCGGCGCAGAGCCACATCCTCTCATCGGGCTTCTGCGTCGTGCTGATCGGCATCGTCGGGTTGTCGGTGCTCGTCGGTGACCAGTTGCCCGCCATCGGGCACGTCGGGCTGTACACGCCCGTGATCATCCTCGGCTACGTGCTGGCGATGGACATCGTGCTGCGCTACGAGCTGCGGGAGGCGCGCTCGCGGCCGCCCGAGGAGCCGAAGTACCCGGACGTGTCCCTCAGGCGCGCCGTCGTCGGCTACGCGGTGTCCGCGGCCGCGGTCGTGGCGGCCGGCATCGCGCTGCCGTTCATCGGCGCAGCGCTGGCCCGGACCATGGGGTGGAACAACAGCTTCGTGGGCACGCTGTTCGTGGCCTTCTCGACCTCCCTGCCCGAGCTCGCCGTGTCGCTGGCAGCCCTCAGGCTCGGTGCGCTCGACCTCGCCATCGGCAACCTGCTCGGCAGCAACCTGTTCGACATGGTCATCATCGCGGTGGACGACCTCGCCTACACGACGGGACCCATCTTCTCGCACACGACCCCGGCCCACGCCGGCACGGCGGTGAGCGCCATCGTGATGACCGGTGCGGTCATCGCCGCGTTGTTCTACCGGCCGGCGGATCGGACTTTCCGCGCCTTCGGCTGGACAGGACTGTTCCTGCTCGTGATCTACGCCATCAACTCCTACCTGTTGTTCCTCTTCGGCGAGTAAGGGCGCGCGCCTCTCGGCGGCAAGACGCTGCGCCGCGTGGGAAATGCGGTATTCCGGGATGGTGGTGTTCCTCTAGAGTCGACGGCGAGGGCCGATTCGCGGGTCGGGGCAAGGATGTTCATGATCTGGCTCCAGTTCCTGGTCGCGTCGGCCGTGATCGGTGTGGCCGGGTACCACCTGTCCCGGTACGGCGACGCGATCGCCGAGAGGACGGGCGTGGGCCGGACGCTCATCGGGGTGATCATGGTCGCGACCGTCACCTCGCTGCCGGAGCTGGTGGCGGGGGTCAGCGCCGTGGCGGTGGTGCAGGTCCCGAACATCGCCATCGGCGACGCGCTGGGCAGCTGCATCTTCAACCTGTTGATCCTGCTGTTCCTGGAGCTCGGTTACCCGAGGGCGTCGATCTACACGCTGGCGGCCCAGAGCCACATCCTGTCGGCGGGGTTCGGCGTCGTGCTGATCGGCGTGGTTGCGCTCGCAGTGCTCGTCGGGGACCAGACTCCCGCCATCGGTCACGTGGGCCTTTACACGCCGGTGGTCCTGATCGGCTACGTGCTCGCGATGCGGATCGTGCTGCAGTACGAGCTCAAGGAGGCCCGGGGACGCCCGAAAGAAGACGTCCTGCGTTATCCGGACGTCACCCTGCAACGCGCGGTCGTGGGCTACGTCTTGGCGGCCGTCGCAGTCGTCGCGGCCGGGATCTCGCTGCCCTTCATCGGGGCCGACCTAGCCCGCGCGATGGGCTGGAACAACAGCTTCGTGGGCACCCTGTTCGTCGCCTTCTCCACCTCCCTGCCCGAGGTGGCAGTCGCGCTCTCGGCGCTCAAGCTCGGCGCGCTCGACCTCGCCATCGGCAACCTGCTCGGCAGCAACCTCTTCGACGTGGCGATCATCGCCGTCGACGACATCGCCTACACGGCCGGGCCGATCTTTGCAGCGACCAGCAAGGCGCACGCCGGCACTGCGATCAGCGCCATCGTCATGACCGGCGCCGTCATCGCCTCGCTGTTCTACCGTCCGGCCGGGCGGGTGTTCCGCGCCTTTGGCTGGACCGGGCTGTTCCTGCTCGTCATCTACGCGATCAACTCCTACATCCTGTTCCTGATCGGGCAATGAAGCGGAAGGAGTCAAGCCACGCGCCGAACGCGCGGCCGACGACCGCGTGGCACACCCTCGCCGTCGAGGAGGTGTGCGCGCAACTCGGTGTGGAGCTCGGCTCAGGGCTCGACGACGCCGAGGTCGTCGCGCGTCGCGAGCGCTACGGGCCGAATGCCATCCGT
The DNA here is from genome assembly GCA_001303245.1 of Gammaproteobacteria bacterium SG8_30. Lineage (GTDB taxonomy): Bacteria > Pseudomonadota > Gammaproteobacteria > Steroidobacterales > Steroidobacteraceae > SG8-30. Next base: position 3,972 of record LJNS01000043.1, read on the forward strand.
GAGGCGCCGCCGCGGCACTGGTCGAAGATGCTGCTCGCGCAGTTCAAGGACTTCATGATCCTGGTGCTGCTGGCGGCAGCAGTGCTGGCGGGGCTCACCGGGGACGTCGAGGACGTGGTCGTCATCCTCGCGATCGTGATCCTCAACGCCGTGATCGGCTTCGTGCAGGAGTACCGCGCCGAGGCAGCAATCCACGCGCTGCGTCGCATGGCGGCGCCCCACGCCACGGTCAGGCGGGGCAGGCGGGTCCTGTCTGTGCCAGGGTCCGAGGTCGTACCGGGCGACGTCGTCATACTCGAATCAGGATCGGTCGTTCCCGCGGACCTGCGGCTGGTCGAGACCGCGGAGCTGGCGTTGCAGGAGGCGGCCCTCACCGGCGAGTCGCATGCCGTCGAAAAGAGGCCGGATGCGCTGCCGGACCCGGGCCTGCCGATCGGTGACCGTCGCGACATGGCCTTCAAGGGGACCGTCGTCGCGCGTGGGCGCGGCGTGGGGTTGTGCGTGGCGACCGGGATGGAGACGGAGCTCGGACGCATCGCTCGCCTGCTGTCGGTCGCCGAGGCCAGCATGACGCCGCTGCAGCTGCGGCTCAAGACCTTCGGCCAGCGGCTGTCCCTCATCGTGCTGGCCATCTGCCTGCTCGTGTTCGGCGCGGGAATCCTCCGCGGCGAGGACCTGGTACTGATGCTGCTGACCTCGATCAGCCTCGCCGTGGCCGCCATCCCGGAGGCCCTGCCGGCCGTGGTGACCATCTCGCTCGCGCTCGGCGCGCGCAAGATGGTGGCCAAGAACGCGCTGATGCGCCGGCTGCCCGCGGTCGAGACACTCGGGTCGGTGACCTACGTCTGCTCGGACAAGACCGGGACGCTCACGCAGAACCGGATGCAGGTGCGGGCCTGGTACGTCGACGGGCAGGACCTCGCCGCGCCGCCGGAGCGGCTCGGCGGAGCGTGGCAGGACCTGCGCGACGCGCTGGCCGTCTCCAACGACGTGGAGTCGGGACCCGAAGGGTGGGTGGGCGACCCGACAGAAATCGCCCTGTGCGAGGCCGCAGCCGCCCTCGGCCTCGACAAGTCCAAGGCGGTGGAGCGCCTGCCGCGCCGGGCCGAAATTCCATTCGACTCGGACCGGCAGCGCATGATCACGGTGCACGCGACGGCGGAGCCGGGGAGGTTCGTCGCCTTCGTGAAAGGTGCCCCGGAAGTCGTGCTGGGCCTGTGCGACATGCCGGGAGCCGAGCGTGACGCGGCGGCAAGGGCCGCGGAGAGCATGGCCGTCGCGGGCCGTCGCGTGCTGGCCTTCGGAGCCAAGGACGTGGCGCGCGCCGACCTGCCGCAGGATCACCTCGAGTCGGGGCTCCGGTTCCTGGGTCTCGGCGGCCTCGAGGATCCGCCGCGCCCGGAGGCTCCCGAGTCGGTCAGGGCCTGCCGCGAGGCAGGCATCACCCCCGTGATGATCACCGGCGATCACCCGGCAACGGCACGCTCGATCGCGCTGGAAGTCGGCCTGATGCCCGAGACGGGACGGATGATCACGGGCCGCGAGCTCGACGAGACCTCGGACCGCCAGCTCGAGGCTGCGCTCGGCAGGCCGGTGGCCTTCGCGCGCGTATCGCCGGAGCACAAGATCCGGATCGTGGACGCGCTGAAGCGCCGTGGCGAGTTCGTGGCCATGACGGGCGACGGGGTCAACGACGCGCCGGCGCTCAAGCGGGCCGACATCGGCATCGCCATGGGCAAGTCCGGGACCGACGTGGCCCGCGAGGCCTCCGACATGGTGCTGCTCGACGACAACTTCGCGACCATCGTGCACGCCGTCGAGGAAGGTCGCCGGATGTACGACAACGTGCGCAAGTTCGTGAAGTACACGATGACCAGCAACTCGGCGGAGATCCTGACGATCCTGCTCGCTCCTTTCCTCGGCTTGCCGCTACCGTTGCTGCCCATCCACATCCTCTGGATCAACCTGGTGACCGACGGCCTGCCGGGGCTGGCGCTCGCGATCGAGCCTGCGGAGCGGGGCGTGATGCGTCGCCCGCCGCGCGCCCCCGACGAGAGCATCTTCCACGGCGGCATGTGGCAGCACATGGTTTGGGTCGGCGGCCTGATGGCCGGGCTGGCTCTCCTGAGCCTGGCCTGGGACGTGGGCGTCGACGACTCCTCGTGGCAGACGCTGGTCTTCACCGTCCTCGTCATTGCCCAGCTCATGCACGTCATGGTGATCCGCTCGGAGCGCGAGTCGCTGTTCACCATCGGCATCTGGAGCAACGCGCCGCTGGCCTGGGTGGTGGCCGGTTCAGTCGCGCTGCAGTTGGCGATCGTCTACACGCCGATCGGAAATCGCTGGTTCAACACGCACCCGCTCTCGGCCGGCGAACTGGCCGTCGCGTTCGGCGCTGCGGCCGTTATTCTGCTGGCCGTCGAGACGGAGAAGGCGCTGGTCCGGCGCGGCCGGCTCTACGGGCTGTCGCCGAGTCCCGGCTACGGTAGCGAGGCTCCGGGCGGCTGAGTCGCGCCTTCGCGACGACGGCCCCTCGGCTATCTGCAGGAACAATCCGCACTAGCCGTCGATCAGTTGCGCCTGTGGAAGTACCCGCGGCAGGCTCCCGGGAGGGAGAATAGTGGTGCATCCCGGACGGGATGTTCCGATGAAATTCCGGGGTGCAGGAGGATGTCATGCTGACAAGGGATTTCCTCCCCATGAAACGCTTCGAGGATTACTTCGACCGGATGGACAGGATGTTCGGGCCTGAGCGGCTGTATCCGTATGCCTGGCCGCGTGACCTCGGCCTCAAGGTCGAGTGGACGCCAACGGCCGACATCATCGAGAACGAGAAGGAGTATCTCGTCAAGGCCGAGTTGCCCGAGGTTCCGAAGAAGGATATCCACATCGAGGTGAGCGACGGAGTGCTCAGGCTCCATGGGGAGCGCAAGTACGAGAAGACCGACAAGTCCGAGAAGATGCAGCGGATGGAACGCTTCTATGGCGAATTCGAGCGGACCTTCGCGCTGCCGGACGACGTCGACGTCGACAAGATCAAGGCAGAATCGAAGGACGGCGTGCTGTTCGTGCACCTGCCGCGTTCCGGGAAACGTCAGAAGACGCGGGCCGTGGAGGTGGCGATTCAGTAGCCGGCCTCGAAGCAGGGCAATGTTGCCCATTTCGCGGGCGCCAGGAGGGACTGGCGCCCGCGTCTTCACGTTCGCTCCGACCGTCGCTTCGTGGCGGGCCGGGCGCCTCGGCGAGCGACCGTGACCAGCCGGTGGCGCCCGTGACGTGACCTCCGGCGGCAGGATCGGCGAGCCCGGAACCGGGGCATGCGGGCGAGGCGGGCATCGGGTAAGCTCCCCGGCGCATGTCCAGGACCCCCGCCGAGCGCAGGCCAGCCGACCTCGAGGAGCGCACGCCGCTGGAGCGATTTCCGCTCTGGGCACGCGCCTTGTCGCGCATCCCGTTTCCGCTCTGGTACGCCTTCGGCACCGTCCTGGCCTGGCTCGGCGAGCACGTCATCCGCTATCGCCGCAAGGTCATCGACGCACAACTGAGAAAGTGCTTTCCCGACTGGGACGAGGCGACCGTCGCGCGGACCCGGCGGGCCTTCTACCTGAACTTCGTCGACGTCGCGGTGGAGTCCCTCAAGGCGGTCACCATCGATGCCGACGAGTTGCGACGCCGCGTGGAGGTGACGGGCACCGAGCTCGTGCGTGAGCACGTCCGGGCAGGACGGTCGGTCGTCCTGGCGACGTCGCACAACTGCAACTGGGAATGGACGCTGCTGATCGCGTCGCTCGAGCTCGGCGTGCCGCTGGACGCGGCCTACAAGCCGCTCAAGGACGAGTGGGCGGACCGCCTGTTCCTCACGATACGCGGCCGGTTCGGCGCGAACATGATTCCGGCCAAGCGCCTGCTGATGCACACGCTGCGGCGGCGCAAGGAGCCGCGGGCCATCGCGATGGTGGCGGACCAGGACCCGGTCTCGGCCTCGGTCCGGCACTTCACGCAGTTCTTCGGGCACGAGACCGCCTTCTACATGGGCCCCGAGGCCATCGCCCGGGCAGCCCGCGGGCCCATGATGTTCGTGGCGATGGAAAGGACCGGGCGCGGCCGCTACAGCGTGAGATTCGAGCCGCTGGTCGAATCGGACCGGAGCCTCCCGGAGGGAGGGATGGTGGAAGCCTATGCCCGCCGCGTCGAGGAGCAGATCCGTGCGCACCCGGCGGACTGGCTCTGGGCCTACCGGCGCTGGAAAGTGCGGCGCAACGTCTATGGCGGCGGGGTGGCGCGCAAGGACGAGGACTGAACGGACCGCGGTTGCGGATCCCCACCCGCGGCGGCTATCGTGTGCAGCCCCGGCAGCGCCACCTGCCACGCGGCCGGGCTCGTGAGTTGCAGGACAAGGGAGAAGCTTCCGTGAGAGTCAACCAGATCCTGGCGATCGCAGCGATCGCCGCCGCCGTCGCCATGGCGACTGCCTGCGGCGGCCAGCAGCAGCCCGCAGTCAAGGCCGAGTCCGTGCCCGACGAGGTGGTGCAGCGCTTCCTGGCGGCCATGGACGAGTTCGACCCGGATGCCGTCCGCGAACTGTTTTCTCCCAATGCCAAGCTGATGCCGCCCAACGTCGCCGCCGTCGAGGGCCCGGACGCGATCGTCGAGTACTACCGGGGCACCCTGGCCGACGAGCTCGACTTCGAGTTCAAGCAGGCGGCCGCGGGCATGGCGGGAGGGCTCGCGGTCTCCGAGGGCTCCTACCGCGTGCTCATCAAGGCAACTGGCGAGGAGATAGAGACCGGCAAGTGGATGGCCGTGTGGATCAACCGCGACGGTACCTGGAAGATCGCGCGGCTCATGACCAATACCGACCACAGCGTCGCGGCGCCGGTCGTCGAGGTCGAGGAAGGATCGACCGCCGAGGAATAGGCGCGTACGCCGTCTGCTGCTGCGGGCGGGCGCCGCGCGAGGCCGTCTGAGGGCTCACCCGGCCGCGGGTGAGCCCTTGTCCGTTGCCAGCTTCTGCTCGAGGTGCCGGGCCAGCTCGGCGACCGTCGGATAGTCGAACAGCTCGGTGAGATCGACGAGTCCCGGGAACTCCTCGTCGATCCGCTCGTGGATCTGGATCAGCGTCAGCGAGCTGGCGCCGATCTCGAACAGGTTGTCATCGACCTCCACCCGCTTCCCGGGAAGCGCATCGTCGACGATCTCCTTGATGCGACGCTCGACCCTGCCGGTCGGGTCGTGCGTGTGCACGTGCGCCGCCTCGCGCAGACCATCGAGCTCGGCCATCTCGGCGGCGAACTCGCCGGCGACGAAGGCCTGCTCGAGCGCCACCCGTTGCAGCTTGCCGCTGGTGGTTTTCGGGATGCGCCGGACCGGGACGACGTGGGTCACCTCGAGTCCGGCGTGCTCGTTGACCAGCCGGATCACGTCGTTGGCGACGGATACGAAGTCCTCTAGCGGACCGCGGTGCAGCACGAACAGCGTCAGCTCGTCCGTCTCCGCACCAGCCGGTCGGCAGCCGGCGGCCGCGACCTTGCCGAGCTCCAGCCCGCTGGCTGCCGCGGCGATGTTCTCGATGTCCTGCGGGTAGTAGTTCTGCCCGTTGACGAAGATGATCTCCTTCGCCCGGCCGGTCACGACCAGCTCGCCGGCGTCGATCAGCCCGACGTCGCCGGTACGCAGCCAGCCGTCGGCCGTGAACGCGGCCGCGTTGATCTCCGGAGCCTCGAAATAGCCCGCGGTGACGTTGTCGCCACGAATGTGGATGTGTCCGACACGGCCTTCGGGCAAGGACGCGTCGTCCTCGTCCGCGATGCGCAGCCCGCTGTAGGGAATGGCGCGGCCCTCGGAGATGAACTCGACGGCGTCGGGCGTGCCGCGAGCGACCGTGCGGGCCTGCGCACCGATGCTCAGCGAATTGCGATCCAGCACGACGGAGCGGTACTCGCTGCCCGGTTCCGGGAAGCTGACGGCGAGCGACGCCTCGGCGAGCCCGTAGACGGGGAACATGGCGGAGCGCCTGAGTCCGGTCGGCGCCATGCGCTCCAGGAACTCGTCGCAAAGGGCCACGTTGATCGGCTCGGCGCCGTTGAAGATGAGGCGCACGGCGGACAGGTCCAGGCCGGGCGCCGGCCGATCGCCCAGTACCTTCAGGTAGTGCCGAAAGCCGAAGTTGGGCGAGGCGAGGATCGTTGCGCGCTCGCGCGCCGCGAGCTCCGGCCAGAGCAGCGGCCGCCTGATGAACAGGTCGGTCGGCATGAGGTTTATCTGGCATCGGTTGGCAAACAGCATGATGAACATGCCGATGAGGCCCATGTCGTGGGTCAGGGGCATCCAGGACAGGCCGACGTCGTCCTCGTTGAGCGACACGGCCTCGGTGACCCCGCGCACGTTGGCGAGGACGTTGGCATGCGTGAGCACCACGCCCTTGGGATCGCTGGTCGAGCCGGAGGAGAACTGGATGAAGGCGGTCTGGCCGGGCCGCACGTCGGCCGGCCGGCCCGCGCGGCCGATGTCCTCGAGCTCGTCCACCAGGAAGCTGCGACCGCGCAGCGACTGGAACAGCTCGCTCTCTCCCGCCTCGGCGGCGAAGGCCTCGAGGCGCGCAAGCGTCCGGGAGTCCGTGTACAGGTACGGCGATCCCAGCCTGCGGGCGATGCGCAGCAGCTTCCAGCGGTGCTCGTCGCTGATGCCTACGGCGAGCGGGACCGGAACGATGCCGCCCGTCAGTGCCGCCAGGAAGCCGTCGACGAAGGCCTCGTTGTTGTTGAGGAAGATGATCATGTGGTCGCCCGGCGCCGCCTTCATGCGCTGCAGGTGGAACAGGATCCCCAGGGCGCGCTCGCGCAGCGCCGGATAGGAGACGCTGCGCTCCTGGTCCTGCCCCTCGATGTAACGGATCTGGCGGTCGGCCTGGCGGTTCGCCTCCAGAAGTTCGACCAGGGTGCCTGCCTGCGTCATCGGGGCTCCAGCCTGTAGCGTAGGTTGTGACGGGTTCGCAGGTTGACCTGCGCCTCGAACTCGATGGGGCGCTCGTCGAGGTAGCGCAGCCGGAAGCGGCGCGCCACCTGCGCGAGGTGGATGGTCATCTCGAACATCGCAAAGTTCTCGCCGATACAGTGACGGGGACCCACGGCGAAGGGGAAGTAGGCGAACTTGTGCCGGCTGTCCGCCGCATTGCCCTCGAAACGCTCGGGACGGAAGGACTCGGGGTCCTCCCAGTGCTCCGGATGGCGGTGCACGAAGTACGGCGACAGCAGCACGTCGGTCCCGGCCGGTACGTCGTAACCGCCCAGACGGTCGGGCTCGACGGGCCGTCGGGTTAGCAGCCAGCCGGGCGGGTACAGACGCATCGCTTCCTTGAGCACGCACTGCGTCCAGGACATGTCCTCGGCGTCCTGGTAGGTCATTGCTCCCTGGTCGGACCGGGCATCCACTTCCGTGTGCAGGCGCGCCTCGACCGCGGGATCCTGCGACAGCAGGAACCAGGCCATGTTGAGCGAGGCAGCGGTCGTCTCGTGGCCCGCCACGACCAGCGTCATGACCTCGTCTACGAGCTCGCGCTCGTCCATGGACGCGCCGGTCTCGCGGTCCTGTGCGGACATGAGCATGGCCAGGTAGTCGTAGTGCTCCTCCGCGCCGTCGCGGCGGCGCGCCGCGAGCTCGCGCACCAGCCTGGTCAGCGACCGGAAGCGGTAGGCGAACTGCAGGTTCCGCTCGGGCATGTCGGTGACGACGGCGAAGGGATTGCCGCCCATCCTCTCGCTCAGCCATGCGAGGTCCCGGCCGAACAGCGCCCGGAGGATGATGCCGAGCGCCAGCTCGCTGGTCTCGTCGGTGACGTCGACCGGCTCGCCCGCCGCGGCGAGACTCGACCACCGCTCCAGCATCTCCGCGTTCGCCTGGTCGATCACCTCCGCGAAGTTCTGGATGACCCGGCGGTGGAACAGCGGCTGCATCATCCGCCGCTGCCGGCGCCACAGCGCGCCCTCGCTCACCATGATCCCGTTGCCGAGCAGGATCTTGACCCGGTCCAGGCCCAGCCCCTTGGTGTAATTGCGGTGATTCGACAGCAGGACCCGCTTGACGTCCTCCGGGTCGTGGATGACCCAGGCCTCGGTGCCGCGGCTCGGCGATGCTACGCGGTAGGTGTCGCCCAGGGCGGCGAAATCGCGTCGCATCCGCTCGTGCGTCGCATCGTCCGCCCCGATCTCGTAGGCTTCGGGCGCGAGCGGCGGAAGCGGGGATGATGCCGGGGTGGAAGCCATGCGCGGGGCGGATGAGCCTGGAATGGGGGCGCCGGAGCGTCCGGTGATTCTACTACATCACGCCCGCGTGCCCCGGCGCGCCGCCCCGACGATCGAGGACGCGTGGATACGGGCGCTCGCGCCGGAGCGGGCTTCGCGGGTGCGGTCGCTGCGCAATCCGGCCGACCGGGCAGCGAGCCTGCTCGGCCTCGCACTGCTGCTCGACTGTGCTCGCAGCGCAGCGCTCGACCCGCCGCGGCTTGCCGAGCTCGCGCAATCCGCACGGGGCAAGCCCGAGTGGCCGGGCGGCCCGGACTTCAGCATCTCGCACGCGGCCGGCCGGTGCGCCTGCGCGCTCGCGCCCCTCGGGCTGCCCGTGGGCATCGACCTCGAGGCGCACGCGGCGGTGACTGTGCGCCACCTGCGGCTGGTCGCAGACGAGCGCGAGCTCGAGCTTCTGTCCCGGTCCGTGCTGTCCCCGGCGGACCTGTGGGTGACCAAGGAGGCCGTCGCGAAGGCGCGGGGCACGGGGATCACGGACGTCGCAGGCGTGTCGACCCGCCCGGCCGAGGCCCTGGCCGGCCGGGACCGGTACGCCATCGCGAGACCCTCGCTGGCGCCCGGACTCGCCGCCGCCGTCGCCGCCCCGGAGCCGTGCGAACTCCTCGTTCGCGAGCGCGACGGCGCGGCGCTGCTGGCGGCCGGACCGTGATCGCGTTGCGCCGGAGTTGCCGCTGGACCAGAATCCCCGCCCGCTGATGCATCCCGACGATCAGAAGTCCGAGCCGCCGCGCGGCATGTACGAGGTGAGGCGGCGCTCCCGCCGCAGGCTCACCCGGACGCGGTCGCTCCTGTACCGGCTGGCCGTGCCCGTCGCGATCGGTCTCATCCGGCTGTGGTGGTCGCTACTCGGCCGGACCACCGTGCTGGGGGACGAGCGCCTGCGGGAAGCCGTCGCCCGGCAAGGATCGGTGATCCCGGTCTACTGGCACGCCCACCAGCTGATTCCCGTGCGCCGGCTGCTCAAGGCCTCGGACGAGGGGCTCAGGCTCGGCTTCCTGATCAGCCCGTCCGTGGACGGCGAGCTGCCCGCGATGATCGTGCGCCGCGCGGGCGGCCACGTCATCCGCGGCTCGTCCAACCTGACCGGGGCGCGCGCACTTCGCGACTACTACGAGGCGGTCGCGAAGAACCGCGTCTCGCCGGCGGTCACGCCCGACGGGCCGTCCGGGCCGCGCCGCCAGTTCAAGCCCGGGGCCATCCTGCTCTCGCAGCTCACGGGCAAGCCGATGGTTCCCATGGCGTATGCGGCGAAGTGGGTGTGGCGCTTCCCCACCTGGGATCGCTTCGTGCTGCCGCTGCCTTTGTCACGCGTCGTCCTGGCGATCGGGGAGCCCGTCACCGTGCCGAGGGGGCTCGACGCGGCCTCGCTCGAGGACTGGCAGGAGCGGATGCGAGCCGAGCTCGAGGCGCTGTTTCAGCAGGCCCGGGCGGCGCTCTGACGCCGACCGGAGGCCGTCTCGCGGTCGTCGGCGCACCGTCCGCGCTCGAGCTGGATCGTCGAGTGCGTCACGGCATATCGGCTCCTGAGCTCGTGCTTGATGGCCGCCAACGCCTCGTCGGTGTCGCCGCCGGCCCGGACCCGCGCGTGCAGCGTGATCAGGGCCTTCCTGGAGCCGAGAGACCAGGCGTGGACGTGGTGCACGTCCTCGAGCTGGGGCACCGCCTCGCGCAGTTCGGAGGCGAGACGTGCCGGATCGAGTCCCTCGGGCGTTCCCTCGAGCAGGATGTGCGCCGAGCGGCCCAACATCGAATAGGCACCGCGTGCGATGAGCGCACAGATCAGGAGCGACAGCGCCGGGTCGGCGCGGGTCCAGCCGGTCGTCATGATGACCACCGCGGCCAGGGCGGCCGCCGCGGAGCCGCCGAGGTCGGACAGCACGTGGAGGTAGGCGGCGCCGACGTTGATGTCCTCGCCGTGGTCACGATGCAGCAGCAGCGCCACGCCGACGTTGACTGCGGCGCCGAGCAGGGCGATCCAGAGCATCATGGTCGCGTGCACCGGCTGCGGGTCCAGCAGCCGCTGGACCGCCTCGACGGCCAGCCACACCACGAGGACCAGCAGGCCGAGCGAGTTGACGAGCGCCGCGAGCACCTGCACCCGCTCGTAGCCGTAGGAGCGGCGCGAATCCGGCGGACGGCGCGCCAGTCTTGCCGCGGCGAAGGCCATGGTGAGCGCCGCGGTATCCGTCAGCATGTGCCCGGCATCCGCCATCAGCGCCAGCGAGCCGGCCAGGTACCCGCCCACGAACTCGGCCACCATGAAGCCGCCGGTGACCAGCGCCGCGATGCCGAGGCGGCGCGATCCCGACGACTCTTCCGCGGCTGGCTGGGGCATGACCGCATTGTCCCGGCCGCGCGCCGGCCGCGCAATCCATGCCGGAGAGGTTCGGCTATACTGGATTCTCTTCGAGGAAGGCCCGCAGGGCCGGGAGGCCGCGCTTGCACGCCGGCCCGTTCCTGACTGACCGCGTGACAGACCCATCGCCGTCCCTCTCCGTCGTCGTCCCTGCCTGCAATGAGGCGGACAACGTGCTGCCCCTGGCGCGCGAGATTGCTGCGGCGCTGCGCGGGCGCGGGCTGCTCGAGATCCTGTTCGTGGACGACGGCAGTTCCGACGGCACCGCGGAGCAGGTGCGCAGTGCGCGCCGGGAAATGCCCGAGATCCGCCTGCTCGTCCACTCGCGCCGCAGCGGCCAGAGTGCGGCGGTGCACTCCGGCGTGCAGCGTGCGCGCGGCGACTGGATCGCCACGCTCGACGGCGACGGTCAGAACGACCCGGCCGACTTCCCCGCGATGCTGGCTGCGCTCGATGCCGCCCGGCGGGGTGGGGCGGACGTGCGCCTCGTGATGGGCAACCGCGTCACGAGGCGCGATACCTGGCTGCGCAGGCTGTCCTCCAGGGTGGCCAACACGGTCCGCGGCGGGCTGCTCGGCGACGGGACGCCGGACACCGGCTGCGGCATCAAGCTGATGCACCGGGAGACGTTCCTGCAGCTGCCCTTCTTCGATCACATGCACCGGTTCCTGCCGGCCCTCTACCAGCGGCAGGGGGCGAAGGTGATCTCGGTACCCGTCGGTCATCGTCCCAGGGTGCGCGGCCAGTCGAAGTACGGCCTGCACAACCGGCTCTGGGTCGGCATCGTCGACCTGTTCGGCGTCATGTGGCTCAACTCACGCTACACGCCGGGCCTGGAAGTCTCCGAGGAATGACGAAGCGCGCCGACGACGTGCTCTGGCTGTTCCGGCCGGGCAGCACGGGCGCGGCCGAGATCCGGCGGGACGTGCTCGCTCTCACGGTGCTCGCCCTGCTGCTGTACGCGGCGGGTCTCGGACTGCGGGATCCCTGGCCTGCAGACGAACCGAGATTCGCGCTGATCGCGCGCGACATGGTGTCCACGGGCCAGTGGCTATTCCCGCAGGTCGGCGGCGACTGGTACCAGGACAAGCCCCCGGTGTTCTTCTGGGCCATCGCCGCGTTCTACGCGCTGACCGGCAACCTGGCCGTCGCCTTTCTCCTGCCGTCCCTGCTCGCGGGGATCGGCAGCTTGCTGCTCGTGTACGACCTCGGGCGCAGGGTCTGGTCCCGGGAGGTCGGCCTGGCCGCCGCCGGCCTGCTTGCCGTCTCGTTCCAGATGGTGGTCCAGGCCCGGGCCGCGCAGATCGACATGCTGCTGACGTTGTTCGCGACGGCGGGCCTGTATGGCATCGGTCGCCACCTTCTGGCCGGCCCGGACTGGCGGGCCTACACCCTGGGCGGATTCGCAGCAGGGGTCGGCGTCATCACCAAGGGTACCGGCTTCCTGCCGCTGCTGCTGTTGCTGCCGTTCGCGGCGCTGCGACGCGGCGGGTTCCTGCCGCGGGCACCGGCGAGGGGAGGGGCGCGCTGGTGGCTCGCGCCTGCTGCTTTGCTGGCGGGCATTTCGCTCTGGCTCGTTCCCATGCTGATCGCGGTCGAGCTCTCTGGCGACCCGGGGCTGCGCGCCTACCGGGACGAAATCCTGTTCCGGCAGACGGTCACGCGCTACGCCGCCGCCTGGGGTCATCACGAGCCGTGGTACTACTTCATCCTCGAGGTCATCCCGCTGTTCTGGCTTCCCGGAACCGCGCTCCTGCCCTGGCTCGTGCCGCGCTGGCGCGAGGCCTGGCGCCAGCACGATGGCCGGTCGCTGCTGTTCCTGGGATGGGTCGTGCTGGTCGTCGGGTTCTTCAGCCTGAGCACCGGCAAGCGCGGCGTCTACGTGCTGCCCGCGCTTCCTGCCTTCGCGCTGGCCGCGGGCCCGTATCTGGTGCAGCTCTGGCAACGCCGCGGCGTGCAGCGGACGGCATTCGGCCTATCCGCGCTGCTCGGCCTGGCGGCCGCGGCGGCGAGCCTGTACCTGGGATGGATCCGGCCGGACAGGATGGCCGAGCTCGCCGAGCGGCACGACGTCGCCTCGATCGCGCCGCTTGTCACCATTGCGGCGGCGGTCGCTCTGTGCCTGGCCCTCCTGCGGCCACGGCGGGGGCTCCTGGCCTGGATTGCCACCGTGGCCTGCATCGTCTTCGTGCAGGGTTTCTGGATCAATCCGATGATCAACGACGCGCGCTCCGGCCGCGCCTTCGTCGAGGCCTTCGAGCGGGCCTCGCCGCCCGGCGGCGAGCTCGGACTCACGCAGTACCGGGAGCAGTACCTGCTGTACATCACCCGGCCTGTCGTCAATTTCGGCCACCGGCGCGACGATCCGGAGCAGGAGGCCTTCGATGCGGCGCGTTGGCTGTCGGAGCGCTCGGGCCGCACCCTGCTCGTGGACGAAGAGTTGCGCGGGCGCTGTTTCGGCCAGGCCGCCGCCGAATGGGTCGGGCACTCGAATCGCCGGGACTGGTTCCTGGTACGTGACGGGGCGAATCCTGCATGCGCCGCGCAGGGCGATCCGGGTGCCGCGCTGCTCTACCTGCCCGATGCGCGCTGAGGTGGCCACGCGACCCTGCGGTCCAATCGGCGCCGCGTCGAATGGATGATCTGGACGCGCTCATCAAATCAGTCGGTTAGCTTGCATTCCTAGAACTTTCTGACACAATGCCGCGTAAATAACTGCCGCGAAGGGAGAGGGAACCATTCCTAGGTTTCCGGGCCGCACGTGGTCCTGCGGAGAAGCTGTCCGGGGTAGGGGGAGCCCATAGAGGTGCCGAGCGACCAGAACTATCGCGTTCCGGAGTTCACGGCGTCGGACATCCTGTCTCCGAAGCTCTGGCAGCCCGACGTCACCCGGCCGCCGCTCGGCATCGACATCACCTGCACCAAGGTCGCCGTCGACTTCCAGAACCTCACGGCGGAGAGCGCCGATGCGGTGATCCGGCAGAACCTCGGCATCCTGCGCGAGGCCACCGGGACCGACGTGGTCTTCATGGCACTGTTCGATCCCGCGTGCACCAAGATCGACTCGATCGTCTCGTCGCGCGCCGTTTTCGCGCGCTGCCGGCCCGAGGTCCTGAAGGACGAGCCGCTCGAATCGCTTCCCTGGATACGCTCGCGACTCGAGCACGTGCGCATCATCGAGTTCCGGGACACGACCGCCGTCCGGGCCGAGCAGGCGGCCGACGCCGCAAGGCTGGCGGGCCTCGAGATCCGTTCGCTTTTGCTGATTGCCTTCGGGGTGCAGGGCGTGGTTCGCGGCTTCCTCGCCTTCGCTGCGGCCGAGCCGGGCGACGGCTGGGACGTGAACCTGCACCTGCTGCTCAAGCTGGTCGGCACGAGCCTGGCGAGCGGGCTCGAGCGTATCGCGCTCGCGGAGCGCCTGGGCAACGTCCAGGAGCGGCAGGAACTGTCGCTGCCCTGCGCCAACGACGGCCTCTGGGACTACGACGCACTCAACAACCGCACGTGGTTCTCGCCGCGCTGGAAGGCCATGCTGGGATACGACGAGGCGGACGTGATCGCCTCGCCGGACTGGACTCGCCTCGTGCACCCCGAGGACCTGCCGCGCGTGTCGGCGCTGATGCGCGA